>DYPU01000111.1 GCA_020719725.1 Anaerolinea sp. | reverse complement strand
CAACACCCATGTCTTCTGCCATCCAGCGTAACACATTTTTATTGTTGGTTTCCTGAAGGAGGTGTCCCTTTTCATGGTGGAGCATGGCACGCAATACGCTGTAATCACTTTGCCATGACAGCGCTGCTCCCCTTTCATGAATAAGTCGAACCTTCTGAATAAGGTGAGTCCGGTACTGGGCATACAGGTCGGCGTTGGTTTCCAGCAGCGCCCAAGGGCCACCGTCCTCGTTGTGCGAGTAAACCGTGACATAAATAGGCGTTTCTAATAATCGAGGCTTGGTGGCAGAAGGCAGATTAGCGATCATTTCATAGTTAGCTGAACCAACCAATGAACGCTGTTGCTTATACGTCCAAAATTGCAAACGACTAAGTGTGTCAGGGCACCTTTCTGTATGGGCAGGAAGAATTGGAATATTATTCACAAGAATATTGTTGGGGATTTTATTTTTTCTATGCGTGGCAACAAAAACCTTGCCCATTGCAATGAGCAGTGAAGATGACGGAATTTCCTGATTGTTGATACGAAATGCCGGCGGGACATAGCCATTGCCAAGATCGAACCAAGAAGCTAGCACGGACACCATGGTTGAGACATTAACAGTTGTATCTTGTATGGGCTCGGGCACGTGTGTAGGACCAAGCATTTCAATTGGCTGTACATTGGCAGGGAATACTCCAGTTTTTACAAATTGCGACAAAGCCATTGTAAGCGCATGAAGAATATCCGCAGAGGAAAAATCCGCAGAACCAACTGAAAAGGAAAGGGGAATATTTTTTGCCTCAACTATTTGATTCGCAGCATCAAAAAGTTGTGCCATGGAGAGCTGCTGAGTTCTGGCATCAATTACGCGAGCTTTTATTTCACGGTAGGTCACAGTTTCAAACGTTTTGTTCTTTGCAATCAAAGCAATAAGTTTTTCATATGCTTTTCTAAATTGCTGTTGGTCTGACTCAGATCCCTTGCGAAAATCATAGTCATGCATAACAATTGAAATTGTTTCATTTGGCCCAGGTACCCATATATTAATCAAACCTTGCAGTTTATCTGCAATGTTTTCTCTTGAACGACTGATATCCCATATTTCATCATAAGTTACAGTCACGCCATCAGGCAAACAAAGCATTCCCATGTACCAGGCAGCATTTGTCGGCGCATGCAACTGATCCCTGAGTCCTATCATTGACTCGCAACCCAAAAGTTTAGTCGCTTGTAGAATTGGAGCTCGAAAGAAGCGACCGGTAACAGTAATGTTATTGTGAAAATCTTGCTGCATCTGTTCAAGGCCACCCTTGTCTGCTTGTCGCTCAAACTCCAAGGCCATTTGCAGAGCATTTTCCCACGACAACGCTGCTGATTTTTCAACAAGACTCTCACCGCGTCCTCCCCGATTGGCTCCATGATGAGCAATAAGAAAGCCGTGTTCATATAAACCCTTCACCAGAGAGGGGGCATGAGATTTAAGTTGCTGATAGGCAGCCCCGTTTACCCAGAAACCGGCTCGAATTTGATTTTTTGCGTATAGCTGGCTCAAATAACGCAGCGTATCAGCCTGATGGACAATTTCTCTGTCAGGCACAGCGCTAACGTTAATGCGAATCTGTATAGGCTTCAAGGCAACATCAGCCAAGCACTGACTGGGTAAGACAATGAAGCTAAAAAGAAATATACTGTAAGCGACAAATAACTGCTTCATATTTGTTTTGCCAATGTTTGACTTGTGTCTTTCTGGTAAACTATGTGCGCCGTAATCCAAAGCAAGGTACCAATAATCCATATATGCGGTTGCCAGACAAAACAGTCAAAATTGTATTCAAAAAAGATTGCTATAAATGCAGACGTAATTGAGAGTAATGCTAGAAATTCAGGATCGAAACGACGGACGGGTGTCAGCAGTACGCGAGCAACTCGGCGGACTAACAAAATGCCAATAACAACTACACACAGCAACGCAGGTAAACCATACTCAACAAGAAGGGTGATGAATAGATTATGCCCATGGACCTGTGTAAATATATCGTCCCGCTGAAGCATGTCAGGCCCGATACCAAGGCATTCGGACTTTTTAGCTTTATCCAAGGCTTGACGCATAATTGCCAGGCGGGCCTTAAACGACGTTTGGCTAAATTCACTGGAGTCATTAATAACTGTAAAATTTCTTGTCATACTTGACATTTTTTTTGCGTGCGGTGGTCGAAGAAATTGCGAAACCGTCAAGGAAAAACCAAGGAAGGCAATGACTGCAAAGGTTATAATGGCAATATTTTTTCGAAGTCTTGGAGTAAGTATTGCTGTCAAGAGCGTTCCAAAAATGACTCCGACTATAGTTAGTTTACTCGGGGCATAGAACAGGGCTGTAAAAAGTACCAGGCTGGCGATAAAATAGAAAAATTGAAAACATTTTCGCGGAGTTGTTGCGCCTAAATAAAGTGAAAAGAAAAACCCTGCCGCAACAAAAGTTGAAAACTCATGTTTACCTGAGAGCCCAAAGCCTGGAAGCATACCTTGTATATCAGCCTTAAAATAATTAGATCCATTAAACAATGATTGAAACTGAATAATCTTCAGCGACTTTACTATAAATATATGTGAGACTTCATTAAATCCGTAGTACGTGCCATAGTATGCGAAAAATGACAAAAGTAGGGCAGCACTACAATGTGCAACCATTAGTCTACGTATCTCTGCAAGATTTGTTACAAAAAAAGTTATATAGAGCGATAAAATAAGAACTGAGGCAAATCGCGAAAGCCCAAAAAGCGACTTGTCAGGCATGCGCGATGTACAGACGACCACTGAGCACCAAATAAAGAAAAAAAACAAAAGATGTACTAGCTTCCAATTTACTGTGATTCTGGAAAAATAAGTACGTATATAGAATATAATAGACGGCAGAAATAATATGGAAACAACCTGAAACTGAAAAAGAGTTACTTTGTTTTCCAGCGGGGCAACAGATGTTTTCACCTCGGGAACATTCAAGGATACTACAAAGTCATAGGGCATTCCCAGCGACCAAAGCAAATTGTAGCCACAGCTCATAACTGGGTAGCAATAGATAATAAACGCTACTCCCTGCCTCGGTTTGACAATAATCAATGTTGCTAATATGAAAAAATATATAACATTAAACCACAGAGACTGAGGAGAAAACAACATAATGATATAAACAGAGGCACCAGAGGCCAAATACCAAGCGGGGTTAATCTCCTTTTCGCAGATTTTCGAAGGCCATGAGATCATCGCAGCCACTTGCCGACAAGTTCAACAGGGAGTGAGACAAAGCGGCGCGCCAAGGAGGCCAAGCCGGAGAGGGAAAACACGTCAACCTGTCTTCCGTCGTTTACCACTACAAGCACGGCCCGGTCCGTCGCATATAACTGTTTTTCAAGCTCAATCACCTTTACCTCTTGGTCAACAGCCATCGCACCGCTACTGACAACGAAGACATCGACATGTGCGGCAACGACGTCAATGGGAAGACAGGCAGTCGCGCCCAGCAGGGAACGATCAACCTGGAGGACGGCCTGATAACGGCCTAGCAAGGAGGCAAACATCTGCTGCCGCTCTTGCGTTTCGCACACACACTGTGTGTCAGGACCATCATTCGAACAGTACAGTATATCGTAGCCGTTTTCATGCGTAACAATGCAGCCGGCCAGGTCATTCTCCTGACCGGAAAGCCATGATCTCAACCCTTTGCCTGTCGCACCTTCCTGGTCAGTTCCAGGGTGCCTACTTTCGTCGAGCAGCAAGGTCTTCACGCCGGAGCGGACAAGATAGCTTGCCACGGCAGAGGCGACCTGCTGCGTCGCAGGTCCTGCGTCATGCTGGCGAATCCGCACCAGTAAACTCTCCTTTGTGTGCTGTGCAGCCACGTAGCGTGCAAGCGTGCGCATACCCTGCTGGTCCCCCAAGGTCACATCGATGGGAGTAACGTCTGCGGGCAGTGCAGTGCATTGCCAAGCATAATAGAGCGTCTCGATATGCAGCTCTTTGAAAAGGATATAAAAAAAGGCAAGAAAAACCGTTGACACAAGGGACAGCAACAGGATCAGCTTTCTTTTTGGAAAATACCGTGAATTCTCAGGGTATTCTTTATCGATAAATGGGGTGGCCGAAACACGGTAAAAAGAAAACGGCTTGGCCATCAGCGAGTCAAGGGAAAGAATGTCACCGCGTTCGCGCTGAATCGTCGTGGTCAGGCTCTTTTTTTCGTCATCCAGGTTGCTGTACAGGGCGCTGCCCTTCGCGACCCTGCCCATTTCGTGCAGATACTGTTCTTTGGTGGCGTGCAGTTTCTCCAACCGCCCAGCCCGAATGGCCTTGTTGACCCTCGCCGTCATCAGATTGGTCAAGACGGAGTCCAGAGTGTTCGATGTGGAACGTGATGTCTGGGCGTACTCCTTTTTTGCCTCCGTCACCATCCGCCGCTGCAGTTCATCAATCTGCCTCTGAATTTTTTTGTACTCCGGATGCTCAGGGGTAAAATTCGCCGCTGCCGCAGCGAGCTGCTGCGCCAGGCTTGCCAGCGAAATCTGAAGCGACGTGATCATGTGGCTTTTCTGCTCAACCTCGCTTCGGTGGATCGGCTGGGCTAATTCAGTGATCTGGCGTTCGTACTCAAGCAACTGCTGGGCCAGTACGGCGGCCGCGAGTTCCTCATCCTCGATGGTATGCTCCAAACTGGCCAGCGACGAGGTCATTGACTCAAGCCGTCCTGACCAGTCTGCAACATTGTATTCCGTGCGCAAGGTACCAAGTTCTTCGTCCACCATGGCCCGACGGTCAAGGGCAGCCTCCTGCATTACCTGTTTTCTCACTTTGAGGTTCTCAAGCAACTGAACAAATTGTTGTCTTTCGAAGGCCAAAAAAGCCTCGCAGTAACGGGATGCGACGAGGGCGGCGGCCTCAACATCCTTGCCGTAGCCGGTAATACTGAATTGTTGCGTGTCGGATATCCACTCAACAGTGACCCCCTGCGCTTTGTTGGTAAAGAGAAGGGCAAGAAAGGAAGGATTGATGAAGTTGTGCGCCTGCAGTTTTTTCCCTGACCTGTCCACTAAACCGAACTTGCGGATGACAGACTCGGCAAGGGATGGCTGTTGCATCATGTTTACCGCGTTGATCGCAAAATATTCTTGCCTGATAAAATCACTTGATTTTGTTGTTGGAAAACCGCCAGTTAGGCCTGTGGCCAAATGGTCGGCTGAAGCATCAAGGGTCAGCTCTGCACTTGCAGAATATATCTTGCCAAAAATAAATGTTGCTGCAATGCAAGCAAAAGCCACTATCAGTGACAACCAGGCAAGCTGTACAATATTTTTTTCTAACACAACGAGAAACCAATTATGATGCGAAAAATTTTTCATTTCTCCCTCGTGCGCAACCAAGTAAATCTGTTTAATGTACCCACTAAGATACCAAAAGGCCGTGGGAGTCGCCGCACGACATACCAATCATCATGGTCAAGCCCAAAACTGCAAATGCTGGCACCGATAACAGCCGCGACGCCCAGCCCACATACAAACTGCCAGACATGACTAAGCTCGGCGCTGCCGAGCCTGGTCACGAGGGAAAGGCTGGCGGATACTGCCAGCGGAACCAGTAGGGTCGCGCTCCACGGTGTCATGTGCCAGGTCCGCCAGACTGAGGCCATGCGCAGGGCGGTGGTCAGATAATACCCCATGCCCGTGGCCGCTGCCGCGCCCAACACGCCGTAATGGGGAATGAGCAGGCTGTTGAGCAACACATTGAGCAAGGCACCGCTGGCAAGGCTTAGCAGCTCACGATACTGTCCTCCTCCCATGCTCAGAAGTAGTCCGGCCCCATTGCCCAAGGGGTTGCTCAGTTTTCCAAGTAACAAAATACAAAGTAGCAGAGAGGCACCAGGGGCGGCTTCTGTGGGCGAAAAAAAATCAATGGCTGGCTGGGCCGCTATGGCGAGGAAGGCAACAGAGGGCAGGATCAGATACAACGACCAGCGCGCAGATGCGCGGAGCAGGGAACGTAACATCTGGTACTCGCCAACCCGAAGAGCGCCCGCAATCAGCGGGCGGTAAAGCGCCATCAGCGGTGCGCCCATTGAGTCCACCAACAGCGTCCATCTCGTCGCGGCGGCATACAGGCCGACAGCCTCGCCTCCGCTGAGGATGTTGAGCATCAGCATGTCGATGTTGTTGCTGAGCATGAAGATAACGCCGGTCGGCATCAGCGGGAGCGAGTAGGCAAGCATTTCACGAAGGCTCACCGCTGATTCGGGGACAGGTTGTTCCGCTCCGGCTGGTTCATGACGATCGATCTGTCGGAAGACAATACCAGCCAGTAACAGCGCGCAGACGACCGAGGCAACCAGGAAGGCCTGCGTCGAAACCATCTGGTCCAGCGGCCAAAAGCACGCCGGGAGCACAATCGCAAGCTGGACCAGGAAAAAGAGGATATCCTCGACAAGGACCGTAAAGCGCACCGTGCCAAACGTCCTGCTCAGCTCAGCCAGCAGCCGTAACAAGGCGAACCAGGGCAGGACGAGCGCGTAGCACGGGCGCGGGACTATGGTCTTCAT
>DYPU01000110.1 GCA_020719725.1 Anaerolinea sp. | reverse complement strand
AACTTTACTCGATTAGCCCTATTTCTTTCACCTATTTTTGGCGAAGGTATTGTTACTTAAGTACGGCTATAGACGCAGATGGAGAATGGTTTGCCACCGGACAAAAAGATGGCCTGATGTATATCTGGCGCATCAGCAACGGAGAGCGCATGGCTTTTTTAAACGATAAGAGCCGATTTATTTATGGATTGCAGTTTTTACAAAACTCCAACCGCCCCGAAATTTTGGTCTCTGGCGATGAGGTTAACCTATCTTTTTGGCAAATGTATGAATTCGATACTGAATTACGTCGCTCCATTTATGTTTCGTCGCCAATTCGCAGCCTGGCTGTGGCCCCAGAAGACAAACTGATTGCCACCGGCGGGCTGGATGGGGTGATACACATTTGGGGTGTGCTGCCGTGACGAGGAGTTACGAAAATGCCCAAACGCTCCCAAGATTCGTATGATGATTTTGGCTTGCCACCGTTAGAACCAGGCTATCAACCCGATCCCGAAACCCAAAAACGTAAACAAGGTTGTATTTTTGCATTGCTCGGCCTGACTGCGCTGATTTTTTGTGGACTGGTGGGGCTTTGGGGCTATACGCGTTATACCGCCAGCCGGCCCATTCCTACACCCACTTTCCCACCCGATGACGGGATTCCGGCTCAGATGGAAAGCGGCTTGCAGCAGGCAGTTTATGGCCCAAACGGACAGCCCCTTGCTTCAGTCGAAAATTTCTTGCCGGTTGCCCTGCCCATCACCCTTACTCAAGAGTCACTTATTGCGCTAGATGCCCTGGCTTATCCAGAAGGCGCATTTTTTGACGCTCTCAGCGGCCAACTGGTGGTTTTTGGGCCGCCCGCCATGCCCGGAGCGCACCCAGCCAGTGACGATTTTCTTGTTGCACTGCGGGCGGTATATAGTGGTCAGCCCATAGCGGTTAGTATTGACCCAACGAATGACCCGGTTAGCCAAAATGTGCGTTATGAAGGCCCAATTAAGGATACACACTTTGGTTGGGTATTGTTTGAAGCCGATCGACGCATGAAAACGCTTTCGATGGGCCAGGACAACTTGACTAATCAGGCGGTGAGCGCCAATGTAGCTGGCTACGCCAACCTAATCGATCTGGAACTGACTTTGGGTTTTAGCCAAGGGCAGAACGAGGTCCGTCGTCGATTTTGGTTCACAGTGCCAGTGGCCGAGATTGAGCAAAACCCCGATGGACAAGGCATGTTGATTTCGGCGTTGTCTTTGGCGGTAAAAACCGAATATCTGGACGAAAACTGGGAAACATTGGCCTCGCAGCCGCCTGATCCGGCTGGGCAAGCATTTGCCTCACATCTTACAGATTATTATGGCGATTATGCTCGCGAGTATCCGGTTTTTAGCGAACTAGATGCCCTGGCGCGCTGGATGACGCTGGCTCATTGGTTGCGCCAGGTGGATTTACCACTTCAGACCGAGTTGTGGTTGGTGCAGACCTCTGCTGCCTATGACGCCCCTCACACGACTCCGGCCATTACGGTTACGAGCCAACACGAAAGTGGTAATTTCATTCAAACGCTCAAGTTGTGGGGTGGTGTCGACTTTGATATAAAAGTCAAAATACGCGAAGCTACTCAGGCTACGCAAAACTATTTGAATAGATTATCCGAGAAATTTAAGGCTAATTTTACAACGGATAAGGTTGAAGCTTCTTTACCTGGCCTTATTCCGCTGTCGCCGGTTGGTTTGGCGCGTGGGCTGCTGGCAAAAGTCGATTTGCCAGTCTCACCAGTTTTGACTTTGGGGTATTCTTCCACCACAGCCTGGCAACTCCAAGTTCCGCAACTAAAACAGGTGGGAGATAATTTTGTTTTCATAAATCAAGCCGGCCAGACTACGCTGATGATGCTGGATGGAAGTGATGCCAGCACTGGCGCAGACCTGTTTGTAAATCGAGCCGCAGGCTACTGGCTGACAGTTTCTGCCAATGGCTACGACCTTAAACAGGGACAATTTTTATCGGACGGGCAGTTTTCTTATCTGCAAGGTCAGGAAGCAAGTTTTAATGTCGATGGGCAAATTTCGACAGATGGATTAACTGGCGTAGAAGTAGAGTACGTTTATTCTGATGGCCGGTTGAGCTCGATTCGTCAGCCTCAGGGCCAGGTGGATTTTCTTTATGAAGGAGAGATGCTGCGAGGGATTCGTTCTGCCAATGAGCGGGTAGCGTTGGAGTATGCCGACGGCTTTTTGACGGAAATCAGCCTGGGGGGCGTCCTCCATCGAAAATTTGAATATGATGCGCAGGGCCGTCTTACGCGTGAACTGGATTCTGTTGGATTGGTTTTGCGCCAAATTGAATATGATGAAAGCGGCCAAGTCGCCTATCAATTTGAAAATGGTCAGGGAGTTTTATATGATTGGCTGCCTGGTGGGGCCGTGCGCCTGGCGGCTGGGCCGGCGCTTGCTGCCTGGCGTGAGGCTGATCCTGAAATATTGAACGAGTTGAAGATCGCTTTGCGACTTGCGCGGCATCCTCAGGTGGATCATCTAGTATTTGCGCGTAAGGTGAATGAAAAAGTGGTAGTGTTGGCCGGGGATAAAAGCTATAGTCTGCCTGCTTACCTCTTACAAAACCCGGAGCGATTGCGCCATAAATTGGCGAATCTATTGACGGTAAATGCTGGTGAAACGGTGCTTATTTCTAGCGGGAGCATTCACGGCGTGGCGTTTCAGGCCTTGTTTCCGCAGGCTGTCCCGTTGACGGTGGAAACGGTCGATGAAGCGCGTGTCCTAGGAAATCTTGATAAATTGGGAAAAATTGACCGATTTACGCCAGAAACAGCCAGTGTGTTAAATGCAGTTCCGCTGCCGAGCGAAATGAAACAAGTGGACTTGCCAGAAGATGATGGGCCAGATTGGCAAGGACTAAAAGAAAAATTTGGTGAAATTATCGAGCGGGCTGGTTTTGGTTTGACGGGAAATCCATCGGCTTTGCAATTACAGGCGGCATTGGAAAATAAGGCCTCGGTTTTGGTGGTGGTGGCGCATGGAGATTCGCAACAGGTTTATTTGCCGGATGGTACACGTTTTAGCCCAGAGGAGCTGACACAGACTCAAAAAGATGCAATTGCGGCTCAAAGCCCTCTAGTGATTTTGCTCAGTTGCAATACGGGCGCGGTTGCTGCCAACACGGTATCCTTCTCTCAGCGTTTATTGGATGTTGGGCCGCGGATGGTGGTTTCTCCAAATGGGGATTTACCGGTGGAGGCGGCCAGCCAGATTTTGGAGATTTTTTTGCAAAAATCAGGCACAATTGACCCGGTTGATGCAATTTTTGAAGCAATTCAGACGGTTTACCCCAATTGGTTGATTTCGACTGAAGAGGGGCTTGATTATTTTTTTGAGTTCCGTACCGATAATTTTGTCACAGCCCAGGAGGCAGCATGAATATTTTTAGTTATTTTGATCTTGGATTGATGCCGCAGGAAGTTGTTTTAGGCTCGAAAACGAAAGCTGAAAAACAAAAACGTGATTTTAAACGGTTTATGATTACATTTTTGATGTATGGGGTTGTTTGGCTGGGAATTCTAGCGCAAAAGGTCATGGCACTTCAGCAGGAGGGTACGCCAATTACCTGGCAAAATCTGGGAGATGGTTTTTTATTGGTGGCGTTGATTATTGCTACGGCGCTATTTCCAACCGTTTTTCCAAAAGTATTTGTTAAAATGCCAGCTAAAACTCAAAAAGCGGGGGCTGGCGGCTGGTTTTTTGTGCAGTTGTGCGTTGCTTTTCAACAAGGGTTTTTCTGGCAAGCCTTGCTAAGTTTGATAATGCCAAAATAAGGCTTGCGAAGTAATCTCCCGGCTTGCGCTCCACAGGCCCAGTTTTAGAAGTCAATTGTCCTGCAACTTTCACAAAAACCCTGCGTATATTTGGGCAGAACGACCGACAGGAGAACCCGTGAACGAAGAACTGGCCTGGATTACCCAGGCTCAACAAGGAAACGACGAGGCCTTCACCCAATTGGTGGAACATTATCAGACTCCGGTTTACAACCTGTGCTATCGCATGTTGGGAGAGCCAGAGTTGGCCGAAGATGCTGCCCAAGAGAGCTTTTTGCGCGCCTATCAGAATCTGGGCCGTTTTGATCGTCAACGTTCCTTTGCAACCTGGTTGCTCTCCATTGCCGCCCACCACTGCATCGACCGTCTGCGCCGGCGCAAATTTGGGCTGATTTCCATCGACGAAGAAGCAGATGATGACGATCGTCCAATGGAATTTGCCGACGTCAGTGCCATCAACCCCGAATATGAAGCCGAACGCCGTGAAGAACAGCAAGCCTTGCACAAGGTTTTGCAAAAATTGGATGCCACTGATCGCGCCACTCTTGTACTGCGTTACTGGTATGACTTTTCAGAAATCGAAATTGCCGAAAGTTTGCGGCTCACTGTCCCAGCGGTAAAAAGCCGCTTGCATCGCGCGCGGCGCGAAGTGGCCCGCCGCCTTGAAGCTGGCGCACCCGTACCCCATCTTGAAAGGATGCCCTATGGAACACCGGCCCTATGAAGATTGGCTGCTCAACGATGAGCGCCTGACTCCCGAACAACAGCGTGACCTGCGTCGCCACACTGCCAATTGCCCCAAGTGTGCTGCGCTCGCTCGCGCCACCCTCAGCCTGCGCGCCGCGCCCCTGGCGACCCCCGCCAATGGTTTTGCGCTTCGCTTCCAGTCTCGGCTGCAAGCCGAGCGCAAAATTCAGCAAAAACGGGCTACCACTGGCCTGGTTTTACTCAGTTTTATTGGCACAGGCGTTTTGATTTGGCTGATAAGGCCATTGTTTCCCTACCTTAGCCTTTCGCCCGCCCAGCTTTTCGTCACCTGGGTTAGCGCTCTGATCTATATCTCATCTGCCTTGCAGGCTTTGGGCACACTAGGTAGTGTCTTTGGACGGGTAGTCTTGGAACTGGTTCCAGTAAGCGCTCTGGGTGGTATTTTTCTCTTAGCGGGCGCTTTAAGTGCCTTATGGGTTCTTTCGTTACGCAAAATTAGCAACAAACAGAAAGCATACAGCCCGGCCCGGTTGTAGGAGGTTTTTATGAGAAAAATGACAGGACGTATACTGGTTTGGCTTACCCTGATGGCGCTTCTTTTGCAGCCCTGGCAGGCGGCCCAGGCCCAGGTCACTGCCGAAACGCTGAATGAAGGACGTGTTATTTTTGGCTCCAGCTTCACGCTTAAAGATGGCGAAACCATCTCTGGTGGATTGGTGGTCATTGGCGGCTCGGCTCTGCTGGAATCGGGCAGCACCCTGTATGGAGACCTGGTTGTCGTTGGCGGTTCGGCCACCCTGCAACAAGATGCCTCGGTTAATGGCGCAGTTGTCACCATTGGCGGCAGCCTAAACCTGGATACCGAAGTAATGGGCGATGTCGTCATTGTAGGCGGCCCGGCCCAATTGCAAGAAAATGCGCGAGTGCGTGGCGATCTTGTCACCATTGGCGGCACAGTTCAGAAAGCCGAAGGCGCCCAGGTGGATGGCGAAATTGTGGATAACCCCACTGCGCCCCAGATGCCCAATGCGCCTGGCGCACCCGATTTTGAGATGAGTGTCAACCCATTTTGGGAGGCTTTCTGGCTTTTCATGCGCTCTTTAGGCTATGGTTTATTGGCGATGCTGGTTGTGCTCTTTCTGCCGCAGCAAACCCGCCGGGTTGCTGAAGCGGCAGTGCGCCAGCCCCTTAACATGGGCGGCATGGGCCTGCTGACTTATATTTTATTGATTGTGCTGATTGTGGCCCTGGCCCTCTTTAGCATTTTGATCATCACCCTTTTGCTGACCATTCCTCTGCTGCTGATTGTGGGCCTGATCTTTGGCGCGGCGATGGCTTTTGGCTGGATTGCGCTTGGAACCGAGCTTGGCTCCCGTTTTGCGGGAATGTTCAACCGCGAATGGCCCATGCCGCTCAATGCCCTGATCGGAACCTTCTTAATGACTCTGGTCGCCGATGGAATTGGCTTCATCCCTTGTGTGGGCTGGGTGGCTCCGGTGCTTTTGACGCTGCTGGGGCTGGGCGCGGTCACGATGACTCGCTTCGGGACGAAATCGCTTCCTTTCACGGCGACCCTGGCTCCGGTGGAGAGTGTTCCGCCTACTGAAACCCTTTAGTGTAGACTTTTTCTCCCAAAACGGCGAGCGGCCTGCCCTGGCAACTCGCCGTTTTTTGTCCATGTTATAATTTGAAGGCATTCGTAATTATCTTAAGACCACGTTGCGGCAATTTTGCGAATTGCCGCAACGTTTTTATTGGAGGATCATGATGATTAACCCGAATAAAACCACTGTTCATACTGAACCGATTCCGATGGTGCGTGTCTCTGGCTCGCACCGTGAAATTGGTCGCCAGATTGGCGAGGCCTGCCGTGGCAAGGTGGCTCATAGTGTGGAAAATGCGCGTAGTCTTTTAGCAGAAGCCTATGAACAATTGGAGTTGACTTGGGATGGGGCCAAGATTCAATCTCGCAAGTATTTGCCGTTTGCTGAGGAGCGTTATCCACAATATGTGGATGAGATTCGGGGCATTTCTGAAGGCGCTAATGTG
>DYPU01000109.1 GCA_020719725.1 Anaerolinea sp. | reverse complement strand
CGCCCGCGTCCTGCCGATCGTATTATTGTCCTCGGTGGCCGCACCGGGCGCGACGGCCTGCGCGGCGCGACTTTTTCTTCGATGACGATGGACGCCCAAACGGGTGAAGTTTCGGGCGCATCGGTCCAAATTGGCGACCCCATTACCGAAAAAGGCCTGATCGATGTCATCGTCCGCGCCCGCGATTTGGGGCTATATACCGATATAACGGATTGCGGCGCGGGCGGTTTATCTTCGGCTGTCGGCGAGATGACCTCCATCATCGGTGGCGAGGTTGAACTGGCGGCGGTTCGGCTTAAATACCCCGGCTTGGCTCCCTGGGAAATCTGGCTTTCTGAAGCTCAGGAACGGATGGTTTTGGCCGTCCCGCCTGAAAACATCCTCGCTTTGCAAGTGCTGTGTGACACTTTCGACACCGAACTGACCGACATTGGCGCATTTACCGGCAGCGGGCGCATCCTCGTCTGCTATGAGGGGAAAACTGTTCTCGATTTGGAAAATGAATTTTTGCACCATGGCATCCCGCAGCGCCAGCTAAAAGCAATTATTTCTGCGCCGCCTGCCCTCCAGCCCGCAGATCTGCCAACCGAAGCAGAAGGTGGCATAACCGAAAAACTGCTAAAACTGCTTCCATCTCCCAATATCGCCTCCAGAGCCGCCACCATTCGTATTTATGACCACGAAGTGCAGGGCGGAACTGTCGTCAAGCCTCTGACAGGCATCGAAGCGGACGCCCCCTCGGATGCGGCAGTGCTCAAACCGATTGGCACAAAAGGCACCCGCGGTATCGTCCTCTCCAACGGCATCAATCCTGAATATGGCAAGCGCGATGCTTACAAAATGGCCTGGGCCGTCATAGACGAAGCCATCCGCAACGCAGTTGCGGTTGGGGCCGACCCCAGCCGCATCGCCATCCTCGATAATTTCTGTTGGGGAGACCCGCTTCGCCCCGAAACAATGGGCAGTTTAGTCGAAGCCTGTCGCGGTTGCCACGATGCGGCCATCCACTACGGCACCCCTTTCATCAGCGGCAAAGACTCGCTCAACAACGAATACCTCGGTAACGACGGTCAACGCCACTCCATTCCGCCCACCCTTTTAATCTCTGCTCTAGGTATTCTGGATGATGTCGGGCAAGCCATCACAATGGACTTAAAAGCCATCGGCAACCAGCTCTACCTCATCGGGCAATTGCCAACAGAACACGAATCCGTCCCAACCGTCCCACCAAACGCCCCGCACATCTACCGCGCCTTGCATCAGGCCATCAAGGCCGGTCTTGTTGCTTCCTGTCATGATTTGAGTGAAGGCGGGCTATTGGTTTCAGCCGCAGAAATGTGCATTGGAGGCCGCCTCGGCCTGACTTTGCACGAAACACTCTCTCCCGCGGCCTGTTTTGTCGAAACAAACGGCTGCCTGCTGGCCGAAATTGCCCCCGCCGCTGAGTCCGCCTTGTGCGCCCTGTTCGTCAACCTGCCCCTGACGAAAATCGGCACAGTCACGGCTGAACCCATGCTCAAACTGGCAGATGAACTTATCCGGCTTGATGAACTTGTTAATGCCTTCAATGGCCCAACGGATAGCAAAGTTTCCTGATTTTTGCTTCAAGAGAGATTGCCCATGAAACCTACTGTTCTCATTTTGCAAGCTCGTGGCACCAACCGCGACCTAGACGTTTCTGAAGCCCTAACCCTGGCGGGCGCCGACCCGATTTTTGTGCCGTTAAACGAACTACGTGCCCAAAAGAAGCGCTTTGCCGACTTTCAAATGCTGGTTATCCCCGGCGGCTTTTCTTATGCCGATGCGCTTGGCGCGGGGAAACTGCTGGCGCTCGACCTGAACTCCTATTTTGTGGCGGAAATCGCAGCCTTTGTAGCGGCTGGCAAACCCGTAATCGGAATTTGCAACGGCTTTCAGGCCCTGGTCAAATCTGCAATACTGCCAGGTGACAATCTGCAAGATTTAAAAGCTGAAAATTCGAGCGCAACCCTTGCTTTTAATGCCAGCGGACATTTTGAATGCCGCTGGGTAACACTTCAGCCGATTTCCCAGACCTGCATCTGGACAAAAGGGTTGGACGATCTCATCACCTGTCCAATTGCTCACGGTGAAGGCAACTTTCAGACGAAAAACGAAGCCCGAATAATGCAGCTTGTCGCGCACGACCAAATCGCCCTGACCTACACGCTTGCAGATGGTTCACCCGCCAATGGCGATTATCCCGCCAACCCCAACGGCTCCCTGCTAGATATTGCCGGTATCTGCAACCCGGCGGGCAACGTTTTGGGCTTAATGCCACATCCAGAGAATCACATCCAACCCTGGCAGCATCCCCGTCACACCCGCGGCGAAACCGGGCAAAGTGGATTGACTTTATTTAAAAATGGCGTCCGGTATACATCTGGACTTTAAGAAACTTCACCAGTTCCCTGGCTTGCCCAATCAGGGATAATTGCCGAACTGGACAACAATAACAGAGGTATCTATGTCTTCACAAACAGAACTGATTGAATTACTGCCCCACGCCTGCCACGAGACAAACTTGGCGCTGCCTGGCAAGGCCACCGGAAAAGTCCGAGATTGGTACGACCTTTCGGACACAAAACGACTGATTGTCACCACCGACCGACTCTCGGCCTTTGATCGGGTTTTGGCAGATGTTCCGTATAAGGGCCAGGTGCTTAATCAACTTTCGGCCTGGTGGTTCAAGCAGACGGCTGATATTATCCCTAACCACATCGAAGCGCTGCCCGACCCGAACGTTTCCATCGTTACGCGCGTCGAGCCGATAGCGGTGGAGGTGATTGTGCGCGGTTTCATCACGGGCGTTACCTCCACGGCCTTGTGGTATCGCTACTCATTGGGGGAGCGCGAAATCTACGGCTACACCTTCCCGGATGGGTTGACCAAAAATCAGAAATTACCAGAACCGATTATCACGCCAACCACCAAAGGCGGCCCGACTGGGCACGACGAGCGCCTGACCTGCGCCGAAGTGGTCGAAACCGAGTTGCTGGATGCGGCGACATGGCAGAAGGTGCAAGCGGCGGCGCTGGCGATTTTCAAACGCGGGCAGGAATTGGCGCGTAAAAGCGGATTGATTCTGGTTGATACCAAATACGAGTTTGGCATTGCCCCGGATGGGCGCGTCTTGCTAATCGACGAAGTTCATACCCCTGATTCTTCCCGTTTTTGGAAAGCGGAAAGTTACCAGGCGCAGGTGGCGGCTGGCGGGGAACCCGAAAACTTTGACAAAGAATTTGTGCGAATTGCCTACGCCGAAAAAGGCTATCGCGGTGACGGCCAAATTCCGGTGATGCCTGCCGAATTGTGGGCTTCTGCCAGCCAGCGCTACATCACCATCTACGAGATGCTGACGGGGGAGAAATTTAGGCCAGGAACGTATCCAATTGAACCCCGCCTGAAAGAGAATTTAAGAAAAGCCAAAATCATTTAGCTGGGCAGGTTACAAAGTGCGTGAAGCAAAAAAACAGAAACCCCTTAGGAAGGAGATTTAGATGAAACCCTTGGTCATTATTCTGATGGGTTCCAAAGCCGATTTGGAACATTGTAACAAAATCGCCGAGGCTTGTAAGCAATTTGGCCTTGAAACCGTCCTGCGAATTGGGTCGGCGCATAAGACTGCCGAACACGCTCTGGCAATTTTGCGCCAGTACGAAGCCGGGCTGCGCCCAAGAGTTTACATCACAGTCGCTGGGCGAAGCAATGCCCTGAGCGGTTTTACGGATGGCTCGGTCTGTGCGCCGGTGATTGCCTGTCCGCCACCCTCCGATGCTTTTGGCGGGGCAGATGTCTATTCTTCGCTGAGGATGCCGGTGGGCGTGGCCCCGGCGCTGGTGCTGGAACCGGTCAATGCGGCATTGTTGGCCGCGAAATTTTTTGGGCAGTATGATGCCGAAATAAGGGCCGCCGTGGTCGGGTTTCAGAAGCGTCAGGCAGAAAAAATTTTGCAGGATGATCAAGAATTAGGGCTGCGGTAGCAGGCTGCGGGTAGAGGTTGTTCCGATCCCAAAAAAGGAAAAAGATGCTTGAACTAAACGAATCGCCAAGAGAAGAATGCGGCGTTATTGGTATTTTTGCCCCCAACGAAGATGTGGCGCGGATGGCGTTTTTTGGGTTGTATGCGCTTCAGCATCGCGGGCAGGAGGCCGCCGGAATTGCTGTGGCCGATGGGCAGACGCTTTCAATGTATAAAAATGTGGGTTTGGTGGCGCAAGTGTTTCGCCCGTCCACGTTGGATGAACTAAAGGGGCATTATGCCATTGGGCATACCCGCTATTCGACGACTGGCTCTTCGCTGATTCGTAATGCTCAGCCGTTTATGATTGAGACGATGAATGGCCCACTGGCGCTGGCGCATAATGGCAATCTTGTCAATTCTGCTGAATTACGCGATGAAATGCTGCGGCAGGGGGTTGGCTTTTCGTCTTCTTCGGATAGTGAAGTGATGACGATGATGTTGGCGCGTGATTCGGGGGCAACCTGGGAAGAGCGAATTAAGGATGCGATGCAGAAGTGGGTGGGGGCCTACTCGTTGTCGATTTTGACGAGGGATTGTGTCTATGCGGTTAGGGACCCGTGGGGCTTTCGACCCTTGAGTGTGGGCCTGCTTCCGGGGGGGGGCTACGCCGTCGCCTCGGAAACGGGAGCGCTGCGCACTTTGGGCTGCGAAGCCATTCGGGATGTGAAACCCGGCGAGATTGTGGCGCTTTCGGCGAATGCGCTTACTGTTACCCAGGCCCTGCCTCCCGCGTTGCCTGCGGCGAAGTGTGTTTTTGAATTTATCTACTTTGCGCGGCCCGATCAAACCTGGGACGGAGTTAATGTCCATGCGGTGCGCCAAAGATTGGGTGAGGAATTGGCGCGGGAAAGCGGCTTTGGAAGTGGCAAAGCCGCCGAAGAGAACCAAAGCCAAATGCGGGTGGCCGATGTGGTCATTCCCGTGCCCGATTCATCTACTCCGGCGGCGATTGGGTTCTCACGGGTGAGTGGTGTTTTGTATAATGACGGATTTATCAAGAATCGCTATGTTGGGCGGACTTTTATTGAGCCAACGGATTCGTTGCGAAAGCGCGGCGTGGCTTTAAAGTTTAATGTGATCGAAGAAAATGTGCGTGGGAAGCGTGTGGTGGTTATTGACGATAGTATTGTGCGGGGCAATACGACCGGGCCGCTGGTTAAGTTGCTTAAACAGGCGGGCGCTAAAGAAGTTCACATGTGCATCACTTGCCCGCCCATTAAGCATCCTTGCTTTATGGGGGTGGATATGGGCAAATATGACGATTTGATTGCGTATAAGCGAAGTGTGACTGAAATCTGTCGGCAGGTGGGCGCGGATTCGCTTACTTATCTTTCCCTGGCAGGCATGATGCGCGCGGTTGGAAGTGACAGTGGCTATTGTCAGGCTTGTTTTACGGGAAAATATCCAGTAGCGGTGGATTTGATGAGCGCCAAAACCGGGTTCGAGCGCGGCGCGAAGTAGCTTTTAATTCAGAAGGATGAATGCAGGATGAAGACAATCAATATTTTGCTGGTTGGGGCCGGGGGCCGGGAACACGCACTGGCTTGGAAATTGGCGCAATCGCCCAGGTTGGGGCGATTGTTTATTGCGCCAGGAAATCCGGGTACGATTTCTTTGGGTGAAAATGTGCTGTTGGACGTGGATGACCACGCCGCGCTGATTCAGTTTTGTCAGGAAAAACAGATTGATTTGGTTGTGGTTGGCCCCGAAGTGCCGTTGGCAAATGGCATTGCGGACATTTTGGCGCGGGCTGGAATAAGTTGTTTTGGGCCTCGCCAGGCGGCGGCTCAGATCGAAGCCTCGAAGGTGTTTGCCAAAAACTTTATGGCGCGGCACGGCATTCCAACCGCGCGTTTCGCCACTTTTCAGAAATTGACAGAAGCCCTGGACTACTTACAAACGGTGGATTATCCGGTTGTGATTAAGGCTTCGGGCTTGGCGGCGGGCAAAGGTGTGGTTTTGCCAGAGACCCAAGCAGACGCTGAATCTACTTTGCGGGAGATGCTTGAAAACGGGGCTTTTGGCCTGGCGGGCACAGAAGTAGTCATTGAAGAACGGATGAACGGGCCTGAAGTCTCGTTGATGGCGTTTACAGATGGTCAAACGGTGGTTCCGATGCTGGCGGCGCAAGATCATAAGCGGATTTTTGATGACGATCATGGCCCCAACACGGGCGGAATGGGCGCTTATGCTCCTGCTCCAAATTTTACGGCAGCGCTGCTTGCCGAAGCGTTGGAATCGGTTTTGAAACCGGCAATTTCTGGTTTACGGTTGGAAGGAATTCCGTTTGTGGGGGTACTTTACGCCGGGCTGATGCTTACCTCAGCCGGACTCCGCGTGATTGAATTCAATTGTCGTTTTGGCGACCCAGAGGCGCAGGTCGTACTTCCGCTGTTGGAAACGGATTTGGTGGAGATTGCCGAGGCTTGTGTAGCTGGAACATTGGCAGAAACCGAAATTCGCTGGAAGCAAGGCGCAGCCGTCTGTGTAGTGATGGCCTCTAATGGATATCCTGGTCAGGCCGCGCATGGGCAGTTGGCGACGATAGGTGGTTTGCCAGAGAACGCCATCTGTTTTCAAGCCGGAACGAAACTCGCTATAGACGGAATGTTAACAACGGCGGGCGGGCGGGTGTTTGGCGGTATCTTTTTCGCACTCCTGGTGCTGGCGGCCT
>DYPU01000108.1 GCA_020719725.1 Anaerolinea sp. | reverse complement strand
TCAAAGTCCTGAAACGCCGCTGCTACGGGTTATCCAACATCGCACATCTTTTCCAGCGCCTCTTTCTCGATTTGGAAGGCTATCGCCTCTTTGCCAACCACCCCCAGATATGGCCGAATCACGGCGATTCCCAATGAGCCATTAAAGTGTTGCTCGATCGTTATGGCCTAACTGACCCGGCGCTGGCTGTCGGGGCCTTTAGCGACCCAACCCTGCAAAGTTTATATACCAGCCTGGTGGCGCAAGGCAGCCTTTCGGTGGGCGATGCTCTCAAGGTTGGCGCAGCCATTGAAGAGCTTGACATTCTTGATCTGCAAGCGCGCTTGCTCACAACCGACAATGCCGACATTCAACAGGTTTACAACAACTTGCTGAGTGGCTCAAACAATCACCTGCAAGCCTTTACCAGCGCCCTGCTCACTCAAACCGGCGAAACTTACCAACCACAATATATGAGCGCCGAACTTTATGCCAGCGCCCTCAGCGCCAGCGTATCTAATAGCGGCCAGGGTAGCCAGGGTCAGGGCGGCGGTCAGGGTCAGGGCAACCAGGCCAGTCTCTCGACCAGCCTGCGCGGAACAGTCAGCGCTTACGAATGGGGCACGCTCACTATTCAGACCGATGACGGAACGGTGATGGGAATTCAGCTTGGAAACAGTAGCTATGTCGAGAGCCTGGGATTTGCCCCGCAGGTTGGAGAAGCCCTAACCGTAACCGGTTTCCCGAATGAAGAAGGTTTGTTCAGCGCTATCAGCATCAGCCTCGATGCCACCGGACAGGTTTTCACCTTCCGCGAATCAACCGGGCGTCCAAGCTGGGCAGGCGGCAAAGGCGGCGGCAATATCTTTCAGCCCGGCCCCGGTGTTAAAAAGGACAACCTGTTCTGCGGGCTGAATCCATTTTTGCTGAATAAGTTTGATGAGCGCGGCCAATGTGGCGGCCCCTTCCAGTGAGGGGAAAATTCCATCGGCTTCAGATAGCAGGCGCTGGGTCGAAAGGATGGCTTCATCGCTTACCGCTACGGCAGTGCCCTGGCTTTCGTACAGATCGCGCAAGATAAGTTGATCTGCAAAACTTTTGGGGGCGCATAACCCGCTGGCAATTGTGCGACCATTGGTCCAAAAATCGCAGAAAGAGGCGTGATTTCTTGCCGCCTTGACAATTGGCGCGCAGCCTTTGGCCTGCACCGCCACCAGGCGAGGGCGTTTGGTTGTTTTTAGCCAGCCCAGAGCTTCCAATTCATCAAAGGCTTTCCACAAACCCACCAAACCAGCTCCGCCGCCGGTCGGGTAAATGATTACATCGGGCAAAGTCCAGTTCAGGGCTTCGGCCAGCTCGTACCCAATGATTTTTTTGCCTTCCAGGCGGTACGGTTCTTTGAAGGTGGATAGGTCAAACCAACCTTCGGCGCGGGCTTTTTCGCCCGCCAGGCCTGCCGCTTCACTAATCAGGCCGTCTACCAAGACTATTTCGGCTCCGGCCAGGCGGCTTTCTTCCAAAGCGGCTGCCGGGCTAGTTTTGGGCGCAAAAATGCAACATTGCATCCCCGCTCTGGCTGCATAAACCGCCAGGGTCTGACCAGCGTACCCGGTGGCAGGAATGATGACTTTGGTAACGCCCAGTTCTTTGGCTTTTGAGATGGCGGCAGAAATTCCACGCGCTTTGAAAGAGCCGGAGGGGTTATTGCTTTCGTCTTTTAGAAGCAGGTTAGGGATGCCAAATCTTTGTGAAAAGTGAGGTAGTTTTAATAAAGCTGAGTCTCCTTCGCCCAAAGTGACGCAGTTGGATTGGCGCTGCACGGGCAATAATTCATGCCAGCGCCACATGCCACGCGGTCTAGCCGCAATTTGGGCGGGTTTAAGGATTTGGCGCAATTGAGCAAGGTCATAATTTGCCAAAAGCGGAGCCTGACAATCGGGGCAATAGGTGTTGATTGCGTCAGACGCGTATTCTTTGCCACAATCTGAACAAGTTAGATTGCGGATATAGGTGAAGCTGGTGGTCTTGTTTGTGCTGTTAGGCATAAGAAACCCCTACCCCGTCGGCCCGCTGATCATGTAGGTGAAGGCAAAAATGCTTCCACGCGCGCGCCAAGCTCGCGGATATTAATGGGCTTGGACATATAGACATCACACCCCGACTCTAGCGCCTTTTCAGCATCTCCTTTAAGGGCGTTGGCCGTAATGGCGATGATGGGAATGTGGGCCAAAATGTGTTTGGCGCTGTGCCGTAAGCGGCGAGCCACTTCGTAGCCATCAATATCAGGCAGGTTGATGTCCAATAAAATTAAATCAACTGCTTGTTCTTCGGCGATGGCAATCCCGCTCAACCCATTGATCGCCTGCAAGAGAACATAGCCGCGCGCTTCAAGAACCCGTTTTACCAACGTCATGTTGTCTGGATTATCTTCGATATACAATACCTGATTCCCCATTATTGGCCTCCTTTGTCGTTACTCTTCTCTTCTTCAATCACTTGCACTACTTGTTCTACAAATTTTCGCGGAGGCAGAGAGCCTTTTTGATAGACTGCCTCAATATTTCCACTCAACCGTTTACGTTCTTCATTAGTAATATCTTTGGCGCTGACGACTACAATCGGGATATTTTGAGTGCGCGGATCGAGTTTTAACTCTTCCACCAAGCCAAAGCCATCGATACCCGGCATGGTCAGGTCAGTCACAATCAAATCAGGACGTTTTTGGCGAGCCTGCGAGAGTCCTTCCCAACCATCTTTGGCGTGGTAGACCCGGTAGGACTTTTTTCCTTCCAACAACCGGCGGATGAGCAATGCGTCGTCGTCGTTATCGTCAATTAATAAGACCGTCGTCACCTTCTCGTCCAAGTTTTCAAGCGCCGCCTGCAATCCTTCACGCGGAGCTGCCGCCTGACCCTCGCTCAAGTGAACATCCACAGCCCATTGATCACCCAAAACGTGTTTTTCAACCGGGAAAGTATGACCGGTGCAATTAACAACAACCAATTCATCTGCCAAAATTTTTCCGGCTTTTAGCATCTTCTCCAAACCGGCAAAGGCGACGGCGGTAGCTGGTTCAACAGCCGTTCCTTCACTTTTGGCAAGCGCCCGCATAGCGGCAAATGCCTCGGCATCCGTCACCGCTTCCATTGTGCCGCCAAATTGGCGGATAATGGAATGTAAGTAAGTGTAAATAGCGCCAGGATCGCCGGTGGAAAGAATAATAATGCAGGTATCTGGGATGACGGGTTCCGCCACTTCCAGATCGGCATTGAAGGCCTTGACCATCGGCGAACAGCCTTCGGCCTGAATAATTGCCAGTTTCGGAATGCGGTCAATTAGCCCCATGTTGAGCAATTCTTTAAATCCCTGATACACCCCCAGCGGCCCCAAGCCGCCGCTAACCGCCTGAATGTACCAATCGGGCGCGCGCCAGCCAAGTTGTTCCACGATTTCGTAGGCGATTGTTTTCATCGATTCGCGAGCCGGAACCGACCCGGCGCCACGATCCAGCAATAAATTACGGCGTTTGGCAAATTGGGCGGCAATTTGTTTGGTCTGATCGTAGTTGCCGCTCACTCGAATCACTTCTGCGCCAAAAAGGGCAGCCTCGCGCAGTTTTTCTTGCGGAACCAGGCTGGTCATAAAAACCCAGAGCTTAATCCCGGCCCTGGCGCAGGCAGCAGCGTAAGCAACCGCGGCATTGCCCGTGGAGGCGATGACCGCCTCTTTGATGCCCCCTTCGATCATAGCCGCTACGGCAACGGCGGCCTGACGGTCTTTGAAGGAACTGGTGGGGCCATAGCGTTCATCTTTAATGTAGACCTGTGAATGCCCCAAAGCGGGCGCGTAGCGCTGCGAAAGCCAGAGCGGTGTGCCCCCGGCAGGGTATAAATCGAGCGCGCCGGGGTTGGCAAGCGGCAAAACATCTTGATAACGCCAAAGATTGAAAGCGCGTTCTGGCATTCCACGCAAAATTTCACGCTTGAAGGCGTTGTAGTCGTAGTGGGCTTCAAGCCAGGTGGAATTGCAATGGTTGCACACAGCCGGGACAAAAGGCTGGTAGGGTTGGCGTTCTCCGCAAATTGAGCATTCCAGATATTGGGGTATGGACATATTATTTTGCCGTTTTTTCTATGGTTTCAAGGAGAATGGCTTCACGAGGCAATTCCACTAGGAACCGGGCGCCCTCGCCCGCAATCCCGGAGCTTTCGGCCCACATGCGGCCTCCGTGCATTTCAACCAGGCGGCGGCTGATAGGCAAGCCCAAGCCGGTTCCGCCCACTTTGCGCGTGGTAGAGGTGTCCACCTGCGAAAATTCCTGGAAAATGGTTTCGAGATGCTCAACGGGGATGCCAATGCCGGTATCCTGAACCGTGATGAGCACCTTATCTGGGCCAGCCGCATCAACACGCAAGGTCACTTTGCCCTTTTCAGTAAATTTGATGGAGTTGTTAACCATGTTGATGACCACCTGCCGAATCCGGGTGACATCGGCGTAGATTTCGATTTGGCTATCCGAATCGGTTTCGATGAACAGGGCCAGGTTCTTCTCGCTGGCAAGGGTGGAAGTGATGCTGGTCACTTCGTCAAGAATACTATGGACTTTGACCTTCTCAGGATGCAAGTTCATTCGGCCCGATTCAATTTTTGCCATATCGAGCACGTCATTGATCAGATGCAAAAGATGTTGCCCATTTTTTTGAATGAGTTTCAGGTCATTTTCCATGTAATCAGAAAGTGGGCCGTCAATTCCTTCTAGCATGACATCTGAAAAGCCCAGAATGGAGTTGAGCGGGGTGCGCAGCTCATGGCTCATGTTTGCCAGGAAGGATGATTTAAGTCGGTCAAGCTCTTGCAGTTCGGCGGCGCGTTTTTGCAGCTCTTCATTTAGGCGCAGGGTTTCAAGGTGAACACTGGCCTGGGCAGCAATTGCCTTTAAAAAGTCGGATGTTTCCTGCGAAATGCCTTCCAATCCGGCCACTGCCAGTTCGCCAACCGCCTCACCATGAATGATGAGCGGATGGGAAAGATTGATATCCGTCAGCGTCTCCGTCAGCGGGACAACCTGGCTCGAATCATAGAGAAAGGCCAGGGTGGAATCTTCTTTCTGGGTGGCGTAGGCTTTCCAGGTATCGCGCGTCAGGCGGCGGGTGGCATCTTCGGCCTCGGCGCGGGCGCGGGAGGCATCTGCCAGCAAGCGTAAGTTTTCTACTTGCTGGCCCATCTGACGAGCCACCGCCGCAATCAACTCCTTGTCGTCAACGGTGAGGGGATGCGCCGGGCTGGTTTTCAGGTAAAGATGGCCGACCTGCTCTTCCATGACCTGCACTGTTTGCTGAAAATCGACATCGGTAGGGCTGGATGCGCTAAAAGGCATTACGGCCTGCTGGTCGTACACATAGCCCACCCGCTCACTTTGGTTAATTGCATCGAGATATGATTGCCAACTCTCGTGGGAAAACCGCCGCGTGGCAGCCTGCGCCTCGACCCTGGCACGTTCGGCTTCGGCTAGAAGGCGCAAATTTTGCACCTGAAGCGAAACCTGCCCGGCTACCGCTTCGGCCAGGTTGGCATCTTCGGGCGTCCAGAAATGGTCGGCTGGGGCTTCAATATACATGGCCCCAACCGGCTGCCCAGTTTCGATCAGCGGAACATGAATGGCGTGTTGCACATCCAGACCCGAAAGGTTGGTGAGTTGCAGGGGTTCCAGTTTATCGCCTGTGTAGGCGTAGCCAATTTGTTCTTTTTCATACAAAATGGGCGCTTTGAAATATTCGGAAATTTCTTTATCCGAGCTAGAAACCGGGAGTTCAGGAATTGGCAAGTCTTTTTGGAATTCCAAAACGCGAATTTCCATTTCGATAACGCGCGCGCGTAGCGATTGCAGCTCACGACGCATTGCAGCCATATCAATATCGGGCATTTCTGAAAGACGCTCAATATCGGCAAAAAGGGCCTTTAATCGTTGTTGGTATTTTTCCATGGCGATTACTTTTTATCTTTCAGGCTCAATTGGGCAACCGTCCGCGGTGCGCCGAGAGCGTGACCCAGTTCGCGGGCGGCAATTTGTAAGACTGCTTCGACAGTGGTTGCGCTTTGAATCTTTTGGCTGATGGCATTCAGGGTGCTTTCACGCTCGGCCTGCTGTTGGGCGCGTACAAAGGAGCGCGCATTCTGCAGCGAAGTCGCAATTTGCGATGCAAGTGTGGTCTGGATGTTCGCATCTTCTTCAGTGAATGCGTTAATGCGGTCTGCCTGCACATCCATCACACCCAGCACCTGGTCGCCAACGATCAAGGGAACTGCCATTTCGGAGGCGGTGTCGGGCAGGGATGGATTAGGCAGCCAGCCTGGTTCGCTCCGCACATCATTGACGATGACGGCTTGTTTGGTGCGGACGGCGCGCGCCACGAGCGATTGTGTTGCTTCTAGTGGTATGGACGCATGGGAGTCATGCTGCAAGCCTTCGTGTTCATCGCCTTCTTTCCAACCGCAGGCTTGAATGTCAAGTGCGGCTGTATTTTCGTTGATGGTGAATACATGGGCATGATACAAACCAAATTTACGCTGGGTGAGATTTACCATGGACTTCAGCATTTTATCGATATCCAATTCCTTGGATGAAACCGTACTGATCTCGGCAACCGCCGCCAGTTGTTGGGCGCGTTTGTCAAGTTCAACCTGGCTGTTGCGAGTCTCATCAAAGAGGCGCAAACTTTCGATGTGCGCGCCGAGACGTTCGGCAACGGCATTGGCAAGAT
>DYPU01000107.1 GCA_020719725.1 Anaerolinea sp. | reverse complement strand
GATTATGAACGCCTCGCAGAAACGGTTGAAGCCTTTATCTATGTCTTGATGATCCTACGTCGCCTTGCGCGTGATTAGAAGTTTTCAAACAGTCTCTTAGCGCCATTTATTGAAGTTGCGATGAAGCGAAATGGGTGGGCATTGTCAGAGTCAACCCCTGTGCCAATTATGGAGCATTGGGTTTTCTCGTAGGAGCACCGGGACGATGTGCGGAAGAATTTTTATTGTTTCGCAGGCATAGTGGCAGCCTCGATAGTGAGATTTCAGGTCCAATACGCTGAAATCCCGGTTTTCCTTCGGTGCGAATGCAATAGCCTTTGACTGAAGGCTCCAGTATTGCCTGACGCCGCGAAAATATCTTTCAAAGGAATTAGCCCATGTCCCTCCCTACCCGATCCCAACTCGATGAGCTACTGGCTTTTCTCCCGGCCCTGGAAATTTGGGACGCGCAATCGGGCTTGCTGCTCAAGCGCTTCAATTTGGAGACTGGCATCGAGAATTTTATTGGCGATTTCGCCCTGGCTTTCTCACCCAATGGAAAGTTCCTGGTGGCTCGTTCTGGTTTCGGCAATAACTTCTTTTTCGATACCGCCGTCACGCTGTTTGGCGTGCCAGTTCCATAACCTCTGCGAAAGAGACTTTGGAGTACCTCATGCTAAAAAAGATAGTTGTTACCTTCCTGGTTCTGCTCTTCTTCTCTGGTTGCGGCTCGCCTCAACCGGAAATCCCCATTCCGGCGGTTAAACCCAGCCCCACCCCACAAGCCCTGGTTTTTCCAGCCGGGTTCATCCAGTCGCAGGGACAAAGTCTGGTCAACTCAACCAGCGGAGAATTGTTCCAGTTCCGAATGGTCAATTTTTCTCACGAACCAGCGGAAGCCGACTATCTCGATGCGCGCCAACTGGGTTTCAACAGCGTTCGTTTGCTGCTGACCCCCGAGAAAATGGCCAATGTAGCTGGTTTTGCCTGGCTCGACCAACAAATTGCCTGGGCGAAAGCGGCCAACCTGTACCTCGTTTTGGGCCTTAAAATGGATTCAGCCTTCAAAACCGGCAACCAGGAGCAGGTGTTGGCTTTTTGGCAGACCCTCTCCCAAAAATATTCCAGTGAAAACGTCATCGCCGTTTATGACCTGCTTCAGGAGCCCCAGCCTCCACACTTGGATGATTGGCAAATCCTGGCAGAACAACTCGCCGAAACGATTAGAGCAAACGACCCCAATCATCTTCTCCTTGTCCAGGCCACCCGCTCTCCCGAACGCACTTTTATCTACCTGGATGACCCCAACACCATGCTGGGGCTACTCTACTTCAAGCCTTTCGAGTTCACGGCCAAAGCTCAGGGCGAATATCCATCGGCGCAAGTCTTCAAGCCTGAATGGAGCGACTACCAGCTCACGGAAAACACCGAAAATGAGAAAGTCCAGCCTGGAACCAGTTTATGGACGGAAACCAACTCGCCGATGTTTGAAGTGGTCAACCGCGAAACCGTCACCGGCTGGCCCGGCGTGACTTGTTTTTTGGAAAGCGGCGAAGTTTATTTCAGTAATTTTGAAGTCCAGGAATTCGATGAGAACCTGCAATTTGTGCGCTCCGTGCTGACCATTGACCTGGCGCGTGATAACTTCTGGGGGCCTTGGACCAACGGCCCAGGGTTGCAAATTGAGAAAGTGACCGGCAGCCCCTGGGGCGCAGACCAGGGCCAATCCATCCAGTTTCGCCTGGAACCTGGCAGCAGCCCGGTCGGCGGCACCGTGGTAGATGGCAACTATACATTTGACCCCGTTCTGGGCCACTATTACACCATTCATGGCTGGATGCGCGGTGTCGAGGTCAACCCGGGCACGCGCTGTCAGTTTAACATCGAATTCTATGCCTACCAGGGCTATGACCAGGCCGCCCATTGGGACAAGCCACACTTAAATGTTGACCTGGCGCGGCTGGCAAAGTATGGTCAGTTTCACAACCTGCCAATGATGGTGGTTGAATTTGGAGCTTCACGGGCTTCGTTGGCTTCCGGCGGGGGGCAGTGGGTGGCCGATATGCTGGCTATCTTTGATGAACTGGGCTGGCACTCTGGCTACCGCTCCTACCGGGATAACACCTGGGGCATTTACCCCGGCGATGGGTCTGGCAGTGCTACCCCGGAGCTGGTTGCGGTTTTCAAACAGCCCGGAGCCACGCTGATGCTTGGGACCCTTCCTGAAATTACGCCTGCTCCCGAGGCCTTGCCGGAGGGTTTTGTCCGGGCGAGGGGCCGCGACCTGGTTGTCGGTGATGAAATCCTGCATCTGCGCGGGACGAATTTCCATAATCAGAACTATTTCGGCCAATACCAGACCGTGGAACATTCCAAACGTGACTTTGCCCAGGTGCGCCAGATGGGGATGAATGTCATTCGTTTCAATGTCGCCTACCAGTTTTTTGAGAAGGATGAGACGCCCTATCAATATGACCCACAAGCCCTGGTCTGGCTCGACCAGCAGATTGCCTGGGCTAAAGAAGCCGGGGTATACCTGATTCTCAATCTGCATTATGTGCCTGGTCAGTTTGAAACGGGACAGTTGCTCAGTGACCCTGAACAGCAGGCGCGCGCCGCGGCGCTCTGGAAACTGCTGGCTGAGCGCTATCGGGATGAAACCAGCATTGCTGGCTACGACCTGATTAACGAACCGATGGGTATTTCAGCCTCCGCTTACCAGCCTTTTGTGCAGAAATTGGTTGATGCCATTCGGGAGGTGGATCCCAATCACATGCTGATCGTGGAGGCGATTAATACTTATACGCCTCAGTTTGTGCTGATTGAAGACAACAATGTAATGTACGACTTCCATTTTTATCACCCCATTGACCTGACGCATGAAAACGTGGGCGGAGGTCCTACCACCGGCAATTACCCCGACGAGTCTTTTTTGGAAGTACGCTGGGAGAATGGCTTACAATTTATCGGGTTGACCCGCACCGAAGCCTTGCCAGCCGGGTCATCGGCTTGGGCGCTGCTGGAAAGCCCCGTCCAAGCCCCAGCCAGCCGGGGTAGTGGGATTATCGTTGGTTTTCCAAAATTTACTTGTACTTCTGGGTCGGGGACAGCCTATCTCGGAGACATCCGCTTAAGCAGTTTTGACAGCGCTGGGAATGCGCTGGGGCAGCCGCTGGAAATCAAAATTGACCGAAAACTTATCCGTTATCAGGGTAGCCAAAACAACCAGGCTCAATTTGGCATGTCGCCTGACAACCCGGAAAATACCTCAGATGGGCGTTCTCTGGTTCTCACCAATGCCGCTCAACCAGCCTGGATTGAATTTCCCCGCCAAGCTTTTGAAGCCGCGCCAGGCACCCAATATCAGCTTTCAGGTTGGCTGCGCGGCGCAGAACTCCCAGCGGGGAGTGATTGTCGTTTGGTTGTCGAATGGTTCCAATATCCAGCCGGGGAACCCCTCTATCGGCACAATCGGGCCTTTTTGGAAGAACGTTTGCAAGCCGGGTTGCGGTTCAGCGCAGAAAACAACGTTCCGATTAATATCGGAGAATTTGGGGTTTTTGCTTCGACCTTCCCCGAACAGCGGGGCGGATTGGTTTGGACAAAAGAGTTGTTGGAGTTGATGATTGAAAACAAGATCAACTTTGAGCATTGGTCTTACCAGGGCGCATGGGGCTTTTATGCCGATGATTGGCACTACCCGGATGCTGCCAGTGCCCGACAAACCCTGGTAGATGTTTTTGCTGCCCTACATCTTCAACCGCTTCTGGGAAGGTAGACCGCGCCCGCACACGCAGCGGCGGCGCAGGCAGCGGTCTGGGGCTTGCCATTGCCCGCCAACTGGTGCAGGCGCACGGCGGGGAGATTGAAGCCCAAAGCCAGCCAGGGCAGGGCAGCGCCTTTCAAATTTCCCTGCCTGAAGGTGGTTTTCTAGCTTAAAGAAGATGTTACATTCACGGACAGTTGTCATGTAAGTTGCATCTTGCCGCTGTGCTATATTGACAAAGTTACAAAGCGGGGATGAGTGTAAACTTTTTGCAAACCGGTTGCGTGTAATTTGCGCTATACTTGTTTTGAGTCCAAAATAAGGTGATATTAATGAGCGCTGACTTGAAGCCCAACCCGGAATATATCAAAGGATTTTTTGCTATACTCGTGGCGATTATCACCGCTGTTGCGACTTTGTATACAGGTGGTGTGATTGGCCCAAAAGCCCCCACGCCTATACCTCCTACGCTAATGCCCAGTAGCACTTTTGTGCCAACTTTGCTCCCGGCAACAGCAACAGTGACTCCCAGCCCTTTTTCTACCGAAATCTTGCCAATAGCCACTGAAAATGGCGCAACAGCCACTCTTTCACCTACGCCGATTGCGTTGGGGCAGGATTGGTTAAATGACTGTATTAGCACTAAATGGCAGGTCTACGCGGCGGAGGGTCTGGTAGGGAAACCCGGCACAGATTGTTGGCTACAGCCGGTTGCTGATTCTATTTCTACATCTAATGGTTCATTGCAAATTTTTCATACTGGTTTTGTGAAAACAGCTTTATATCGTGGCCTTTTAGCAAATTTACCGGCCAAATCTGAAATTCGATTTACGCTAAGGGTAAACCAAAGCACACTTTCTGAGACTGAGCTATGGTTTATGATTTTGCCAGAAGATGATCCTTTGGTTTCTGGGATTAAGTTTTCCACAGTTGTTGCCAACCCGCAAAAAGGCAAGATGCAGTTTGATTTTAAAACAGGCTCGTCTGCCTTTCGGACGCAATACTTGCCAGAAAATAATGGTGTTTATAAAATAGTGATTCAAATCGACAATGGCAATGCGCGCATCAGCATCAATTCGGTTTCTTTTGGGCCATATCCAATTGCTTTTGTAGATCGAAAATTGTTTATTGGCTATCGGCCTTTACCTGCGCCTTCTTTTTGGATTGATGCTGTTTTCACTGATTTTTCAATTGAATAAGAAAATAAAAAAACTGCCAGATGCCGTTTTTGGCATCTGGCAGTTTTTTTATTCTAAAAACAAGCCGCTAAAACAAGCCGCTAAAATCGTAAATATTTCTCGGTTGCATTGCCCATATCGCTATATTCGCCGCGATAATGTTCTGGTAACAACTTCGCCAGTTGATACATCATCTCATCCGCCATTTGCTGGCGGATTTCTTTTGTGACCCGTTCACCGTGATCGTCCAGCCAAAACGGTTTGCCAACCCGGATATTGAAATCGGTGCGCTTGAACTTTTTCAGGTTGGCGGTAAAATCTTCACCGCCCCAGTGCGCCACTGGGACGAGTGGCGCTTTACTCTTTAGCGCCAAAAGTGAAACACCCCCGTGCGCTCTCAACAATTGCCCGGTGCGATTGCGCGTTCCTTCTGGTGACATACCTAAAATATAGCCTTGCTCCAGCCGATCCAGCGTTTTTCGTAAGGCTTCAATGTCCGCCTCGCCGCGCCGAATGGGAATAATCTCCCAAAGCGTAAAGACCCAACCCAAAAAGCGATTTTTCCAGGTTTCAGTTTTTGCCAATGCGGTTACTTTTTTGCGCGGCATCAATTGGGTATAGATAATGGGCGCTTCCACCATGCCGGTATGGTTTGCAAAGGCAATCAGCGGGCCATCTTGTGGAATACTCTCCCAATTCTCTTTCCGTATCCGGCACATCACTTCCAAACCCAGCTTGCAGCCATACGTCACAATCCAGCGCATAATCTTCATCGTTTATCTTCTTTGTCTGTAATCACTTCCAATGCGCCGGGCAAAATCTCCACTGTCAATTTTTTACCCTTAAGGCACAGCGTCTCACCATCGGCGTGAGCCGGAAAGCTGCCGTCCAGCGCGGTTACGGTTATTTTGCGCGAGCGCCGCATCTTAATTTCGGGTTGACCTTCTTGCTTGCCCTGAATAAAAAATGGAATTAGCCCAAAAATACGAAGTTTTCCGGCAGTCTCGGCAATACACAGGTCAAACAGCCCATCATGTGGATCGCCATTGGGTGCCATTCGAAACCCACCCCCCATACGCTGACCGTTCATTACAGAAACCATCAGCGAATTCTGTTCAATCACTTCATCATCTAATTTAATGTGTAAGCGGGGCGCTTTATAATAAAAAAAGACGGTCTGTAAAGCTCCCACCAGATAAGCGGGCAATCCGCGCAAAAAACGCAATTGCAATGCTGCAAAACCCACCGCTGCATCAAAGCCAATCCCAATTCCATTGCCAAAATAGCGCCCACGGGGATAGTCGCCCCCAGTCACCAGGCCAATGTCCACTTTGCGGCGTTTGTTGGCGGCCAAAACCGTCAGGCTCTCTTTAAGCGTGGTTGGAATGCCCACCCCACCGGCAAAATCATTGCCAGTCCCAATCGAAATGATCCCCAGCGCCGTATGATTGAACCCGGCCTTACGCGCTCGCATCAAACCATTCAGCACCTCGTTAAAAACGCCATCCCCGCTGGCGCAAACCACCACATCATACTTTTGACGCGCAGCTTGTTCGGCCAATTCTGAGGCATGCCAGGGGCGCTCGGTGCGAAAAAGGGTGTACTCTAGCCCATGCTCGCGTAAAAAAAATTCAATGGCCGGAACAGATTTTTCGCCCAGTCCGCGCCCAGAAATAGGATTAACGATAATGAAGTAATTCATGGCAACCTCCAAAGTTTGGCGAGTTTACCATAAAAAGGCCTATAAAAAAAGCGTAGTGACGCAAATTCACGCCACTACGCACCCATTATATTGCTTTTACAGGTTGCCTATTTTTTCGCCAGATGAG
>DYPU01000106.1 GCA_020719725.1 Anaerolinea sp. | reverse complement strand
TGAGCCATTCGGTTATCTCGGCTGGTGCTGTTTGGGGCGATTGATCCTTCACTTTTCCCGCCCATTCCGGATTTTGTTCTAACCAGGCCCAAACCTGCCCCGGCACCATCCCGCCTATATGGAGCAAGAAATTCTCTTTCAGGATGTCCATTAGTTCGACGGACTGTTCATTTTTCTGCCAGCCTGATAGTTCCCGGATAAATTTGGGGTGCAGATCCTGCATGGTTTGAGGTGCCTGGTTAAGCTGTTGCCGAATCCACTGAATGGCGCTGGCCTCATCGTTGATAAATAGCGGCAATTGCGCCAGCTCGTGAACCGCTACCCGTTTTTGGTCATATTGCCCCACTTGTTCCGGCAGGAAAAACATCCCATCGCGTTCCGGGAAGCGTTGCACCAACCCGGCATAGAACTCGCTGGCTGAAAGTGGAATAGCAACCTGGTGTTGCACATGGTAGGCCACCATCCGGTCAAAAAGCAGGTAGTTTTGGCGCTCGGCCACCACTTCCAGGTGATTTTCTTTCTCTACATAAACCGGCAAATGGCTGAGGTGCTCGCGCACAAATTCCCAGACCGCAGCTTCACTGCCTGCGTTCAATTCGAAATTCTGCTCCAGGCGTTGGCTCGGTTTATACGCTGAAATCACCAGGTCTTGTTTGACGGCTCCCGCGGTGCTGACCTGCTTGAAGCTGCCCTGCTGTTTATCCAGAATGCGCACATCGGCCACCACAAAGCCAGCGGCTTGCAAGGCATCCTGGATTGCATTCCAAATACTGTTTTTGGAGTTGTGGAACTCGACGGTCATCCAGCGGCCAGGCTTCAAGACCCGGCAAAACTCGCTAAAACAAGCGGTCATCAAACCCTGATACTCCAGCAGGCGTTTGCCCTGGTACCGGCTCATAATCGCTTCCGATTCTTGGGCGGTGTAGGCGCGCAGCAGGCTTTCCCAGATGAAATTGACCTCTGAATAAATGATGTTATCGCCAAAAGGCGGATCGGTGAAAATGTAATCAATGCTTGCAGAAGGCAGGTTGGTCAAATGTGTGCTGGATTGGGTGCTGACCGCCACCGCTGAAACCTGGGGCAATTCGCCGAGCAGGTTGACCAGCCGTTCCAGCTTGGTTTCCAGCGCTTCGATGACATTCACTTCCCGGCGCATTCTGGGCATGTAGAGAACCAGCGGCAAAACGCCCTGGTACGCCCGGCGCATTCGCGTCATATTGCCCGATGAATTGACTACCGCTGTTCGCAATACGGTGCGCACATTTGGCGGGACATCCAGCTTTTCCACCTGATCGAGGACTGCTGCCAGGCACCAGAGCGTGCGTTTATAAAAGAAATCGCTCACCTTCCACATTCCACTGTGGTACCCACGTCGCCACATGTCTCCCCAGCCTTTATCGCCAGGCGGGATGTTCATCATATAGTCTTCGGGCACCAAAAAGGGGAGTGGCTCGGTCTCAATCCGCTTCAGCAATTCCAGGTCTTGCACATCAAGTGTCCGCTCTGCGTTGCGCTTGCGGCTCAGATATTTGACCCTGACTGGTTTTTCGATGGTTTTTCCAGTATGGTCCAGGCAGCGTTCGAGGTGATCTGAGTCGATTTGCGCATCACAGGCTGGGCAATGCAAAACATCTACCGTGCCAGACGTTTCAAAATTAAAACCAATATCGGCGAACAAAAACTCGGCCTGGCAGTTGGCGCAGCGGTATTGCTCACTCCAAATCATGTAATCGAGCGTGGCTGGCATACTTCCATCGGTAGACACTTCGTACAACCAGGCACACTGCACCTTCAGGTTTTTGATGAGTTCCTGGGCTGCGGCTTGCAAGTCATCGCGGGCAACCGGCAGGGTATATCCAGCTGCAATTGCGGTCGCTGCCGGGGAAAGGTCAAACAAAACGGCTTTGCGTCCGCTCAGGCGCGCTGCCAGGCCGGTCATGCCTGAACCGCAAAAACCATCCATCACCACCCCATTGGGTGGGCAGTAATGCTCGATATAAGCCTGGATCGCTTTCGGCGGTACTTTGGTGTGACAAGAAAATGCCTCGTAGAGTGGGTCATTCTTCCCGGCGCTGACATCCGTAGAAAACGGCTCACGATGATACTTTTCCTCTTGCGGCGACTCTTTTCCCCACCAGGCCAAAAGTTCAGCTAGGAACGGGTTGGGGTAGGGTGTGTAATAAGGCGGGTTGGCCAAGCGGCTCAAATCTACTTCCCCAATTTTGGGTGTTCCCGCTTGTCTTGCTTTGTCCAAAGACTCGGCCAAACGCGTAACAAAATGAGCGCGACGCTGATGGTCACGCTCAAATTTTAATCCGAGACATTCTACTGGTTCGTTGGAACCTCGGGATGTTGAAAATGTAAACCGGCTTTGCGATGATGTATTGTCGGCCATGATTTTGCCTGTGGTACTGCGGGATGGTTTATTCGAGCACAATACGCACTTTGCTTTGCTCTTTGCCCTTTAGCAGGTCGTTCAAATGCTCATCCATCCGCTTACGATAGTCTGCCGGTGAAATGGGTGAACCGCCCTTGAGTAAAGCGGCTTTTAAATCTTCCAGTTTGACTGTGATTTTGACCAGCCCGGCCAGGGCTTCCTGAACTGCGGCAATGAACTCATTGTCAACAGGCTCAGTCAGACGCCGGCCTGTAAGAAAATCATCGATTCTCGCGCGATATTCAGGCTTAACCACCTCTTGCAAGTTGGCCTGGGTCATTGGGTCATCCAGGTTTTCTGCCAGGGTTTGCGTCCAGGCTTCCACCAGTTCGTCAAGCTCACTGTCAAGCGTGTGCAGCCGTTGGACTGCGCTGATTTCGCTAAATTCTGAAGCCGGTTTGTATCCACACTGACTGCAGATTGGATTGGTTTGTAAATCGACCTCGTTCAAAGTGAAACAGCTTTGCAAGCCGGCCAAACGATTTTGGAAATCGGTAAGTTGGCTGGTGTGCATCAACTCAATGCTGGCCAGGCGGCGCAACTGGTCCAGACGCATATCTTTCAATAACTTAGCCTTGCGCTGATCATCCTGTAACCCAAGCCGCGCTTTGATATGTAAATTGGTATAGATTGTTTGATACTCTTTTTTTAATTGATTAAGCGCTTGCAAAGCCTGCTGACGAAATCCAGGGGCGCTACGCTTGCTGGGTGATTTCAACTGTGCAATGATTTCGCTCTGGCGGATATTCATTGTTTCAGCCCAGGCATGACCAACCGGTAGCGCCAAAGCAGCCTGGGAACAATAGTTGGCGAGCGGCGCTAATTCAGTAACCAATGCCTTGATGGCTTCAAGCTCGTTGAGTGTACTGAGCGCCGAACGATGTTGGTCGATCACAATCACATCTGCGCTAAAGTTTTTGAGTTTTCCGGGCACGTTATAGGATTGTGCTGATTCTAAAAATGTCTTTGCTGCGCTCAATCGTGCCTGGTATTCACTGCGCTCATCGTTATTAAACAGAGTGGTACCCCAAAAAACCAAACCATTGGTCAGCTCTTGGTGAGAAATGACAAGGCGCTGAATCAATTTGCTTATCTCTGGTAACAGTTCCTGTGAAACAATCTTGTCCGCGTTTCCGCCGCCTTGGGTGACCAAAATAGCCTTGCCGGGCTCAATGCCAACCAATTCAAAGAGCGCCTTCAGCGCGGGCGTGTTCCAATCTTTGGGTAATTCCACGTACTTAAAGCGTACCAACTCATCGAAAGGCGCTGCCACCAAGTTGTCAAGATTACTGGCGTCCAGTTTTTTCCCAGTCACGGCCATGACGAGTTCACCGCTATAAATTAAAGCCGCTAAAAGCACCACTACCCATTCTGGTTCAAGCCGGTAGAGATTTGGTGCAAGGTACTCAATGCCAAACTCATCATTGATAATTTCGCTTCGGTTTAGAACCTGTCCATGCCCTTTGGCCTGTAGCAAACTAAGTAAGTGGTTGGCGTAACGAGAATTCATTGGGTTGAGGCGCTCGCCATCCAATAACTCTAACGCATCCAACACTGCAGTTGCTTGTTGCGTCTTGGTCACGCCGCGAATCCAGCGTAAAGCATCCTGGGCTGCCTGTTGGCGATTCTTGTCTGTGATCTGTACAGAAAAAGTCGGGTATTGTGGCGCGCGATCTTGAAAGTGAGAAGCAAGGCACATAGCACTCACTGCATTCACCAAATCACGCAGATTGGATTTTTGCCCAGGTTGAGAAAACGCGGTCATCTGGCTTCCTGCCCCGGTGCTCTTTACCCATTCACTCATGGAGCGGTTTGCTCCTTGGTAAGTGATTTCAAAATTGGTACTAAGGTTGTCTTGCAGCCACTTGACCATTTCTTTGATGGATTCACCGGCTATTTTCTCGTAAGTATTCTTATCTTGTCCGGATGATGTTGTTGAAAGATCAGAGGCAGCTGCATATTTCTTGAGCGCTTTATCAAAACGTTCATCTGACTGTTTCAAACGCCAGAAAACTTCATCACTCTTCTTTTCATCCTTGAAGCCAGGAGCATCATACGGCTGAACAAAATAAATGTAAAACTCCCTGGGGGGTTGGGCAGTTGAGCGTTGATTCGGGGTACCAAAAAACAGATACCCAAGCCGGGAAGCACGCCGTTCGCGCCACTCCAATTCATACTCCCAGGCGCGGTGGGTGCCAGGATAATAAGAATCTGTTCTCTCGAGAATACGTGCCAAAGCATTGAAATAAGCGGTATCAAGAAAACTTTTATCTAGGCTTTCGGCTCTTTTCTCAACGATAGCTTCATGATCAATATCTTTGTCTACATCGAGGTAATATTGTCCGCTATCCTCGACACGAGTAATGAATTGTCCATTGACAATCCTCACTACCTCGCGCAGGATGGTTTCAATATTGGTAAGCAAATCATCTGCGGGGTCTCCACCCATTTCGGCTGCCAGAGCATCAAAAAGGCATAGCGTATCGCGCAATTCTAAAGCCGTAGGCCCTGTTTTCTTGCGAATATCTCCTAATGTCAATCGCTGAACAGAAAGAGCATGAATGATACGAACAGCATTATCCTTATAAACAGGCTTGATGCTTTGTTGAATGCGCGTTTCCAAGGATTGGCTTACTTCCAAGACGGTGCGAATATCTGGAACTGCGCGAAAAGCGGGATTTTCGCGCAGAGAAATCCAATAACGGTCATAGGCGATTAAACCGGGGAAATCGGTGGGAACATCGCCATCCAAAATACGCTTAATTGCAACAGATAGGGTCTTTAGAATTTCGCGTTTCTCGATGACCGAGATTCGTTCGAAAGTTTTTATATACTCGGGGTGGACAGGAAAGAGCCGGACAAAATCATCCATCCGTTCGTTCATGTTGCTATAGAAGCGAGCAAATGGAAGTAGGTATGCGCGTATTTTCGCTTTTTGCTCCAATGTCTTTTTGAGCAGGCGTTCGGCGACCACAAATTCCACATTGCTACGGGCAATCAGTACCTGTTCAAAGCGGTCTTTGACGCGGCGCAGCGTATCCGCAACAAATGAGAAACGGTCGTTGTCAAAAAGCGCTTCTTGAATGCCAGCCACAAAGCGGAAACGTAAATCACGGCACACTTCGCCGATTTCGCGCAAAAAGCTTAAATCAAGAATCAGCACGTGATCTGTGCGTGTGCGTAGATAATCCAGTAATTCATCTACAACCAGCAGTAAACCCTGGTCAGGGTAACGCTCTGCAAAGGCCGACATCATTTTCTCAAAAATGGGCTTGTGATTTTTGACTTGTTCCATCGGTGGGAATTGGAAATTGACCCCAATCGAAGCCAGATACTCTTCCAATTCTGAGACAATAATTTCTCGCAGCGACATTGTTGTGGAGCCAATTTCACTGCGAATAACTTTGAATTGACCACCGATCTTTGCAGATGCCTGGCGAACTTTGTCATTCTGGATGTTTTCAGCCAAGTCAGCATGCTCTGCGATAGCGGAAAGGAAAGACATTAAGTGCGATTTACCAGTCCCATAGTTGCCAACGATGAGAATGCCTTTGTTATCCACCATTTCCACGAACTGTAATTGCGGAATTACCAACTCGGTCAAACGTTCGGCCATCTCATCGGAAATCACATAAGTAGCAACCAACTGCTGGGCCGCCGAGCGCTGATCGGCAGAGCGAAGTTGAACAACTGTTTCGATGGGCTCAAATTGGATAAGCTCTTTGTATTTCATGCGAACTCCGATGTGACTTGTTTGGGAAGTAACTTATTGGCTGGGTTGTACGATAATAACATCTTGCACAGGATACCGTTTGTATTCCGGGTGGCCTGGAACGGCATAAGTCAACCAACCATCCTGCAAAGAACCACTCCACACAACAATGACAGTGCGGTTACGAGATATTTTTTGTAATAAGCTGAGCGGATTCGATGCCAAACTACGGTCGAATAAAATCTCGATATTGTCCAGAACAATCACTTGATCCAGTGGATATGGGGCTAAGATTTCATCCAATAGATAAGATAAGCGTAGTGCTCGTTGACGTTCAGTCATCTCTAACAACCGCTGACTAATCTCTGCCCCAATTTTAATCGAGACCACTTCCAATATATCTTGGAGTTCTTTCAATAAAACTGGTTTTGTAGAATTGTCTTGGGAAATAATCAATACCAGTCGAAAATACTGATTGGCTGCGGCCCTGACAGCATCATTAACAGCCTCAGCACTTAACATAAACTGAACCCGCCCAGAAAGTATAAGGACATAAGGTCAATACCTTCGCCAAAAATAGGTGAAAGAAATAGGGCTAATCGAGTAAAGTTGT
>DYPU01000105.1 GCA_020719725.1 Anaerolinea sp. | reverse complement strand
CATTTGCATATCCATTAAAATCACATCATAGTCCTGGCGCTGTAGGCATTCAATAACCTCGATGCCATTGGCCGCCAGGTCCACCCGGTAATTTAATCTATCCAAAATGGAGCAGGCCACTTTTTGGTTCACAAGGTTGTCTTCGGCCAGTAAAATACGTAAGGGGTGTCGGATGCCCATCTGCGGGTCAAACAACGGGCGCGTATCGCCTCCTTTTTGGCGGGGTCTGGTGGTATGTTCAAAAATATCCAAAAGGGTTTCATATAGCAAATTAGATTTGATCGGTTTGGTAAGGTAGGCCGCAAAATTGGCTTTTTCGCTATCTTCGGGCCGTCTGCCCAAAGAAGTTAGCATAATCAACGGCAAAAGCGCGGTTTCTTTGTTTTGCTGAATTTTTTGCGCCAGGTGTAGGCCATCCATTTCGGGCATTTGCATATCCAAAATCGCTGCGTCAAACTTGGGTTTTTGCTCCAAAATCCTTAGGGCCTCTTTGGCGGAGGCAGCTTCAAAGGGCAACATACCCCAAGATTGGCTCTGCCGGGTAAGAATCAGGCGATTAGTGGCATTATCGTCCACAATTAACAATTTTCGTCCGGCCAAAGAAGGCTGGGAGACATTAATCCCCATTTTTCCGGTGACGGGAGCTGATTCGGATCGAATGGCGAAGTGGAAGGTGGAACCGGCCCCTTCTTCACTTTCCACCCAGATCTTGCCTCCCATTAAACTAACCAGGTGCTTGCTGATTGCCAGTCCCAACCCGGTTCCGCCATACTTGCGCGAGGTGGAGGCGTCTACCTGAGTAAATGCGCTAAAAAGCTGATTTAAGCGATCTTGCGGAATGCCAATGCCTGTATCCCTTACTGCAAAATGGAGTTCATACTGTGTGGCCTGGAGATGGTTCGCGGTGACATAGACCACCACCTCGCCTTTTTCGGTAAATTTTACGGCATTGCCTAGCAGGTTTACCAAAACCTGGCGTAGCCGGGTTACATCTCCATTCCAGCGCATTGGCAGGTCTTCTTGCGGCACGAAAACCAGGTCGATGCCTTTCTCGGCGGCGCGTGGCGCTACCAGATCGAGGGCAGATTCGACGCAGGATGCCAGGTAAAAAGGCTGGTTTTCGAGCAGCATTTTGCCCGCTTCGATCTTTGAGAAATCGAGAATATCGTTGATTAATGCCAGCAAGGTATCACCGCTATGGCGGACGGTGTTAATGAAGTCGCGCTGTTCCAGGTTGATGGGTGTATCCAGCAGTAAGCCGGTCATGCCAATAATTGCATTGAGGGGGGTTCGTATTTCATGGCTCATATTTGCCAAAAAGTCCGATTTTGCCTGGGCTGCCGATTCGGCATCTTTACGCGCCTTAATCAACTCGGTAATATTGTGGTACAACGCCAGCACTCCTACTTGCTGCTGGTTCACAATAACCGGCACGCCAAACAGTTCCACATCCAGCCGGGTGCCGTCTTTGCGCTGTCGGCGCACAACAGCGTGGATAATTTGTCCTTTTCCGACATGATCTGTATATTCCTGGGCTGTTTCGCGTATATTTTCTGGAACAATTAGGGGGTCGATTCCTTTTCCTAAAATATCTTCTTTAAAGTAGCCAAACAGTTCGGTAAAAGCCGGGTTACAGGCCTGGACGTTGTAGTTATTATCCAATGCCACAATGGCGATTGGGTTATGCTGAAACAGTGTTTCGAAGTATTGTTTTTGGCGTAATAGTTCGTTTTCAGCCGCTTTTCGGTCTGAAAGATCGGTGAAAACCGCAATGGTTCCGGTTAGTTTGTTATCTTTCCAAAGCGGCACGCCAGTGACCAGTACCGGGTGTTCTTTGCCGTCTCGATGACGAAGGACTGTTTCGTAGGTGCTTGTTTTTCCCACCAGCCATTTGCCATCTTCGTGAAATCCGGCGTTTTTGGCTAAGGGAGAAATAAACTCAAAGAAAGAATGTCCTTTTAGCTCATCGGGCGTTCCTCCCACAATGCGGGCATAGGCTGGGTTTACAAAAGTGAATTTTCCATCTTCATCTGTCACTACCAGGCCCTGGCCCATGGTAAACATCACGCGCATGGCAAAATCGCGTTGTTGTTTTGATTCATCTTCCATGCGGCGGCGTTCATTGTTTTCTATGGAAAGTTGAACATTCAATGCGGTCAATTCGGTGGTGCGCTCGGCAATGATATCTTCCCGTTCCAGGGCCGAGTGCAGTAATTGTTTTTCGCGTAATCCGATAATATGAAATACCACCCCAAGAAAAAAGGGAGCGGTATCGATAATCCATAAAGCGGAAATAGTGGTCTGCATCATCAAGAAAGCGTAAATATCAAATGGAATGTTGCGTTGAGCGCTTTCGAGCCACATGGCTGCCCCGGATAGTCCCAGTCCAATAAAAAAGCCTGCCAGGGTGTAATACCAGACAACATATTTATTCCAATGTAAGAAAGTTTTTAGCACTAAAAAAACCTCCTAGCGAACCAGGTCTAACCCTTGCGGGTGAAATAAAAGAAGATGTTATGGCCTTGGCGCAGCGGTTGTTTGAAATTGCAGTGTGCCAAGATCGAGAGTTTGTCCAGTTTCAAGGGAGATTGAAATTTCTTGCCCGGTATAGCGATCCAGAATTACCAGGCTTTGTTTCCCGGCTGGCACATTGTTTAACTCAAAACTACCATTCGGGAGCACGGGAGCGCGCAAATTGGTTCCTAAAATGATGGCTTCGCCCTCTTGCAGGCTTATGCCGCTTTGAGCCAAAACCGTGCCTCGAACTGTTCCTGTTCCGCGTAGGGCGGCGGTGATGTCACCTTGCCAAAAATTTCCTACAAATAAGAACATTACCAGAAATAGCATTCCTAAAATTGCCAGCCAGATTGGCTTTTTGCGGTTGGCGGGTGAGGCGGAGTTTTCTGGCAAAATTTCTTGAAAATCGTCTAAGCCTGGGGATTGTTGTAAGGGCATAGGGTCTCCTATGGTTGGTTGGGGGTAATGCTAAAATCTTCGGTACATAAACTTGTCGAGTCCCAGGTGCGCAGGCCTGCTCCGCCATTTGGGTAGGTGCTATCGGTTCCTGTCAAAATGGGGACACCGTCTACATAAGCGGTAAAGGTATTGCCTTCAGCTTTGACTTGAATATTGTGAGATTCGCCATACCAGTCGTAGCCCGGCATTTTTGTAATCGCAAAGGGGGCTAATTCCCGGCCATCGACCCATTTACGGAAGACAAAAGCATTCAGGCCAGGGTCAAATTGAAAAGTGTAGCCGTTTACTTTGCCATTGATCAGAGTTGAGCGGAAAAACAGCCCGTAGCCATTGCCCTTATTAAGGGTGGTTAAGTCCAGGTTGACGGTGTAGTCGCCAGTATCCAGCGCTTGTGAGCAGGTGTTGTAAATTGCTCCGCTGCTGCTGGTGCAAAGTTGGCCGTTTTCAAAATCCCATCTTGGGTCGGGCAGGGTGTTGTTTTGGTCTGTGGTCCAGTTGCCGGGGCCATCTGTAAAACTGTCCTGGCAGTAGGCGTTTTCACAGTTTTCTGTTAGCCCAAACAGGCTGCTGATGTTGCAGTAGGCTTGCGCTACTGTAATTCCATACATGCGCAGGGTAAGCATGGCGGCTGCGGCAATGAGAGTCAAAAGCAACGCATACTCTACTAACCCCTGGCCTTTTTCTTTTTGTTTCATTGTTCACCTCGCAGGTTATTTTTTTTGCTGTTTTTGAAGCCGTCGCTGAATGCGCTCTTGAATTCGGGTATAGGATGGAGTTGGGCTGGCCGGAGTTTGCTGTTTGTGCTCGTCTTTGCTCCAAAAATAAGCCAAGTCTTCAAATAAGGCTCCTGCCGGTACAGTTTCGGCATCCAGCACAATTGGTTTTCCCATCATTAAGGCTGAGACTAATGCGTTTGGAATATAAGGGATAACCACGTTGAAGGTTTTTTGCAACGCATTCTCTATTTCTTTGCGCGCCAGGCCATTGTTTTCAAAAGTCCAATTGAGAACAAGTTGAATTTTTTCGGGCGGGTAGTTTAATTCTTGAAAAACAGCCAGCGCTCCATCCGCACAGCGAACCGCTGCAATTTCTGGGCTAACTAATAATAAAATCAAATCGGCTCGATCCAGCGCCGCCAAGGTGGTAGAGCTAAAGTCGTGAGGAAAATCGATAATAATGTAGTGGTACTTTGATTCTGCTAATTCCAAAACTTTAGTGACATGCTCGCTCGTCACGCGGTCTGCATCCGCAATTCGTTGCGGGGCGGCCAAGACATCCAGCCCGGTATCGTGGTGCAACAGCGTTTTGTGCAGTACTTCTTCGTCAATTTCATCTGGGCTGTTTTTACCCAAGTCTGTCCAGGTATTGCGTAAGGGCAGGTCTAGCATGAGGGCGGCTTGCCCATTGACCAGGGCCATATCTATCAGCAGGCAGGGTAATTGCCAGGTTTGCTGTAGACCAACGGCCAGGTTGGTTGCCAGGCTGGAAACTCCCACCCCGCCGCGCAGCGAAAAAACGGCGATTTTCTTGGCCTGTACATTGCTCTCTAATGCTGGGGTTTGCGCTAAAGCGCGTCGTAAGTGAACTTTTACTCGCGCTTGTAGTTCTCGCGGCTGAAAAGGCTTGGGCATAAAATCATCTGCGCCAGCCTCAAAGGCTTTGAGCTTTTCATTGATCTCGCCAAAGGCGGTTAATATCAAAATCGGAATATTGGCGGTTACGGGCATTTGTCGCATGCGCTGACAAAGCTCATACCCATCCATATCGGGCATCATGACATCTAAAATCGCCATATTGGGACGTATTTTGCCAACTTTTTCGAGCGCCTCGCTGCCGCTGCTGGCGGTGTAAATTTCATAACCATCTATTTTCAGCGTGGCCGCAACCAGCTTTAAGATTACTTCATTGTCGTCAACAATCAGAATAGAGATGGACATCCGTAATTCCTTCTTGGTTTAATTATAGCCCAGCCCAAGCGTCTAAACATTCAGGATAGATTTACAATGTAATTGGCATTTTTGGCAAGAAAACAGACAGGCGCTGATGGCTATTCCAATTTTGGGGTTTACTCACTCAGAATAGCACTATTACTCAGGCCTCGCAATAACTACTTTATTTGGGTCAGGCAGGAATTCTGGCTTGCAAGGCGCTTAAAAACCAAATTTTGTGTGTAAAAATATTGGTACGTGTTTTGAAAAGATGATTGAAGCCGTACAAAAGCCGGGTGGTTTCAGCTTTTGGAAAAACAGGCCGAGAGGTGAATTGGCTGAATAGTTCCTATATTTTAATGTTTATCATCCAAAAGGCTCATTTTTAGAAGTTTGTAGACCAAGAATAGGGTAGGCATAGGGGTAGCGTCAAGCACGGGAGGCCGGTTGGTGATAAATTAAGAGAGCAAGCGAACAGTGATTTCTCTTCTCCTCCTTTGTGAGAGCCGGGGCGGCGGCACCCCGGCTCTTGCAGTTTAAAGAGGGGTTTTGCGCTCTGCGAGAATCTGGTATCATGCTGTTATGCCCAATAATAAATTAAACGAACTCGATCCAAAAACCTGGCTCAAATTCCAAAAATCGTGGTTTATTCACAATCCGCCGCCGCGTAAAAAAGGTGTTTTGGTGCATCCTGCTAAATTCCCAGAGACGATGGCTCAGGAATTTATTGAGTTTTTTACCAAAAGGGGCGGCACAGTCCTCGACCCGATGGCTGGAACCGGCTCGACGTTGGTAGCGGCGCTTCGGGCTGGGAGAAATTCGTGGGGAATTGAACTAAACCCCAGGTATGCCGAGATCGCGGCCCAAATTGTCGGGCAGGAGCAGGTTGGTTTGGGCGAGGCCGGTAACGGGTTGTTTGCTACCGTAATCCCCGGAGACGCGGCTCAGGCTGCCAGTTCTCCCATCCCACCCGCCAGCGTGGATTATGTCCTGACTTCGCCTCCCTATTGGGATATGCTCCATGCCAAGGGGGCGGCAAACCAGAAAAAACGGCGCGAAACCGATGCTTTGGACGTGGTTTATTCGGATGACCCGCAAGATGTGGGGAATATTCATGATTACGAGGCGTTTTTGCACTCATTGGTGACGATTTATAGCGGTTTGAAGCCTTTGTTAAAGGAACGCGCGTATTTGACTATTATTGTCAAGAATGTCAAAAAGGGCGGTAAAATTTACCCGTTGGCTTGGGATTTGGCCCGTGATTTGGGACGGGTTTATACGCTTAAAGATGAGAAAATTTGGATGCAGGATAATCAGCCGCTGGCCCCGTTTGGCTTGGGGAGCGCCTGGGTCAGTAATACGTTTCATCATTACTGTTTGCAGTTTCGCAATGATTTAGTTGAATAATAGCTGGCTTGGTTCAATCAGGATCGGAAATGATTAGCGCAGATGATTTTATTCGATTGCCGTATACCCGCGATCTGACCGAAGGCGGTATTGCTTACGCTGTTCGCTCTCTGCCTCATACCTACGACCGCATGGGAGGGTCACTTTACTCGCGCTTACGCCGCATTGTGGGCGGTGTGGCGGCGGAATTGGCCTTTCGACGTTATTTGAGCGAGATGAGCGTCCCCTTCGATGTGAAGGGTCTGACCCCGTTTACGGAACCGGACAAATATGATGTTGCACTAGGGGGGCATCGCTGTGACTTGAAGACGTTTGTGACCTCGAAACGTAACCAGATTACGGCCATGCGCCGCAACCCCACACTGGTTTTGCGCGCCCCGGCTTTAATTCCTGCAGATCAATTTTCCGGCGAAAATCATAGTGACCATGATTTGTACCTCTTTGCTTTTTTATTGGGTCTGACAACCAATTCTAGCGAAGAGATTCAAACTGCTGTTGATGCGGGCCAGCCCACCTACCTGATTCATCCGCTGCGGCCCGAATGGTCGCACCCGGCAATTTGGGCCCCGCTTGGCAAGTTGAGCCTTAAGAGTGAGTGTTCTGCTGCGGTGACGCTGGAAGTGGGCGGGCAGAATGCTGAACGTGAGTTTTTGACTCGGCGATATACCTTGGAGCCGTTGACGCGGGTGGTTGTTGATCTACAACTCTATAGCCTGGCTTATTTGCATATCGAAAGTATCCCCGATGCGCGGATTGGGGTACACAGTGGGGCACGCGGTGAGATTTATTTGGTTTCGCCGCACGAGTGGGGAAATATCTGGATTTATGGCATGGAAACCTGGCTGACAGGTTATCTGACCCGTGAAGAGTTTCGGCGCAAGGCCAGCACTATTTTTGCCGGCAGCCGGGTGTTTCAATATAGCAAAACCCAGACCAAAAACATGTCGGTTCCGGTCAACGATTTACGACCATTAAAAGAGTTATTTGAGCGGGTCAAAGAGTGGGAAGAGAAAAAGAAAACCTGGTAATAAGGGGCTGTTATGGATGGCTTTTTGGGCAACCCATTTTGGTTTGAGTGCGTTTCAAATGACCTGACAGATTTCCAGATCGCTCTTTTCTGAGATAAGCCTGCCTGCGCAGACACCCTGATATCTAAAGCGTCTTATGAAACCTGTCAGGTCGCATTTTTTCAACTGAAATGAAACATACCCTTT
>DYPU01000104.1 GCA_020719725.1 Anaerolinea sp. | reverse complement strand
GTCAGGTGACATATCAGAACCAGCAATACCCACTTTACAACGTTCCTACCCAGGAAGGGAGCAAAAGATGGGCCTTGGTCGCGGCGGGACCAACCTCCAGTCAATTCGTGGGCCGAGTAATCTGGAGGCTGGTCTGTTCGAATGGTCGGGCGACTGGGCAACCATCAAAGGAATTTACGAATTTCATCCCATTTTAGATAATTTTGCCATTCTGACGGAATCCATCTCCTTCCCGAGTATGTTGCGCAGCACCTTGTTGCTCACATTGCTGGGCGAAATCGGCGTTGTAATCTCTTCGGTTATCGTTGCCTACGGGTTTGCCCGTTTTCGCCTACCGGGCGGCAACCTGCTCTTCTATAGTTTGATTGCCACCATTTTGATACCCGACAAAATCACCTTTACCCCATCCTTTTTCGTTTATGTAAATTTCCTGCATCGGAAAGGGACGTACTTGCCTATTCTGTTGCCGTTATTTTTTGGCAGCGCTGTCTATATTTTCCTTCTGCGCCAAAATTTCAAAAGCATCCCCGTTGATCTTGAAGAAGCGGCCATGCTGGATGGAGCCGGGCCAATTCGCAGGTTGTTTTTGGTGGTTTCGCCCCAATCCTGGCCGGTGGTGGTGACCGTTTCACTGCTGCACTTCTTCTATAGCTGGAATGAAACCCGTCTTGCCTCGCTCTACCTGAGCAGTAACGCCGCCCTTATCCCGCTCTCGTTTGGTATCCAGCGCTACCAGTCCCGCGTGCCCATCCAGAATGTCATCCAGGCCAGCACGCTAACAGTGTTGGTCATTCCCATTCTTATTTTATTCATTGCCCAGCGCTTGTTCATGCAAGGCATTGTTGTCACTGGCGCAGAAAAATAAACTAAAGCCTGCCTACCCTGGCCGATTGGGGCATTCAGTGCGCCGCAGTGTGCAGAAATTTCCGATAAGCCCGGCTTTCATCGAGCAAGCGGATTAATTGAGACATCCACCGCGCCCTGGCAGAGTCATCCACTGGAGCATTTGCCTGGCTCAGGCAGAGTCCGCTCACATCAGCCTCCCCCGTCACCTGCCCACTGGCCTTCAGCCACTCAATCCCGACGCGAATGCTCTCCTCCCCCTGAGCGCAGGCGGCGGCCAATTCGGTCAGCGTGGTTTTCCCCTCGCGCTGAGTGATGATGAATTTGATTAACCCTGCCAGCCGTGTCAAAAATGCAGCCGGGCTATCGTCGCCAGGGGGTTGGCAAAAAAACACCAGCCGCCGGGGGCAGACCGTTTCCAGTAACGATTGATAAATGCGCGGATTGGGCGGGGCGGTCCAGACAATCAGCGTTTCCGCCGGGCCTAGTTCGTGCCGTCCCAGGCCGCTAAGGGTCTTTTTATCTTTTCCCTCCGCAAAAACGATTGTATTTTTCCGCTGCCGCTCGGCGTCCAACTGTTCCAGCGGATTATCCGCATTGCGCAGGTCGATTTTTTCAATGGGGCGGGCGTCCTTAATTTCGACCGGTTTTTCATCGGGCAGTGCGCGAATATCAATCAATTCTAGCGCTAACTGTTTTTGGCCTTTAAAGTCACTGGTACGCAGGCTGTAAGCCAGGTCAAAACGGCCTTCAGGCTGCGGTTCGTCTGCGCCACCCCACCATAGAATGTTTTGGCGATTGCCGTCTTCGTCAGAGACAGTCCATTTGGCATGTTCGCGGGTTTTACCAATGCGCTGGGCCGATTTCAGGGTTAAGTTTCGGGTAGCCAATGTTAGCGTAGGGTTGCCCGCCCCAAATGGAGCCAACAGTTCGATCTTTCCAGCCAGGTCGAGGCTAAGTTCGTTGAACCGTAAAAATTCGTCGATGTGTAGTTCGGCTTCGGGGCGGGCGTTTGTCCCAAGCTGGGTTTCGATGGCTCTGGCAAGTTGTTTGCGTAGGGCTGGCAGGTTTTCAGCAGAAAGTGACAACCCGGCAGCCATTGGATGACCGCCAAAGCCGAGCAGCAAGCCCTGGCAGGCCCGGATCGCCTCGCTGATATGGACTCCTTCGACGGAGCGGGCCGAACCGCGAAGTGGGTTTTCGCCGGTGAGCAGCAGGGTTGGACGATGGTAACGCTCGGCCAGGCGACTGGCGGCGATGCCAATGATGCCAGCCGGCCAGGTTGGGTGATGGAGTATTAGGGCGGCTTGCGCCAAAAGCCCTGGGTTGGCCTTCAGTTGGGCTTCGGCGGCCTGAGTTACCTGGGCGGTGAGCAGTTGGCGCTGGCTGTTGAGTCCTTCCAGTTGGTTTGCCAGAATGCGGGTTTTGACCGGGTCGGCGCTGGTCAGGAGTTCTACTGCTGGGTTGGCATCGCCCAGCCGTCCCAGAGCATTCAGGCGCGGCCCCAGCGTGAATCCGATATGGCTTTCGGTTAGTTGCTGTGGGTTTGTCCCGGCCAGTTCGAGCATGATCTGTATTCCCAGCCTTTGATTGCGCCGCAGTTGTTCCAATCCACGTTGGACAAGGTAGCGCGTGTCTCCGCTCAGGGTGGCCACATCGGCCACTAATCCCAGCGCGGCCAGGTCGAGCAGTGTTTCTGGAGCCAGGGTTGTGTTGGCATTTTGCAGCAGGGCTTCGGCCAGTTTATAGGCCACGCCTACCCCGGCCAGGGTTGCCAGTGGGTGGGTTTCGGGGAGGCGCTTGGGGTTGATGACGGCCAGCGCGGTGGGCAAGGGGCCAGCGGGCAGGTCGTGGTGGTCGGTGATGAGCAGGTCTACGCCACGAGTTTTGGCGTATTCGACGGCTTGGTGTTCACTGATTCCGGTGTCGCAGGTCAAAATGAGGGTTGCGCCGTTGTCGATTTCGGTTTTCAGGTATTCAATTTTGATGCCGTGCGATTCTTTTTCGCGCACGGGGATGTGGTAGGTCAGGTTGGCGCCAATGGCTTTCAGCGTTTGGACCAGCACGGCGGTGGCGGTTTGGCCGTCTACGTCAAAGTCGCCCCAGATGCAGATGCGCTCGTTTTTGCGTAGGGCTTTCCAGATGCGCCGCAAGGCGATGTCGAGGTCGGGTAGTTCGGAGGCTGGGCTGGCGGGATACAGGCCGGGTTCGAGGAAGGCGCGCGCAGAGTTCGGAGAGTCGAATCCGCGCCGGGTCAGGGCGCGGATCAGGATGGGATGAAGTCCGAGTTCATCCAGTTTGGGGTTTAGGGTGCGGGCTGGTTCGAGCCAGAGGGTCATTTTTAATCGAGGTCTTGGGTAAATTCGCCTGAGTCTTTGGTGTGGAGTAGTTCGGGCAGATCTTCGAGAATGTCGATGGTGCTGTGGGGCAGCTCGCGCATCATGGGAGGCAGGGGCAGGCCAGAGGGGGCGCGTAGGCGGGCTGGGGCGGGAGGTGGAAGTTGGCGGGGTTTTTCTTCGTCGATGGCGCGTTTGCGTAGGATGCGCTTGTCGGGGGAGAGTTCGCCGACGTAGTAGCCTAAGACGGAGTAGATTTCACGGTTAGGCTGGGCGAAGCCGATCCATTCGCCCTGGCGGTTGTAGATGTATGGGTAGACCAGGAAGGCTTCCACGTCGCCGCGGGTGGTGTAGAGGGGGATGACGGTTGGAGTTGGAGGTGTCATGAGTTTATTTCAATGTGGTTGTATGTCCAGTAGCGATTGACAAAGAAGTTCCACATCATGACAATGCCGATGGCAAAAGCCAGGGTGGCATTGTGGCTGATGAATGTGTGTTGCCCGGCCAGGATTGGCAGGCTGGTTTGGCTGAGAAAGGTATCCAACAGGGGTTCGCCGGTTTTGAGAATGGGGATGCGGATGATCAGCCCGATGACGTTGACGATGCTGAATTGCAATAATTGCCCCATGAGTGGCTTGGAGCGCGATTCCGGGTAGGTCCAATAGCGGTTCCAGGTGAAGTTGCTGATGACGGCGCAGATGAATGAGATGGTTCCGGCGTTGACAAGAGATGCGCCGGCCAGTTGGGTGAGCAGGTTCATGATGGCAAAATCGATGACGGAGCCGATGGCACCAACGATGGCAAATTTGAAGAAGCGGGTGCGTTCGTTGGGGTTTTGCAAAATGGTGGTCATGCCAGGCCCAGTTTTTCTTTGAAGTAGGGGATGGTGCGGCGCAGGCCTTCTTCCAGGTCTATTTTGGGTTGCCAGCCGAGAATATTTTGGGCGCGGGTGATGTCGGGGCGGCGGCGTTGGGGATCACGCGAGGAGCGCGCGTCGGAGACGAAGGTTAGCCCGGCGGGGTTTTGGGTGACGCGGTTGATGATTTCGGCAAATTGGAGCAGGCTCATTTCGACTGGATTGCCGATGTTGACGGGCATGTGTTCGTTGGAGTATAGCAAGCGCAGGAGGCCATCGACCAGATCATCGACGTAGCAGAAGGAACGGGTTTGTTGACCGTCGCCGTAGATGGTGAGGGGTTGTTTGAGCAGGGCTTGTTTGAGCAGGTTTGGCAGGGCGCGGCCATCTTCCAAATCCATGCGAGGCCCGTAGGTGTTGAAGATGCGGACGATGCGGGTGTCTACATTGTGCTGGCGGTGGTAGGCCAGGGTGAGCGATTCGGCGAAGCGTTTGGCCTCGTCGTAGACGGCGCGCGGGCCGGTGGGGTCAACGTTACCAGCGTAATCTTCGGTTTGTGGGTGGACGGTTGGGTCGCCGTAAATTTCGCTGGTGGAGGCCAGCAGGTAGCGGGCGTTGTTGCTTTTTGCCACGCCCAGGGTATTATGCGTGCCAAGTGCTCCGGCTTTCATGGTTTGAATGGGCAGGTTGAAGTAGGCCAAGGGCGATTGTGGGTTGGGGCTGGCTGGCGATGCAAAATGGAGTACGGCATCTACTTTGCCGGGGATGAAGATGTATTCGGAGACATCGCGTTTGTAGAAGATGAAGTTTTCGCTGGCGGCCAGGTGGGCAATGTTGTTGGGGGAGCCAGTGATGAAGTTGTCGAGCCCGACAACCTGATGTCCATCGGTGATAAGCCGGTCTGAAAGATGTGAGCCTAAGAAACCGGCTGCGCCGGTGATGAGGATGCGCATGAAAAATTCTCCTGAAAGAAAATTGAGGTGCTGGCATTATCGCCAGTCTATTTTTTGAATTAAACCATCGCCAGTGATCTGGTTGGCTTGTCCGCTTAGGCTGTCAATGAGCCATAGGTTGCCCTGATAAACCACTGCGACGAAAGTCGCCGGTATTCCTTTTTCTATTTGAGGGGCCCAGAGCGGAGTTTGCGGCCCCAAGCCGGGAGCGCCCTCGCCAGGGAAGTAGGTTTTGCGGTTAGAGCCATCTCTATCCATGATGACGAGTCTGTATCCACTGGTTTCGGATTGCAACGGTGAGAGCGCTTGCAGATAGGCAATTCGATAGGCTTGTTCACCGTTTTGCTCACCGGGGTTGGAGGCGGCAGGGTAGGCAAACATGCCAGTTTGGCGCACCATGCTGACATTGGCTCCACTTAACAGCGAAAGTGCTCCCAGATCGAAGTAGGGTGATTCTTCCGGGTTGACCAGGCCGGGCGGCGGAGCATGGCTGACAAAGTAGAGTGTGCGCGAATCTGCGCCCCAGGTGATGGGTGGAATGAAGGCCCAATCGCTATGGGTTTGCAGGGGCGCAATTTCGAGCAAACTCACTAACTCGTTGTCTCTAAAACTGACCAGGCCAATGCCGTCTGGTCGGGCATAGGCCAGGCGTTTGCCATCTGGCGACCAGGTAAAATTGCTGCCCCACCAACCATACACTCCACCGGTATTGGCCTCAATGACTTTGCCCGGTTTGCCAATGGAGCCGGTGACGCCAAATTTGAGGGTGAACAGGTCGTTATTGGCTTGCCAGCCGGGCGCGGCGGCGCGCGGCTCGACGGTGGAGTAGGTGATATTGGTGGTTGTGCCGGGAATCCAATCTGCAAAGTGGATGACGTTGGAGATCGTCAGGTTGATGGGATTGGCCGCCGGGTCTTCCAGATTGAGCGCCCAAAGGGTGTTGATTTCTTCGCTGATGGGTTTTGTGGATTTGCGGGTGTAGAGCAGCCAATCACCTTTTGGTGAAAGTTTCAAGATGCGTCCATCTAAATCGGCGCTGGTGACGATTGGGGCGCGATTGGCGGTGGAACCTTGCATCAGCCAGGCGTTTCCACTGACGATATAGACCAATTTCCCGTCGATGGGTAGCGAGGAAAACGGGGTTTGTACGCCAACCATGATAATTTCGGGGACAGCGGGTTGCAAAATGATCGCTTTGACGATGGAGGTGCTGGTTTCAAGGTCATTTTCGTAGACGCGGCGGGTTGTTATTTCTTGAATACCGTTAACGCCCTCTTGAATCAGGCGGGTTTCGCCTTGTGGCATCGATTCGTTGCGCACGGTTTGACGCTCAAATGCCAGGGTTTGCTGCTGGGTGCTGAATTCTTCGCGCACCCGCGAAATTGTGATTTGGCTCCCATCCTGAGCCAGAGCGTAAGCCGGTGGTTCAATCCGATCCAGGCTGCCAACCGTTACTTGTGCGGCTTGGAGAGCCTCTGTAACGGTGCTGCCGGAAGGGAGTTCTGCCGCGATGGTTTCACCATCCACCACAATTGACACCTGAATTTTGACCTCGCTCGAGGAGACGCGCGGCGCAAAACAACTGCTGAGCAGCAGGCTGGCAATGAATAGGATGATGTGAATTGGTTTCATGGGCGCGGGGGGCTGGTATAATCCGCCTACTTAATTCGGCCCGCCAGAGTCATCAGACCATCGGCGATGGTGATGGTTTCCAGCCGAAAACCGATGGCCGCCGGGCCAAGCCCGCCGGTGAAGGCTTCGTTGACTACTGCGCTAATCGAATTATTTAGCCCATCTGGGGCGGGCAGCGGGCCAAAATCGGTTGAAACCACTGCTATTTTGGGTTGGCCGTTGGCGTCTACGGTGGCAGAAAGTACGATACGAACCGTGGCGGCAAAATTTCCTTGAGTCGCCTTGCCGTAAATCTGAATTTCTCCATTTCGCAGGTAAACTTGCGGTTCTGTTAGAAACGGGTCTTGTTCGGCGGCCATTTTGGCCGCAATTAAGGATGTAAGCTGGGCTTCGCTGATGCTGATGGTCAGTACACCAGTTTCCTGAGCGGTTTGCACGGCCAGATCAATCAATTCTTCTACACTGGCGGCGGTTTCGGTGGAAATCGGAATTTGAGTTTCTGGATATTCTGGCCCGCCTATATACATGGTGCAGGCTAGAGATGATAAAATCAGACTTGCAATGGACAATAAGATTCTTTTAGACATTTTTCCTCACGTTTGAACAGATAACCGGACAATTATAGCATGAGCGACTCTCAAAACCTGCCTGAACTCAGCCTTGCGGCCCTGCTCGAAGGGCTACTCTTCGTTGCCCCAGAGCCAGTCACCCCGGCCCAGATGGGGCTGGCCCTTGAAATGACCCCTACTCAAATTGAAAAAGGGCTGGAAGCGCTGGAAGAAGATTTACGAATGCGTGGAATTCGCCTTCAGCGCCATGCCGGGCGGGTGCAATTGACCACTGCGCCCGAAATGGCTGAACTTGTGGAGAATTTTCTTGGGCTGGAGGCGACCAGCCGGCTGAGTCGGGCCGCGCTC
>DYPU01000021.1:32708-37288 GCA_020719725.1 Anaerolinea sp. | reverse complement strand
TATTGACAATGAAGTTTAACGTTCCTGAAAGGCCGGGACGAGTTTTTTAAAGTTGTGTATCTATACGATGCTTATTGTATAATTCAAAGGATGACAATCTTCAACCCGATTGAGATAATTTTGAAAGAAACTGGCGCACTTACCGAGGCTTGCTGGGCAGTGCGCGTGGCGTATCGCGCGCAAGACTGGGTTTTGCTGGAATCCTGGCGCTTGTCCAAGTTGCGTGAGGCCGCTTTGCGCAGTTTTCTTTTCGACAAATCAAATAGCTCATGGTTGGGCGGGGTGCTTTCGGTTCGCCGTTCGCGCTCACGCGCGGCTAACCTGGATAATTCTTGCAGCCGGGTTTATGCTTTTCCTGAAATTGGCGAAGGCCAATCTTTATTACTGGTTGGCGTTGAAGAAGCGCTGAGTAAGGATGCGCAGCAAATTTGGCGTGTCGCCAGCCTTGTTTTGGAAAGCGCCGGAGGCACGCAGGAGCAAACCCGTGAGTTAAAAAAAGCGGTGAGCGAGCTGGAAGAGATTCAACAAGAACTTCAGGCGCGAATTGTCGCGCAGCGCGAAGCGGAATCGCGGCTGGTGCAGGCCGCCAAACTGGCGGCGGTGGGGGAAATGGCGGCGGGCATTGCCCACGAATTGAACAATCCCCTAACGACGGTGGTTGGATTTACAGAATTGAGCCTCGAATCGCTTCCATCCGATTCTGGTTTGCGTAATGATTTGGAATTGATTTTACGGGAAGCGAATCGGGCGCGGAGTGTGGTTCGCCGTTTGCTGGATTTTGCCCGTCAGCGCGAGGTGCTAAAAGCCAGAGCCGATATTAACGAAATTGTAGACGATGTTGTTGCTCTCACCAAGCACTTATTGCTTACCAGCCATGTCCGGCTTGAATTGTTTTGCGGAGCAGAACTGCCCTGGGTCTTGGTGGATCGTAACCAAATTAAACAGGTATTGATCAATTTAATCAATAATGCCTTGTATGCCATGCCCGAAGGTGGCAACCTTGCGCTTGAAACTTCTCAAACTATGCGGCACGGCTCGCCTTTTTTGGCCTTAACCGTGCGCGATAATGGCGAAGGCATAGCCCCAGAAATTTTGGATAGAATTTTTGAGCCTTTCTTTACCACGCGCGGTGATAGCGGCGGAACTGGCCTGGGGCTTTCGGTTACTTACGGCATTATTACCGAACACGGCGGAATGATCGAAGTCGAAAGCCAACTACACCAAGGCGCAATTTTTACGGTCTTATTACCCCTGGAGAATTAGAGATGAGTCACAGCAAGGTTATTGTGGTGGATGATGAACCAGGAATTGCTTTACTGTGTGAGCGCTTGCTTACTGCGGTTGGATTTTTGGTAATCACCTATACCGATCCTCGCCTGGCTTTGGATGGATTGCGCAAAAACCAAGCCGATTTATTATTGGTAGATATTCGAATGCCTGATGTGAGCGGTTTCGATGTCATTCAGCAAGCCCACGAAATGCAGCCCGAAATGGCAATTTTAGCAATGACTGGTTTTGGAACGGTTGAAACAGCCATCCAGGCCTTGCGGCGCGGGGTAGATGGGTTATTGCTGAAACCGTTTGAGAAGAAAGAACTATTACAGGCGGTGGAACAAGCTGTTTTAGATAGCCAGCGCAAGCAGGATGTTGGTCGGATGCAGGCGCTGCGCCCACTTTTTAGCGTAACAGAATCTTTACTGGCTGAAACCAACCCCGAACGCCTGCTTGCCCTTATTTTGGATACTGTTTCGAATCAGCTACGCTGCGCCAATGTCGGTTTTTACCAATGTATCGAAAAAGAAAAACGCATTTTATTGCTAGGGCGCAGGGGGCAAACCCCGGAAGGCGGCCTTTTCAACCCGGATGGCAATCTCGTTTTGCGTACCGCCGCGCTAGATCAGCCGCTATGGGGCACCTCTGGCCAGACTCCTGATTTGATGCTGGATCGTGAATTGCAAGCGCTTGGATTAGCGAGCATCATGTCTGTGCCTACCTCGCTTATCAACATGCGCTCGGTTCTGTTGGCGGCTCGTGATGTAGATTCACCCCCCTTTCGCCAGGTAGATTTAGAAACATTCTTGATCCTGGCGCGTCAGGCTACGATTGCCATGGAAAACGCCAATTTATACGGCGAATTACGCGCTTATGTCCGCCGTGTAGAAGAATCGCAGCAAGCGCTGGTGCAGGCCGAAAAGCTGGCCGCTGCCGGGCGACTAACCGCATCGATTGCCCATGAAATCAATAATCCTCTTCAATCCGTAAGAAACTGCCTGCATTTAGCCGTCCGCGAGGATTTAGAGCCAGAAAGCCGGAAAAACTATATTGATCTGACTGTGCAGGAGGTAGATCGGCTGATGGTGACGGTTCAGCGTATGCTTGATTTTTACAGACCAAGTGCAGAATTTAAGCCAGTTCAGGTTTTGGATTTGCTGGAGCATGTGCTTAGTTTGCTTAATGCCCAGCTTCGAGAACGTAATATTTTGGTGACAACTGCCTGGCCTGCCAAATTGCCCAGTGTGATGGCAATTAGCAGCCAGCTTGAGCAAGTTTTTATAAACCTGGTGCTAAATGCTTTTGATGCCATGCCGCAAGGCGGGGAATTATGGATTAATATTGCCCAAAAACGTAAATTGATTCGGCTCACCTTTCAAGATACTGGCCCAGGTGTTGCAGATGAGATGCGAGAATCTATTTTTGAACCTTTTGTGAGTACCAAGCGCGGAACCGGGCTGGGGCTATCGGTTAGCTACGATATTGTTACGGCGCATGGTGGCAGGTTAGATTTATTGCCTAAAAAAGAAGGTTTCGGGGCCGCATTTCGTGTGATGTTGCCAATCAAAGATGTCAAGGAAGAGAGACCATGAAAACCAATATTCTCATTGTTGATGATGAACCTATCGCTCGTCAGTCTTTGGGCGATATTTTGCGGCTGGAAGGTTATGGCGTTACCGCCGTGCCCAGTGGTGAGGCCGCAGTAGAGCATTTGCGCAATTATTCAGTCGATTTGATGATTGTCGATTTGAAAATGCCGGGCATGAATGGCTTGGATGTTGTTCAGGTTGCCAGCCAGCTTGCCCCCGATGCTCAAATTATTCTACTGACGGCTTATGGCTCGATGGAATCGGCAGTGGAGGCGCTGCGCCAGCGTGTGCATGATTATTTACTGAAGCCAGCTTCTCCGATGCAAATTATTGAGAGTGTAAAGCGCGGCTTGGAACGGCACGCGGCCCGGCTGCAAAATCAGAGTGAAATTCAGGCGCTGGATGGCGCTATTTTTAATACAAAAGATGGAACAGAAATTGACTTGATGCGGCGCACGGTTGCAAGTAAAAATAAGTTTGAGAATCTCACCCCGGCAGAAGGTCACTTGTTAAAGGTTTTTGTGGAAAATCCTGGCAAGGTTTATTCGCACCGCGATTTGGTGTTGTTGGTGCAGGGATACGATGTATCACAACGTGAGGCTCAGGAGATTTTGCGACCACTGGTAAGTCGGTTACGTCACAAGCTGGAAACATTCCCCGGTTTGTATGAGCGAATTGTCAGCGTGCGCGGTACTGGCTATGTTTTTGAAGAAGAGAAATAAAAGCGGGCTAATCTTCCAGATTCCAGGGAATGGGGTTGATTTGGGGTGGGTGAATCCAGGCCAGCCAGCCGCCTTTGGGGCGTTGCAGGTTCGGTTTTTCTAATGCGGCCAGCAGCAGGGTTGCTCCTAAAATGCCAGCTCCCAGCCATTGTGTCAAAGTCAGGTTTTCATTTAGCAGATAGTGGCTCACGACAATGGTGATAAAGATTTCAGAAAGTCCAAGTAAGGCGGTTTGCACACCGCCTATTTTTTTTATCCCCAAGAAGAGGGTGAAACGAGAGAAAAATGTCACCAAAGTTAGCAACAGTATCGGCAATCCTCCAGCGGTGGAACTTGGCAGGCTTCTATCAAAGAAAAGATAAGCTGGAATTGTCACCAGGCTCATGGCTAAAAGGGTGTAAAGAGTGACGGTGGGGGCTGGAATTTCGTATAGTACACGCTGGTTGATTGGGATATGTAGGGCGTAAAGTGCCGCAGAGCCGATCATCATTAAGATGGCGGAGAAAGGCACAGCTGCGCCGTTGGGCTGGGTTAGTAAGAGTACTGCAAATAGGGCCAGTCCTACTCGAATCATGGTCAGGCGGCTGATGGGTTGTTTATCGAGAAGAGAAAATAGGGCGACGAAAATGGGGTAGAGCGCATAGAGCAATTGTCCCAGGCTGGCAGGTAAATCACCGAGGGCCATGTAGTAGAGTAGTGAGCCTAACCCGTTAATCGTTCCGGCCAGAAAGCAGCCCATTAAGCCAACTGGGAAAATATATAAAAATTGACGTTTAAAAATGAGCATGAGGAGAAATATCATCGTAGCGGCCAGCCCTGTGCGCAGCGCAACAACCAATAAGGAGCTAAACCCGGATAATATTGCCCACCTGCCAAAAACAGGCGCTAATCCCAATAAAAAAGCCGATGACAGAGCGGCAAGAATGCCTGTGCTCCGTCTTTTGCTGGCTGTCATGAATATCCTTTCTGCTGTCAGGTTGGCGGCGGGCTAAAAAGT
>DYPU01000021.1:0-32608 GCA_020719725.1 Anaerolinea sp. | reverse complement strand
GCTTTCTGTTTCATTACCAAATCGTATGATTATCGAATTAAAGATTTTACTTCTTCCAGGAACTCATCGCTCATAAAGTCACCTTTTTGCATAAGGGCCTGTATTTGACCTTGAAGCAGGTCTTTTTCGTCTTTGGTGAGTTCTTTGGCTGTTGAAACGATGACGGGGATGTGCATGGTGTCTGGGTTGTTTTTGAGCGCGTCTAATACGGCAAACCCGTCCATTTCGGGCATCATCAGGTCAAGAATGAGCAAGTCGGGATGTTCGCGGTTGACAAGTTCCAGGGCCTCCCGGCCATTGCTGGCTTCAAAGATGGTGTATTCGCCCTGAGATTGTAAAATGCGCCGAATCAGGCGGCGGGCATCTGGAGTGTCGTCGGCAATGGCAACGCGCGGGAAGCGGTCTGGGGCGACCCGGCTGAGGGCTGCAAGCAGGCCTTCGCCTTCTTTGGGGGTTGTTTCGGCGTTGTTTTCATCTTCTTTGGGGAGAACTACATTTCTGGCCCAGCCGGAGCCAAGCACCAGGGGTTCGGCTGGCATGGTATGCCCGGTGCAATTGACCACGACGATGTCGTTCGGCTTGATGATTCCGGCTCGTACCAGTTTGAATAAACCGGCGAAGGCGGCAGCTGAGGCGGGTTCGGCGGAGACCCCCTCCATCTTGGCGAGGACGTGCATCGCGCGAAAGGCTTCTTCGTCGGTGACGCTTTCAAATAATCCCTGATGTGCTTTGAATTCTTTGCGCAGCAGCGGATAGGCGCGGCCAGGTGTGCCGGTTGCCAGGGTTTCTATGTGGGTTTTGGGGTTGACGACGGCGCTGGCTTCTTCTTGGTTTTGCTTCCAGGCGTGTACCATTGGAGCGCAGCCGTCGGCTTGGATAGCGGCGATGGCGGGAATGTTTTTGATAAGCCCCATTTGTTGCATTTCATGAAAGCCTTTGCTAACCCCAATTGGGCCAAGCCCGCCGCTAATGGCTTGAATATACCAGGTGGGGGTTTGCCAGCGGCTGCCATCAGTAGGGGGGCCAAATTCTTCGGTGAGCTGTTCGGCGATTTCGTAGGCGATGGTTTTCATACCCTCGACGGAGGTGATGGTGCGCGCGCCCATATCGTGGTACAGGCCGCGCTGTTCGGCAAATTCGGCGGCGATTTTTTTGACCTGATCGTATGACCCGGTGACTTTGATGACTTGGCTGCCGTACAGCGCGATTTCGCGCATTTTTACGGCAGGAACCAGGCTGGTGACGAAGGCCCATAGCTTGATTCCGGCTCGGGCGGCAAAGGCTGAATAGGAGATGGCAACGTTGCCGGTGGAGGCGGCGACCATTTCGGTGATTCCGGCTTCTTTGAGGGCGGCGATGGTGACGGCGGCCTGACGGTCTTTGAAGGAGGCGCTTGGGCCTTGTCTTTCGTCTTTTATGAAGATGTTGTTACAGCCTAGCATAAGGCCCAGGTTTACGGCGCGAATGAGGGGCGTTCCGCCTTCGCCCATGCGCAGACTGGGGATGGATTTGTGAATGGGAAGCAATTCATGGTAGCGCCAAAGGTCGAAGGTGCGGCTATTTAGGGCATCTGGCAGTTGTTTGGCGATTGTGTCGTAGTTGTAAATGGCTTCGCGCCATTGGCTTTTGCAGTTGGGGCAGGTCAGGTCGTTGGGGTGGTAACTTGTAATCAGGCCGCAGTCGATGCACCGAATTGAGAATGGCATGGGGTCTCCTTTATTAAGCGATAGACCTGTCTGCCAGGTCTATCGCTCTTGTGGCTATTTTTGTTTTAGGCGTTGCAGGGCTTTTTCTAGCGTTTCAAAGAGTTCTTTTTGCTCAAGCATTCCTTTTTGGAGCATGGTTTTGCCAAGGTTGCTTAGCTTGCTATGTTGTTCTTCGGTTAGGTCTGCTCCGCTGATGACGATGACTGGAATATCACGCAGTTCTGGTGATGTTTTTAGCTTTTCAATGATTGCAAAGCCATCCATGTCGGGCATGAACAGGTCGAGGATGATGGCGTGGGGCTTTTTCTGTTGGATTGCGTTCCAGCCAGCCAGACCACCTTCGGCGGTGAGGGTCAGGTAATTGCCTTTTTCTGAGATGATTCTTTCGAGCAGGCGCAGATCATCGGGTGAATCGTCGATGATGAGTACTTCTGTGATGGTGCCGTCGCCATTTAGGCGATTGAGCGAAAGTAGCAAGTCATCTTGCAGGATGGGTTTGACCAGATAATCTGCTGCGCCCAGGCTAAAGCCCTTTTCTTCTTCTTCTACGATGGAGCAAATGATAATTGGAACATCGCGTGTTTCTGCATCGTTTTTGATGCTTGTCAAAACTTGCCATCCGTCCATTTCGGGCATCATAATATCGAGGGTGACTGCGTAGGGTTTTATGCGCTTGATAGTGTCTTTGGCGTTGGCCGGATTGCTTAAAGCAACCACTTTGTAGCCCTGCGGTTTCAGATAGCGTTCGTAGAGACTGATGATTTGTGGGTCATCGTCAATGCACAGGATGATTTTTCCATTTGTCTCTTCTTCTCTTACTGCTTGGCGGTAGGCAGGGATGGTGAAGTAGAATGTGCTGCCTTCGCCTACTACACTGTGAACACCAATGCGGCCTTCGTGAAGCTGCACCAGGCGGTGACAAATTGAAAGGCCGAGGCCTGTTCCGCCAGATTTGCGCGTGGGTGAAGAATCTACTTGCGAGAAGGCCTGGAATAATTTGTTTTGGTTTTCGGGCGAAATGCCTGGGCCGGTGTCTTTTACGCTCACAATTACTTCTTGTTGCCCTGAAGAATTGATGTGCAGGCTGGCTTTTATTAAGATGATGCCTTCTTCGGTAAATTTTGCGGCATTGGAGATTAGATTGATTAAAACCTGGCGAATGCGCATGGCATCTGCCCGAATGGTGGGTACACCCGCTTCAATTTCTTTTTCGAGCCGCACAGGTTTGTCTTTGACGAGTCCCATGGCGTTAGAGATGACGCTGTTAATGGTATCGCTAATATTGACTTCTTCGATTGCCAATTCCATTTTGCCAGCCTCGATTTTGGATAAATCGAGTACGTCGTTGATCAGGTTGAGCAGGTGCTGCCCAGAATTGTAGATTGCTGAAAGGTCCTGGTGTTGTTGTTCGTTTACCGGGCCATCTATTCCTTTTAGGATTACGCGCGAAAAGCCGATGATGGAATTGAGTGGGGTGCGTAATTCATGTGACATATTGGCAAGGAACTGGCTTTTGATGCGATCCAGCTCGCGCATTTCGCTTACGGCCTGTTGGGCCAATTCGTAGGAGCGGGCATTGTCGATTGCAACTGCAATTTGGTCGGCCAGGGTTTCGAGGACGGCAATATCTTCATCCATAAATGCGCCAACTTCACGGGCCTGAATATCGAGTGCGCCAATGATGCGTGAGCCGATTTTTAGCGGAATACCGGCTTCAGCTTTGGTTTCTGGCAGCAAGGGGTTGGGTCGGTGAATTGGGTCGATGGCAGTGTTGTTGACGATTAGGGTTTTTCCGTTGGCGGTGACATAGCCGATAATGGATTTTGAACCGACGGTGAGTGAATGCTGACGTCGTTTCATCTCTTCTCCGGCTTCGCCGGTTGCTTCTCGCAAGGTGGAGGTAAAGCCGGTTTCTTCGACGGTGAAAATTGAAACGTGGTAGTACCCAAATCGAGATCGAACCAGGCTGACGGTGCGGTTGAAGAGTGTTGGTATATCTAGGGTGGATGTAATTAAACGACCAACTTCAGTAGCGGTTGCCAGATATTCGTTTTGGCGGCGCAGGGTTTCTTCGGTGTGTTTGCGGTCGGTAATATCCTGCCAAATGGAGACGTAGTGAGAAATGTCTCCATCTGAATTGCGTACCGGGCTGATTGTTTGTTCCACAATAAACTGAGAGCCATCCTTGCGGCGGTTTGCTATTTCTCCATACCAGGTTTCGCCGCTGGTGATGATGTCCCACATTTGTTTGTAGTAGCCTTCGTCGTGCATTCCCGATTTTAGGAAGCTGGTGTTTTTTCCGATTACTTCGTTTTTTTCATAGCCGGTTTGTTTGCTGAAGGATGGATTGACCCATGTGATTTTACCGTCGGTGTCGGTTAAGATGATTGCGTTGGCGGCAACTCCCAGAGCGGCGCTTTGTAAAAGAATCGATTCTTCGGCGCGAATTTTATCGATAACGGTAGCAATTTGAGGGGCGAGCCGTTGCATGATTTCAAAGTGTCGCTCGGTCAGTTCAATGGAATCATAATTTTGGATGGCAACGACCCCGATGGTTTCTTTTGTTTTTAGCGGTACGCCGATCCATAGTTTGGAAGGGGCACCGCGGCGCTGAATGATTCCTGCGTCGGCCAGTTCCTCTATTTCTTGATGGGTGACGCGTAATGCTTTTCCGGTGCGGATGATGTGGTTGGTGAGATTTTTAGAGGGTTCATGGCTGGGCCAGGGAGCCTGATCTTGTTCGTCCACTTTGTAGGGGTAGGAAATTAAGTTTTTTTCTGGGTCAAATAGCGCAAAGTAGATGTTTTTGGCGGGTAAGAGCTTGAGGATGCTTTTATGGATGGCTGGTAAAACCTGATTGATAGAGGTGTTGGTCACACCAGCCTCGGTGATTTCGGCAAGGCCATCGGCGACAGCCTGATCCAGTTTTTGTTCGGTGATGTTTTTATTAACGCCGCGATAGCCGACCAGGGTGTTGTTTTCATCAAGGATGGGTAGTCCATTCGTTAGCAGAATGACTACCTGGCCGTCTTGGGTGATATTTCTGGTTTCAAGGTCGATGAGGCGTTCTTTTTTATGTAATGCAGCCGATAAAATTTGAACGACGCGCTCTTTTTCATTAGCTGGCATGAAATCGGCGGGGCTTTTGCCGTAAACATCTTCTGGTTTGTAGCCAAGCACATCAAAAACTTTGTCGGAGCAGTAGGTATAGCGGCCTTCCGGGTCCAGTTCCCAGACCCAATCGGCGGAAGCCAGCGCCACATCACGGAAGCGGGTTTCGGAAACTTGAATATTTTGGTAAAGTCTTGCATTTTGAATGGCAGTGGCAATTTGGATGACAATTGTTTCCAGTAGGGCTATTTCTTCGCCCGTAATGATGCGCGAGTCATTTAAAATATCTACGCCTATCGTGCCAATTACTTCATCGCCTGCCAGCATTGGTAAGATGAGAAGATGCTTGGTTCCGCGGTTTTTCATTATCTCGCGGATGGGTTCCATTTCTGGGTTGTTGGGCACATCTTCAATGAGCAGGCTTTTGCGGGTATTGATTACTTTTTCAGTGGCAAGGTTCCCAGCTATCGAAATTGATAATCCAATATCCGGGGAACCACCCGGAGGGGCGGGAGCATCTGCCGTTAAAATCAGTGATTTTTTATCTGCCGATAAGGTTGTTATGCCAACGTGCCCAGCCCGAAAGTATTTGGTAATTTTATTGGCTACGTTTTGCAGGTTTTCTCGCAAGTCGAGGCTGTTTGTGACAGATGAAACGATTTGATTTAGAAGCGCTTGCTCATTGGCGCGCTGTTGGACCTGGTCGTAGAGCAATGCGTTTTGAATGGCTACGGTCAGTTGGTTGGCGATATTTTCGAGCAGCTTTTTTTCTTTATTGCTATATGCATTAAGCTCATAGCTTTGGACAGATAATACACCGATGATTTTTGTTCCTTGTTGCAGTGGAACGTAGAGCAAAGACGCAGATATTTTGCTGATGTTGCCCAGAGGCTGACTGGCTGTTTTTCTTTTGTTTAGGTTTTCCGCATTGCGTAATTTAAGGACGGGTGCTCCGCTTAGGAGTACCTGGCCTATATAATTACTGGCATCTAGTTTGCTATCGATTGCTTCGTATCGGATGCCTTCGTCGATGTTAAATGGATATTTGATGACATTGTTTTCTTCATCATAAAGCGCCACGATGAAAGCATCGGCGCGTATGATGGTACGAACTTTTTCGTAGGCAACTTCAAAAACCTTTTCCTGGCTGATTTCTGCTGAAACCGAGCGTATAATTTCATTGAGCACGGAAAGTTCGGCATTTTGGCCTTCAGTTTGTTGAAACAGGCGCGTATTTTGCAAGGCAATTGCAGCCTGATTGGCAACTGCCGAGAGCAGATCGCGCTGACGTTCGGAGTAGAGCTGTGCGGTTTTGGAGCTTTGTAACGAGACGACACCTAAAACTTCCTGGCCCGAAACCATTGGGACGCCAAGCCAGCACAGCGCCGGAGCTTCTTCTGCCAATTCCAGTGAGTCCAACTCTAATTTGACGATTCCTTCATCTACATTCTCTGGCAAATAGAGCTGCTGACGGGTTCGGATGACGTATCCGGTTAGCCCATTGCCCACTTCCTGACGTTCGGCCTGAATGAGTTTGCCTTCAAAGTAGACCAGCGGGAAAGACATTTCTTCTGTCTCTTTATGGTAAATTGCCAGAAAGAAATCAGTTACATCCATTAATTTGCCAGCATATTTGTAAACGATCGCGGCGATACCATCGGTAGTCTGCAAAGAAGATAATTCATTGCCCATATCGTTAAGAATAGCTAACTCTGCATTTTGTTGTTGAGTTTGCTCGAAGAGTTGGGCATTTTGCAAGGCAATTGCAGCCTGATTGGCAACTGCCGAGAGCAGATCGCGCTGACGTTCGGAGTAGAGCTGTGCGGTTTTGGAGCTTTGTAACGAGACGACACCTAAAACTTCCTGGCCCGAAACCATTGGGACGCCAAGCCAGCACAGCGCCGGAGCTTCTTCTGCCAATTCCAGTGAGTCCAACTCTAATTTGACGATTCCTTCATCTACATTCTCTGGCAAATAGAGCTGCTGACGGGTTCGGATGACGTATCCGGTTAGCCCATTGCCCACTTCCTGACGTTCGGCCTGAATGAGTTTGCCTTCAAAGTAGACCAGCGGGAAAGACATTTCTTCTGTCTCTTTATGGTAAATTGCCAGAAAGAAATCAGTTACATCCATTAATTTGCCAGCATATTTGTAAACGATCGCGGCGATACCATCGGTAGTCTGCAAAGAAGATAATTCATTGCCCATATCGTTAAGAATAGCTAACTCTGCATTTTGTTGTTGAGTTTGCTCGAAGAGTTGGGCATTTTGCAAGGCAATTGCAGTTTGGCTGGCAACTGCGGTTAGAAGGTCGCGTTCTTGTTCTGTATAGAGATAGGGGGTTTCCGTGCTTTGAACGACAATTGCGCCGAGCGTCTTGCTGCCCAGCGTGATGGGAACGCCCAGCCAGGAAACTGCCGGGTTGGTATTGCCCACTGAGATAAACTGAATGCCCAGAGCTTCTATTTGAGCGGTTACATCCCCGTTTAGCAATTGCGCTTTGCGAGTCCGAAGAACGTAGTCCGTCAGCCCACTTCTTATTTTGCGCTGTGTATATTCAATACGCTTGCCCCTCACCATTACTATCGGAAAGGTAAGCGTTTCGCTATCGCCAGAGTACAAGGCAACAAAAAAACTGGAAGTGTTGATTAATTGGCTGGAAAATTTATAGGCACTCTCGATCACCTGTTGAACGTTAAGCTGAGTTGCCAACTCGCGTCCCATTTCATTCAGAATTTCCAGATGGCTATTTTGTCTTTGGGTTTGCTGAAAAAGATTCGCATTTTGTAAGGCCAGGGTTAGTTGGTCTACAACATCCCGTACAAGCGCCTGTTCTTCAGATTTCCATTTGCGCGATTGGTGATCAATAATTTCGATATTATTCCAAGTTTCACCAGAAACAAACGGAATCGAAAGCGTGGCAGTTCCTTCGGATGTGGCTTCGCTAACGGTTACTGTCGGACTGGCGGTTTCGGCTAGATTTGGCAGCATACCCGTGTGTCGTGGTGTTCTTCGAGATAGCTGAACACCACCCTCAGCGCTTTTTTGCGCGGGCTGTTTGCGTGCAGTTTTTGGCTTTTCTGATGATATTGGCTGTTCGCCTTCTGGTTGGGCGATATCATCAAAAAGCTTATTCAGTTTGCTGCGAATCTTTTTGCTGTCTGACATATTCTATTAACTCCTCAGCCAATACATGATATTGCTGTGATCCTCTGCTCTTTGGGCGATATTGCGAAATTGGCATTCCTACAATTGGGCTTTCCCGCAAGCGTGTATCAATTTCTATTACAGATGTAAATAACCCTGCTCCAAAAGTTTGTTGTAATTGTTCTCGTATCGCGCGGTGAGTACGGTTACGCTGGTCGAGCAGCGTAACCAGAATTCGATAAGCCAGGTCTGGATTTGTTTCTTTTCGAATTCTTCGAATCAGAACCATCATATCTCGTAGAGCGTATGCTGAAAAATATTCTGCCTGAGTAGGGATAATAAGCAGATTGGAGGCGGTCAGAGCATTTATCGTGATTGCGCCCATTGAAGGCGGGCAATCCATAACGATGTACTCATAGTTGTCTAATTTGGCTTGTTGTAAGGCATCCCGCAAAATAAACTGGTAATTGATACGCACCGGCAAAAAATGTTCAGCGTCTGACATGCGTGAATTACACGGGATAATTGCCAGATTTTCAACATTTGTTTTGATAATGGCTTCTTTCGCAGCTAAACCCTCCAGTAAGATTTGGCTGCTGTTTTTGGTGGTAGTGTTTGGCTCAATACCATTGGCGAGAGTGAGATTTGCCTGTGGGTCAAGGTCTAATAGCAGAACTCGCTTTCCCATATCGGCAAGTGATGCTCCCATAGAAAAAGTTGTTGTGGTTTTTGCCACCCCGCCTTTTTCGTTTGATATTGCTATGATGTAAGTCATATTGCCTCCAAGCTATTGATGGATATTCCAAAACTAGCGCTGCGTTGATTCGGCAGGGTCTTCTATTTTTTTGATATGAATGTCTTTGACATTAAGCGCAGTTCTTAGTTCGGCCAGCGCAATGGCTAACATTTGGTCTGGGTCATTGGTGCTGCGAATTTTGGTGGTAATGGTAGAGACAGTTCTTTCGCGTTGGGCTCTGCTGGTTGTTTCTTCAAAGAGACGCGCATTTTCTGCCGAGCTTGCCACCCGATCTGCGATAGCTTGTAGAATGCTGATTTCGCTTTTTTTCCAAGTGTGCCCATCTGGCGCTCGAACATTTAAGATGCCGATAATTTGTCCGCGCACCTTTATGGGAGTCGCCAGTTCAGGCGTTTCGGCTTCTTGTATTACCACCATTTGACCGCTGCTAAGGGCTTGTCGCACGCTTTTTGTTTTTAATTCTTCCTGTAAGGGTTGGTTACCCAGCGCGCTAAAGCGATATCCCACTGTATCCTGTTCGTCGATTGTCTTAGACCAGGTTTCTTGCAAGGTTTGTCTGTAAATCGTATTGACTTCTGCCAGTGATTTTTGGCTTGTTTCAAACAGGCGTGAATTTTGAATGGCAATGCTGACCTGGTCTGCCAGGGTGGATAAGGCCTCTGCATCTTGTTCAGTAAAGGCCTCCGCTTCCAGGCTTTGCACATCTAAGGCCCCAATGATTTTTTCTCCAATTCGCAGCGGAAGAGCCATCTCAGATTGTGTATCGGGTAAATCGGGGTTTTTATAATGAACAGTGTCTTTATCGGTATCCAAAACAATGCGCGGTTTTCCGGCAGCGACGACGTAACCGACAATACCAGTTTGACCAATGCGTAAGCGGTGCCCGCGATTTAGCATACGCTGACCACCTTCACTATTGGCTGCGCTCAGGACTGCATATTCGTTGGCTGCGTCTGTCAAGAAAATTCCAGTATGATAGAAATTGAACTGTTCGCTGATAACTTGTGTAATTAGTGGCAGCAACTCTTGCAAATTTTGGATAGATGCAATGGATTGAGCTACTTTTGCAATGGTTTCGGCCTGAATAGCCCTTCGTCTAATTTGAATATCGGCTTCAATCAATTCGTTAGATCGTTTCTCCAGGTCCTGAGTGCGTAGTTCAAGCTCGGAAGTTCGCGCCAGAACACGTTGCTCTAGCAGTAGCCGGTTTTGACTTAATTCAAAGTTTGCCGCCAGTAATTCGGTATTGATTTTTTGCACTTCTGCCAACTGTTGATTTTCTAGAAAATTTCGATATGCTGTCAAAACAAGCACCAATACGGCAAGAGTTCCCGATGTTCCAGCAATTGTATAGATTTCAATGGCGCTCAAGTCTGGAAATATCAGTCCTAGTATAAAAAATCCAGCGATATTGAGCCCAACCAATATTGCGATTGATTTTAAAGTGAGCAACACGCTGGACATGACGAAAACAAACGCCAGCAGGGCATTAATCGTGCCTACGGGTTGGCCTTCTGTAAAATAAGCGGTGACATACGCGCCTATGTTCCAGCTTGCAATGAACAGAATGGCTCCAGCATGATGTTTTTGGGTCCGGCTTAGCGCGTAGGCTGAGGTTGTTAGAATAGTAAGCAATATCAAAGTTAGAGTCGAATTGCTCCAGCCGCCCATGCTTATGGTTGACCATAGCCCGATTAAATTAGAGAAAATAAATACGAGAGTCAAGATTGCCAACAATTGCGCATGGCGTTTTTCGGAAATTTTTGGGTGGGTTTGTAAAGGATCAATGAGCCAGCCCCCAAAGGTTCTCAGCCTGGATGTTTTTTGATTGTTCGACTCTGGTGACATCTGTATCTCCTGTGTCGTTTCTTTCTATCCGCTACTTTTGCTGCTCTTCTGTAACCAGTAGTTGAATGGCAACATCCGTACCAGACAAAACACGGCCCAATTCTTCGACAGCAGTTTGCAAAACTGTATTTAAGTTTACAGACGAGCTTAATTTAGCCGATATTTCTCCGATAGCTTGTTCTTGCGATGCCCTTTGCTGTGACTCTTCAAATAACCGCGCATTTTCTGCGGAAATAGCGACCCGGTCTGCAACGGCCTGAACCAACTCTATTTCATCTTTTGTCCAGTTTCTATTGCCCGGCTGTTGAATATTAAGCACTCCTAAAACCTCGCCACGCAGTTTGATCGGAACCACCAGAGACAACAAATCCTTGGTCTCTGTATCAATTTTGATAGTTCCGGTTTCCATGACTTGCGTGAACTCCGGGTTTTCTATGGCGATTTTTAGCGGGGTGACGCTACCCAGTTTGTAGTGATACCCGGTCAGGTTTTCTTCGTTTGACAGGCGTCCCCACCCTTCTCGTAAGTACTGACGATAGATTGTTTCCGATTCTGCGACTGATTTTTGCTGACTCTCGTAGAGCCGGGTATTCTCAATGGCTATGGCAATCTGATCTGCCAAAGCCGTGAAGACTTCAGTATCTTCATTGGAGAACGCATTTGCTTCAACGCTTTGAATATTAACTACACCAATGATTTTTTCAGAAATCTTCAGTGCTACCGCCATCTCGGAGCGTGTTTCAGGTAAATAAGGATTATTGAAGAAAACATTATCCCCGCCGGTGTCTAATGCGAGGTGAGGCAAACCAGTTTGAGCCACATTCCCTACGATTCCCGTTTCTCCGATTTTTAGTCTGTGATTATTTTCAAGCATTTTTTTCCCCCCAGGGCTGTTACTGGCCCGTAAGATGGAGTTAAAATCGGCTTCATCGTTTAGGAAAATGCCTACATGGTAATAGCCAAATCTTTCGCTAATTAGTTCTGTAATGTTTGCAAACAAAACATCAAGATTCTGAAGCGCGGCGATATAGCGGGCTACATCCGCAACGGCCTGAAATTGCCGCGCTCTCCGTTGGTTGGATACTAATTGTTCTTCCAATTCTTTGGATTTTTTTGCCAGGTCCAATGTTCTCTCTGCGATGCGTTCTTCAAGGTGTTCTTGTATCTGTGCGATTTCTGCATTAACATTTCTTTGTTCTTCCGCGCTTTTCTTTGCCAGCGCAATACTTTTGTTCAATTTACGGATAAGCAGAATTTGAACACTGGCTGTGCCCATCGGTATAATGATTCCGAGTATTACAATGTCGGATAAGTCAGTATATGCGCTTAGTTGGTTTGCAAAAATCCCTGAAACTTCTAAGATACTTATCACTAGAATAGCTAGAAAAGTTAACCCGGCAAACAAAACGGCACCTTTTTGGCCCATTGTTAGGCTGGCAAAAATGACGATAAAAGCAAAAGTAGCTAACGATGAGTCGTGGATCCCATTGGCTCTTAGCGCAATCAAAAAAACTGCGACAAGCAATGCCAGAGGCGGGAAAAAACGAGCGGGAAAGGCCAGGCCGCGTTGCAGAAGAACATAGCTTGCAAATAAAAGTGCGCCAAGAGTTAATAAAATTAGCGTGGCGGGCAGATTGCGTTGTGTTGCTATAAAGATGGCCGTCACAACGGTCAGGCCAATCATAAAAACCAAAATTGTTCGGAGCATTTGAAGATTTTTGGGAGAGTTTTCTTCAATTTCTGAATTTTGTAATAATTCCTTAAGCCAGTTTTGCATAAATGTACCTTTAGTTATCCTGCCCGCGAAGCTGAATGACAATTTCTGAGCCAGGGATGGCGCGCCCAATTTCTTCAACTGTGGTTTGCAAGATATTGTGCATGTTTACCGATGAACTAATCTTGGATGTGATTTGTCCAATAGTTTCTTCTTTTGCGGCCTTCCGCTGAGTTTCGCTGAGTAGGCGGGCATTTTCTGATGCAATCGCCACGCGCTCGGCTACAGCCTGGGCAATATCAAGCTCATCCTCGGTCCATTCTCGATTGGTTTGTGACGTGATATTCAAGACTCCGACGACCTCGTCGCGCAACTTTATCGGAATAATAATCTGAGGAAATTTCTCATCCTTAATAAATTGGGTTTTTCCGGATACTTTTGCTTGTTGTGTCTGCGGCGAATCAACTGCCTGGTCGATGGCGTAGGTTTTGGTCAAGGCATAACGATATCCGGTTTTTTTCTCATCCTTTAAGAATTCTGTCCACTGCGTTTTTAGATATTGTCGATATACGTTCTGAGCATCTGCCAGCGATTTTCGTGTTTGCTCAAATAGACGTGAGTTTTCAATGGCGATTGTGACCTGATCTGCCAAAATAGAAAGCAATTCGACATCTGCCGGGCTAAAAGCGGCAGATGTCTCGCTTTGGACATCAAGCGCCCCGATGATTTGTTTGCCAGCTCGGAGCGGTACCGCCGCCTCAGACCGGGTATCCGGTAAATCGGGATTGTCAAAAAAGACAGCATCGTCACCGACGTCAAGCGCAATTCTAGGCACACCGGTTCCAGTTACAAACCCGACAATTCCTGCTGCGCCCACTTTTAAGCGATGGTTTCTCGCCAGCATTTTTTTGCCGCCAGGACTATTGGTTGCGCTTAAGACAGCATAGCGGCCATCAGCGCTAATAAGGAAGATGCCTGTATGATAATAACCAAATTGATCGCTAATAATATTGGTAATGCGTGGCAATAATTCTTCTGTACTTTGGACCGTGTTGATAATGGAACTGACCTGAGCAATGGTTTGAAATTGGCTGGCGCGGCGTTCTTCTTGCTTGGCTAGCGTTTGTAACTCCTGGGTTTGAGCAGTAAGCTCCACCGTTCTTTCGGAAACGCGGCTTTCCAAGTTGGAAATTAACCCGCGTAACTGGTCGGTCATTTTGTTAAAAGTCGTAGCTAAAAGGCCAATATCGTCCCTGGAATGAACCTGAACCGTTTGCGAAAAGTCACCATTGATAATTTTTTGAGCGCTTTCTGCTATCTTTTCGATGGGTGTGGCCGTCACAGTTCCTAGTATCCAGCCAGCAATGCCGGTTAACGGGATCAGCCCTAAAATTAAATAAAAACTTGTAGCGATAATCTCTTGTTGGGCTGTTTCGATTACGTTTGCGGAAATATCTACACCTACGATCCCTTCAATTTCTCCGTTGGAGCGATAAAAAGGTGCATAGGCTGAAAGGGTGGTTCCCCAACTATCGGTATATGGCTGGCTTTCAACAATGGTTGAATTTATCGTGCCAAAATTATTTTGCAATACTTCACTGGCGTCTATGTAAAATTCTCCCAGTTTGGCGGGGCCTCTCAGAACCGACAAGCTATCATTGACTACATCTACCACAAAGTAGATATTTCCGGTTTCATCGCGCCGCATTGTGTAGATAGATGTGATTTCTTTATCAGTGTTCATAATAATGGTATTACGATTTCGTACAGAATTGTAGGTACTGCTGTCTTGTTCAGTTAGCGTGGAGTGCAGGTCTCCATTTTGTTGGATGGCGGTTAAACTGGCGATTGTAATAGCGCGCTGTTGAATTTGTTTGATGATTTGAATGCGGGCACTGTTGTACAGACTAATACTCGCAACAATAGAAACTAGAATGCCAATGAACGTAAAAGCCAGCGCAATTCTTGCGCGGAAGCGGAGCGTGCCTTGTTGGGTGAAGAAAAAACGATTCACTCTATAACTCCTTTGCCGGATTAGAATATTATTCGCCGAGCTGAATCGTAATTTCAGAATCGGTGATAATATGTCCCAGTTCTTCTACTGCTATTTGCATAATATCGTCCAGATTTACAGAATGCCCGATTCTGTTTGCAATTTCGCCGATAACCCTCTCTTTTGACACCAATCTTTGGGCGTCTCTAAAGAGTCTGGCGTTTTCAAGGGCATACCCCAAGCGGTCCACAACCGATTGAAATATTCGGACATCCTGTTCGTTCCATTCACGCTGTTGGGCGGTTTTTATTTCTATAAAGCCTAGCTTTTCACCGCGAATACTGATGGGGAGCACAAGATTTTCGTGGTTTTCATCAGATTGATTTGTCTCATTTTGGGTGATTTCAGTAATCTGACCGTTGTTAAAGCGATATGCGCTTTTTTCTGTTTCTGTGATGTCGCTCCAGCTGGCTTGAATCGTTTTGTTGAAAACAAGTTGAGCTTCTGCTAGAGCAGTTCTGGTTTCTTCGAATAAACGCGAGTTTTCAATAGCAATGCTGATTTGATCTGCCAGAAGCGATAAAATTTCAATATCATCTTTTGAAAAAGCCGATATTTCTTTGCTTTGAATATCCAGCGCTCCAATGATGTTGCCGCCAGATTTTAAAGGCAAGGCCATTTCGGAGTGCGTTTCTGGCAAATCGGGGTTATTGAAGAATGTCGCATCATCACCAACATCTAACGCAATTCTGGCTTTTCCCACGCCGGTGGCATATCCTACAATACCAACCTGGCCTACCCGAAGTTTGTGGCCGCGCTCCAGCATACGTTGGCCTCCCTCGCTGTTTGTCGCGCTCAGGAAGGCATACTGCCCGCTTGGATCCAATAAGAAAATCCCGACATGATAATAACCAAATGATTTGTTAATTTCATTTGCGATCTGTGGTAAAAGCAATTTTAAGCTTTGCAGATTGTTGATGGCATTTGCAACATTCGAAACAGTTTTTAGCTGATCCGCCTTTTTGGTAACAAGAGTATTGGCTACAGCCAGTTCATTCGTGCGCTGCGAAACACGCGCTTCAAGGTTTTGCAGAATTCCTCTCAGTTGCGCGGTCGTTTCGTCAAAAATATTTGCCAGAGTTCCAATTTCATCATGCCGGGTGATGCCTGTTTTTGCGTTCAAATTTCCCTGACCAACTTCTTTCGCTACCAGAGTCAGTCTGTTAATAGGAGATGTAATTAGCTTTGAAGTATTTGTGGCGGTCACGATCATTGCGAGCATAACGACTGTCACAACCAAAATAGGGGTCAGGTTAATATTTAAAATATTCAACATATCAAAACTATATACTTTTCCAACGACAACAGTCCAGTTTTTGCTAATAATCTTATTGGTTGTAGTGGTGCTTTCACTGTCTGTATTATTGGCAAGCTGCGCCGAAAAAAAATCGTCACTGGATGCAGCATTGAGCGATTCTTCGAGTTTAGTGAGCATCGCCGAATTGGATTCGGCTGTGCCGGGAGGCAACTGCCCGGTGGCTTGCAATGCGCTAATTTGTTCTTGTCTTAAAAGTGACAATGTCTTTTGTTGCAGTTCTGGTTGTGCGCTATGGGCGACAATAATGTTGTTGCGGTCGACAACCAGTACTGTGAGGCTTTTATCTTCATCACTGGTTTTGTCGATCAGAAATTTTCTTAAAAATTCGGCATCGTATTCGGCGCGAACAACCGCTATTATTTCTTGAGCTTCATTGAAAACTGGAGCGCTGACATAAAATACAGGGCGTAACAGGTCGGTATCATAAATAAGTTCTGAAACATAACCGGCGCGGCGCGTCATTGTTTCTCGAAACCAACCTGTATTGGCATTGTTTTCGTTGACTCGAAAAGTGCGAATATCCAGCAACGTTTTTCCTTGCGTATCTACCAGACCATAGGAAAGAATAAATGGATTTTGATTACTTAGGGCTAAAAATGTATCCAGAAGTGTTGAGTTTTCATCTGTCAGATACTGCTTAATCGCAGGAAGGTTTGCGTGAGTCTCCATCGCTTGCGTCAGATTAATCAACTCACTGTCTATTCCATCTGAAATTTCGCTTGAAATTCTTCTTAGTTCTTGATCTTGGATGGTTCTTAAGGTTTGAGTTTGCGTAATAAAAGATGAAATAAGTACAGTGACCAGAGGCAGCAGCGCAATTAACAGAAAAGCGATGGAAAGCTGGGTTTGAAGCGATGAAAACTGCAATGTTTCGAGATAATTAATAGTTAAAAAGAGGATTGCGACCCCGCCGAAGACGATAATAACTTGTTGAATCCATTGCGGAGATGCAATTCTATCGGGGAAAATGTTCAGCAAATCTATAACGATACAGCCTGCAGTTGTAAGGACTGCTGTTATTATCATGTATATTGCTTGCTGTGTTGGCAAACTCTGCAAGGCGATATTGATAATAATGGTCAGCGCTATGACGGCTAGGATAATTCCCAGCCCAGAAACAAAGAAATTTGCAGCGATAAAGGTAATTTCGACGAATAAAGCCGTCAACCAGGCGGAGATGTATCTAATCTTTGTGCGCGCCAAAATATAGGCCAGACTTAGCCCTACGGCCAGAGCTAAGTCGTTATAAATTAAATATTCAAACTGCCAGACCCTCGTAAAGGAATTCATCAGTATATAAGCGGGAAGCGCCAGCCAGGCAACCACCGTCCCGATCAGAGCAATTGCCTCAATATTGCTTTGCTTACTATCGTCTGTTTCAGACAATTGGAGAAAGATGTTTTTGAAAAATTCAAACATTAGTCTTCCTTATCCTTGCCCAACCTTAAAGTAATTTCGGCTCCTGGCGCAAATCTTCCCAACTCTTGCACTGTTGTCCGTAAAATAGTCTCTACATTGATTGATGAGCCAATCTTGGTTGAAATTTCTCCAGCCATGCGTTCATTGGATGCCAGTCTTTGGGTTTCGGTGTACAGGCGCGCATTTTCCAGTGACATTGCCAGGCGATTGGATAAATCTTCAACTAACTTGATGGTATCCTGAGGCAGTGATTCTGTCGCAAATTCCAAGTTTACAGCGCCGATGATTTGTTCGCGGACTTTTACTGGGATCGCCAGTGTTGTTTTTTTGTTGCCAGATTCATCGGTAGGCAACGATTTGACGATAGATTTTCCTTGTCGAAGGGCTTGGGCCAGTTCTTTATTAGGTGTTTCTACGGATGTGATTTGTGCGCCATCATATTTGTAGCCAATGCGCTTTTCGCTCTCTTGTGAGATGTCTCTCCAGCTTGAAAGTGTAAATCGTTGATAGGCATATTCCAGCTCTTGCAAGTTTCTTTGTAATTCATCAGAGAATTGCGCTCTTTGAATGGCTAACGCTAACTGGTCTGCCATAATTTGCAAAGTTGCAATATCTTCCTGGCTAAAAGCATCAGATTTTTCGCTCTGAACGTCTAATACGCCAATAATTTTATTGTTGACTGTAAGCGGCAAGGCCATCTCGGAACGAGTGTTTGGTAATAAGGGGTTGTTGAAGTAAGTTACATCCTGGCCGGTATCCAGTGCAACGCGAGGTTCCCCTACATCTGCGACATAACCTACAATGCCCACTTGCCCAATTTTTAAGCGGTGTTCGCGCTTTATCATTTCCTGCCCGGCTTCGGTGGGAGAGGCTCTTAGTACCGCAAATTCACCCTGAGGGTCAATTAAGAAAATACCGGTGTGATAAAAGCCGAAACGATCCATTACCAATTGCGCGGAACGATTTAAGATCTCATCAAGGCCCTGAGAAGTTATTGCGTCGCGCGACACCTCCGCGGCTACCCGTAAGCGATTCGCTTGTTTTTGCAAATCCTCGGTGCGGTCTGTCACTTTTTGTTCGAGAGTTTGAATAAGTGTTTGCAGTTCGCTGGCTACCGAGTTGAAAGCGCTTGCCAAAACTCCAATTTCGTCTGATTGCTCCACACTGATGCGTGTTGATAAATCCCCTTGCGCCAATTGAGTTGCTTTTTGTGCCAGATAAACTACCGGTCTGCTGATTGAGCGTGAAATTACCCAGACAATTGAGAGAGACATAAGCGCGGTAAAAACGCCGACGCTAATGTTGGTAAATAAAAGCTCCAGAATTTTTTGTGTTACTTCATTTTGTTCAATTTCAGATACAAAAACACTGCCCAGTTCTGGCAAAAATTGGTAATAGCCAAGTACGGACGTATCATCATAATTATTGTAAATTCCACTTCCCGAAGGAATACGACTGCTTAAAGCTCCAATTGTCGCAAATGTCTCGACAAAAACGCTTTCGCCGCCTTTTGTTTTGCTCAGGGTGTAGTAATCGTCGCCAACCAGGTAGGTTTCCAGTGTGTCGCCCAGGTTGGATTCCGTCTCAAAAATTGGGCGTATGGTCTCCAGGCTGATTTTTGTCGCAAAAGCGCCCATAAACTTCCCGTTTCGCTCAATTCTGGTCAAAATGATAATAGATTGTTGGCTGGCGAAGGGATTGTTATCGATGCTATAACGTTGGCCTTTGGCGGCGGCTGTGAAGAATTTTTCGCCGGAGATCACTTGGCTTTCATTTGATTTAATGTTGGAGACGACAACCCTACCGCTATCATCAAAGATAAAAAGCTCTTGATATTCCTGAGCTTGATTGGCTGTTTGTGTAATAGCGGAATGAACAAGTTCGTAATTGAGCTTGTAGGTCAGCGTGTTGATTTTTCCGTCTAGTAAATATAAGATGCGTTGGCGGAGCAGTTCATCGCGGATGTTCGAGGATGTGGCTGTTTTTTCGTATTCTTGCAACACGGCAAACATTTGTGCCGACTTAAGTTCTGAAATGGCTTGTAATTGTTGAATTGTCTGATTTCTATCGCGGAACAGGTTTACTAGCCCAGAAATAACAAGTGTTGATGTGGCTGAAACCAGGGTGATGAACGCAAAGGTGATTATTAGACGCGCTACAATCGTCCGAAACTGGATGGCATTTGTTACAACGAGGGTAACCATGGCGATGATTACAGTCGCGTAAATTGTTAGTCCGGCCATGGTAGAGAGGTTGCTTTTTTCCAGCCGAGGGTAGGCCAGGCTGTTGTTTAATCCATACATTGAGATGGCTAGTAAGGCGGCAATGCCGATAATGACGATTTTTAAACGAATTTTTATGCCGCCAAGTGGTAAAAAAATAATCGCAGGGCTAATTGCGGTCATTGAGAAAAATATAAAGGGGGCCGTCCCTTGCCATAGAAAAATTTGGAATGCGCTTGCTGAACCATCCAGCAAAAATAAAGCCAATACGACAGAGTTTAGATGATTTTTTTTCAGTAAATGGCTGATTGGTATATGTAGGGCGGCTGTTATGAGAGAAACCGCAGCTACGCCAAGCAATTTAAGGTCAGCATAATCCAAAAGACCAACGAGGGCCAGCAGGTAAATAAGTACAAACCCAAAAAAGTTAAAAGCCAACATAAGCGGTATATAACTTACCGCGCTTGATAAAATTCGGTGCAGATTTTTTTGTTCTTCGGGTAATTGTTCGTTGTCCGAAGAAGTAAAGTCAAAATTCAGGAATTTTAGCATTTTCATCATGGCGTTCTACCTTGATTCCTGTTTCCGAGGGGTTTGCGGCGCAATAATTACAGTGGCGTCGGTGACCTGTGGCAATTTTTGCAATTCTCGAACCGCATTTTGCAAAAGTGTTTCTACATCCAGTGACCGACTTAGCCGGGTTGTTAATTCGTTTAGGGTTTGCTCTCTTGCCGCGCGCCGCTGAGAGTCTTCCAGCAGTCGCGCATTTTCGATTGCCAGGGCAATTTGGGATGCAATTTTTTCTGTAAACTCTTGTTCTTTTTCTGTCCAGGCGGTTTCTTCACTTTCGCGTTTGAGGTTAATTGTGCCGATTTTTTGACCACGTAAGCTGATCACGATACTTAAGTTTTGACGAATGTCGCTATCGTTATCGGATGAGGCGTCTGTCAGTATTTCAACGTTCCCGGATGTGTAAATATAGCCTTTGGTTTTATTGTTTAAATGACCGCGCCAGGCATCCTGAATAGATTTGCTGGAGAGACTCTGTAGTTGGCCTAGCGCAATTTGACTTTCTTCGAGCAGGCGCGCGTTTTGAATTGCCAGAGCGACTTGATCTGCCATTGTTTGTAAAATAAATAGATCATCTGTTCCAAATGATTTTCTCTCGGTGGATTGAATGTCTAAAACGCCAATAACCTGATTTTTCACGATGAGTGGTAGCGCTACCTCAGATTTTGTGCCTGGCAATTCTGCATTTCGGAAATAGACATTTTCGTTGTCAATATTTTGGGCGATGCGTGGACGCTTTTCGTAGGCTGCGTAGCCGACAACCCCTTCCCGGCCAATATCCAGGCTATGACCGCGCGCCAGCATCCGTTTTCCGCCTTCCGAAGAGGCCGCCGCCAGATAGGCTTTTTGTCGCGCCGAGTCGCTTAAAAAGATGCCGGTATGATAAAAGCCAAAGCGTTGCGAAATTTCATCAACTACATTCTCCATCAAGATTCTGATGTTGCTTGTTTCCGCAGCAGTTCTGGCAACCATTGCCGCCGCTTCAAGCTGCTCTGTTCTTCGATTAAGTTGTTCTGTGCGTTCCACTACCCGTTCTTCTAGAAATTGGCTGGCAAGCGATAATTCTTGATTGGCTTTTGTTAATTCAGAAAGCTGTTCTTTTTCTATTCCGGCTCTAAAAGATTCAAGGTAGACCAAAAGAATCCCAATGGTGGTGATAATCCCTGAGGTGGTGGCGATTTCACTTGAGTATTGCGGATAGATAAACTGTAGCCCCAGAATGGCAGTAACAGAAATTCCCAAAAGCAGGAACAAGGCCCATTGGTTTAATAGGGCGCTGGCGAGTATCAAGGCTAATGGAATCCAGGCATAGATAGGCCCAATTATGTTTGAATCTTGAGCACTTAGTATCGTAACGTAGGGTGTTGCTGTGAGCGATAATATAAATAAAAATGCGCCATAAGAAAAAAAGCGCGTTCGGCTAATAAAATAAGAGACTATGCCGACGCCGCTAATAACAAGCAAATAATTCAAATTTTGGTCTGACGCAAACAAAACTGCAACGATATTCGAAATAGTAACAAATAAAGTGAGCGCAGCGGTAAGTTGCGCTCGCCGCCGGTCTTTTAAATTGGTTAAGACATTATTTGGCTTTGTTAGAAACTCCGAAATGGAGGTCCAAAAAGGGATTGTGCTTTCTGTTTGCGGGGAGGATGGGCTTAATTGAGTCATGAATTGTTTTTTCCTGAAAATTACTCTACTTTCAACTCAATTTTTACTTCTGATGCATCTAGTGAACGGCCAAGTTCTCGTACAGCTGTCTGGATGATGGCATCGATATTGTTGGCAGACCATACCTTTTGAATAATAGAGGCCGAAAGGCGTTCCCGCAGAGCAGCTTGTTGGCTTTCTTCAAGCAAGCGGGAGTTTTCCAGAGAAATTGCCACTTGAGTTGCAAGGGCCTCGACCCAGGTTTGGTCTTCTGTGTCCCATTCTTTGTCTACTTCGAGCGATATTTGACCGATACTTTGTTCACGCAAATTTAGCGAAATATCAATGCCTCGAATCGTTTCTCCCGCTTCAATCGCAGGCAGATTTGGATGGGTTGCGTGTTCCATTTTTCCGGATTTGAGCCGTTCGCCCCATGCAGATGTGACATATTCGCGGTTGGCTTGTTTTAGTTCATCGAGTGAATCGTTCATTTCACGAAACAAACGCGCATTTTCTAGTGCAATTGCAACTTGATTTGCCATATTTTGTAGCGTAGAGATGTCTTCTGGCATGAAGTCTGCCTCTTTTACAGACTGCACATCCATTGCGCCAATGATATGATCCGCTACGATTAATGGCAAGGCAATTTCCGAGCGGGTGTTAGGTAGCAGTGGGTTGTTGAATCGGGCTGGTGCGTCACCTACGTCTAGGGCGATGTGCGCTTCCTTTGAACTAATTGCAGATCCAACCATGCTATTTCCGCCTACTTGCAGTTTGTGACGCCTGGCTTTAAGCGTTTCGCCTGCTGTCCCGGTAGCGTCTTTTATTTCGGCCCATCTACCATCGTCACTCGTCAAGAAAATCGCCGCATAGTAGTACCCAAAACTTTTGGTGATCAAGTTGACCACGTTGTTGATTAATGTATCTGGATCGAGAATCGAAGTGGCTACCTTTGCCACTTCATTGGATGCTTGAAGTTGAGCTGTGCGTTGAGACACCAGATTTTCCAGGTCTTCGCGGGTTTGATTGACCGCTTGAGCCATTTGTGTCAATGTCTGCGCAACGTGTTCAAACTCATCTCCCGTTTTTAGTCGTAGTTCGGTTTGAGTATCTTTTCGCGTTATATTTTCAGCAAAACGAGAGATTTTTCGGAGTGGGGCTAAAATAATCCAATTGATGGCATACCCAATTCCTATTAGCCCGATTAGGGATAGCCCAACGCGTGCCAATTGCCCTGAATTCCCGGCTTCCTGCGAAGCCTGAATATTTTCTTCATAGTTAATGCTAATCTCTGTTACGCCAAAGAAAGTCTCATCCAGCCCAAGAATGGGAACCAGCAGGGTGGCATCTGCTTTTCCTACAGAAAAAGCCGACCGGAAAATATTGTCGAATGTTACAAAAGCTTGCTCAAAGTCTGCGCTTTTAGCTTGTGTTTTGTCTTTTTGTGTACCTGCGTAAAAGACAAAATTTTCATTGACTGGCACAGGATTGGATTCTTCAAAAGTTGTTTTAAATTGCACGGTGGCTGGCTTATATAGCCAAATAGTATAGTCGGCCCCGGTTCGTTGTTTCATTAACTTGGCAAAAGCCTCTGAATAATCGAGGCCTATTTCAATTAATCCAACAAATTGGGCGTTTTCGTAGACGGGGGCTGCACCGCGCATACTTAGCCCATTGGTGTCTACTTCCAGGCCATTGCTAACCTGTTTGGTGTTTAGTGTATTGGTCACAATATAATTGTAAGCAACGTAGTCATCAAATTTTTCAGGGTTGTTTAGCCGTAAAACAACTACGCCGCGTTCATCGATAACGTTAAAATGTACTACCTGATATTTTTCTTTTAGTTGCCCAAATAGAGGGGTTAATAATTCTATTAGGGCCTCTCTATTTTTTTGCGCAACCAGCAGCTTCACATCATTTCTGTCTGCGACACTGATTGCGAGCGCTGTGGCGGTGGTTTTATCTCCGGCAAGTTCGCTTTCCAGTATCTCAGAAATTTGCGACAATTCTTTTTCTGCATCGGCTGTCAAAGTTGCGATAGTGTTGTTGTACCCTTGAAGGTAAGAATAGCCAAAAATGGCCGCGAAAGTAACAAGAGATATGGCAACTAATTTGATTGCCAGGCTTCCGCGCAGTAAATTTTCAGAGAAAGGTACTTTTTTTTGTGGACGGCTTTGCATGGGAGCAAGTTCTCCGTGAGCGCTTATTTATTTTCTGCGGATTGTAAATTGACCTGGATCGATACGCTGCGTGCAGAAAGCGCCTTTACCAGTTCATCTGACGCAATCGACAGGATTTTTCCCGAATTTGATGTGCGGCGAATCTTATTGATGGCCTCGTACAGCATTCTTTCACGGTCCACCTGGTTGCGAAATTGCTCTAGTAGACGCGAATGCGCAATAATAGCCGCCAGACTTCCGGCCAGCGTCCCCAGCATCTCCTCGTCATTTTCAGTATGCGCGGCGATACGTGGACTTTCAACATTTAAGACCCCCAGCACCTCGTTGCGATAGATGAGGGGAATGGCTAGTTCCGAACGAATTTTTGAGTTGACTGCAATATAACGTGAGTCTTTGGTCACATCATTGACGCGTTGTGCCTGCCGATGTGCTGCTACCCATCCGGTAATCCCAACTCCAAATGGAATTTTTAGCTTGGCTGATTCTTCGTTAGGGTATCCAATTGAAGCACGCACATCCAGGCTTTTTTGTTCTTTGTCCGAAAGTAAAATCGCAATCTGGTCGCCGCCCAGGGTTACTTGTAACCCCTGCACAGCGCTATTGAGTGCCTCTTCAATAGACGTGCTCGATGCGGCGGCGGTTGTAACATGGTGTAATAGCCTATGCTGGGAGAGCCTTTCTTGCGCCTCGGCAAATAGCTCAGAGTTCACTACTGCAACTGCCATTTGATCCGCCAGAATTTGCAGGATTTTCATGTTTTCTTCTGTGAAAACATAAGCGCGGATACTTTGCACATCCATAACGCCGATGACTTGATCGCCAACGCGCAGAGGCAGCGCTGCTTCTGCCTTTGTATCAGGTAAAAGTGGATTGGCGTAATAATTTGGGTCTTTGCTTGTATCGTTAACAACCAAAGGCTCTTTGTTTTTTGAAACAATTCCCACAATCGATTTTGAACCTACAGCCAGTTTGTGCCCGGCCCGTTTCATTTGCGCTCCGGCCTCGCCAGTGGCCTCTCGAATAACCGCATATTCTTTGGCGGGATCTAACAAAAAGACCGCTGCGTGGTAAAAATTAAACCGTTCCACTGCCAAATGGACAGCTTGTCGTAAAAGATTATCTACAATCAATGAACTTGAAACTTCGCGTGAAATCTCCGCTACTGTTTGCAGCTGTAAGGCTCTACGTCGGGCATTTTCAAGCAACCGGGTATTATAGATAGCCCCTCCCACTTGAGCCGAGAGCGATGTTAGAAAACGCAAATCATCTTGTGTGAAGCGCTGTTCTTTGATCAGGTCTTGAATAATGATCGCGCCAACCGCCTCGCCTCCCACTACTAATGGACAGCCCATCCAGGATTTGGCCGCTTTTCCTATAAATTTTGCGCCCAGCGCCCGCGCCCGGCGTTCTGTATCGTCTACCAGCATCAGCGGCTGTTTGGTGCGAATCAAAATCGAAATTAACCCTTCACCCATATTGAAAGAGTCAATTTTTTTGATACTCTCTTCATCATACAAGTAAGGAATTTCGATGGTTTCAGTTTCAGAATCATACAGACCTATGGCAAAACTGAGATCACCAATGGTTTCGCGAATCTGTTTGTGTAACACTGCATACAATTCTTGCAAATCCCCGGAAGACGAAATCAGTTGGCTGGTATCCGAAATAGCTTCCAGCTCTCGCAGCCGTTGCTGAATTGCCCGAGCTGCTTTAATATTTTCCATCGCAAGCGGAATTGTTTCTGCCAGCTTAATAATTGGAGTTGCTATGCGCTCATCAACAACTTGTTCTTCAATAGCCCCTAATAAAATAACCCCTGTCGTAACCACATCCTGGATAGCTGGAATAGCTGTCACAGAATGACAACCTGCATCTTTATATGTAGCCAGAATTTCTGGGGTTAAATTAACGTTATCAACAGCAAAGGTTTTTATGCTTTCCGAGAAGAATTTTGCCACTTCTGTCGCTGAAATTTCGATGTGCTTCTTAATTCCTACAATTGCTTTTCGGCTGCGTGGATCATACGAAAGCACCAGGTTCAACCCGGCATCACTGACAAGATAATAAGCCGAAAGAAAAGGCAACATCTTCAACGAGTCTTGGATGGCTGATACAACTTCTTTCTCGCTTCTTGCCTTAAATAACTCGTAATTTGTCTCGTGAAGTTTGATGATTGTTGTCAGGTCGAAGGTTACTGGAGCGGTTTTGCTCATGGGGCTGCTCTCAAAAAGTGAATATATCAAAAAGCGAGGATGGTTCTCTTTATTGGAGAAGTCTCCTCGCTTTTGCTATCTTTCCTCGTAAGGAATTTCCCAGACAGGCTCACCGGTAAGAATTCTTTTTATTTGATCTGGAAATTTATCCGGGTCCAGTGGCTTACCTAGAAAACCGTTAAACCCCGAAGCGCGCGCCTTGTTCATTTGCTCCAGGCTGGCCTCGGCAGTAACCGCCACAATTGGAACATTCTTTAACCGCTCCGATGCGCGAATTTTTTTCAAAGCCCCGTAGCCGTCTTCGTAAGGAAGGCGAATATCCATCAAGATCAAATCCAAGCGGGGTAAGGTATCTGCATATTCCACAACCTCATACCCCGAAGTTTTCCATTCACAATGGATGCCCATAAAACCCAGCAATCGGGCTACCAGCACGAAGTTTGACACATTGTCTTCAACTACCAACACTGTAGCGTCTTTAGGAAGTCCTGGTTTGCGGGGTGAATCCCCACCCGGAGATGTGATTGGTCGGGCAATTCCATTTTCGCTCATAAATTACCTCTTCAGGTAACGCTCAATCTGGCTTGCAATTGTGTCAATATCGATAGGTTTCTGAATATAACCATCACAGCCTGCTTCAAGTGATTTTTCTCTATCACCCTTCATTACATTTGCCGTCAACGCAATAATTGGAATTCCTCCCATATTAGGCAACTGCCGAATGCGCGCAGTCAATGTATAGCCATCCATCTCAGGCATATTAATATCCATCAAAATAAGATTAGGCCTTAGCGACTTCAGCTTTTCAAACGCTTCGGTTGCGCTGGGGGCATCTACAACCGTATAACCCTCCACCGAAAGCACTCGGCGGACTAACATACGATTGTCTGGATTATCTTCCACGTACAGAATTGTTACAGAACCTTCTTCCATAATTAAATAGACTCCACACGGTTATTTTACTAGTCGTAAATTGCATCGGCATAACAGCAACCTTACAATCAATACTATTTTAGTACAGATTTCAAAATTCCGTGCGATTTTGTGAAACATAACATTTGACCTTCACAAACTTGATAGGTGGATGGTATAGATTTAGCCATTCTCCCCGAAGCCGGCCTCTGTTTCTAAAAACATGGCCTACGCTGTTTTAGTTTTATGCAAAAAGGCTGATTTGCTTTTTACTTTTCTTGCCCCAAACATAATCCATCCTTCGAGCGGTAGGTGCGGCCCCGGCGACATTCGACGATACTGACGGGTCGCCCGCCTCGATCATCTCCACGCCCACCGGGTCGAGCATCCGGGCGATTTCAATTTTTTCATTGATCGTAAAGTTGACATACGGCGTTTGTTCGCCTTCACGCAGGGTGGTATCTAAAATTTCAAGCATAAGTTTTCCTTCTGGAGTGCAAAATCTCCGGATTTTGCGCCTTTCGCTCCAAAGTCGCGAGACTTTGGACTCTGAAAAATAATAAAACGCGCCTTCCGGTTTTGGAGAGCGCGTCGGCGTGACAGGCATGTAGACTAAACTACAGCATTATTTTACAAAATCCCTGTTTAACCGAAGACCGCCCACAAATCCGAACCGAAGCACGGAAGTGGGCTGGCGCTTCGCTTGGCCTTGGCCTGCATGGTTGTATAAACGGGTTTCGATAACATAATGGGCGGCATTCTACCGCCGCGCCAAATGTGTCAATGATTTTTGGCGCAAATTCCCTAAAAATATAAAGGAAAGTTTTCTATAAAATTTTCATAAAAGAGCGCTGTTCATTAAGGCCTGCCCTTGACTACACCACCTGGCGCGGCTATACTCGCGCGAATTATGAAGCATATTTTCTCGAAGCGTCTGCCCCGTACCCGTCGTACCTACTTCTCCACTTGAAGGTCGGGCATTTTTTGTTGTTAGCGCAACGCGGGTAGTTGAAAGAACTCGTAAACCAAAGCCCTCCTTCACCAAGGAGGGCTTTTTCTATGCTTTTTATTCTCTTACACAGGAGTTTTCGTTATGCCAAAGAAACACGATGTCAAAAAGGTTGTTCTGGCTTATTCCGGCGGTCTCGATACGTCCGTCATTGTCCCGTGGCTCAAGGAAAACTATGGCTGTGAAGTCGTTTGCTTCTGCGCGGACGTTGGCCAGGCCGAAGAATTGGACGGGCTGGAAGAAAAAGCCCTCGCCAGCGGCGCCAGCCAGTATTTTGTGCGTGACCTGCGCGAGGAATTTGTGCGCGATTACGTTTTTCCGGTGCTCAAGGCCGGGGCGGTCTACGAGCGCAAATACCTGCTCGGCACCTCGATGGCCCGTCCGCAGATCGCCAAGCACATGGTCGATATTGCTCACGAAGTCGGCGCGGATGCTATCGCCCACGGCGCGACCGGCAAAGGCAACGATCAGGTGCGCTTCGAGCTGACCACCATGGCTCTCGACCCGCGCTTGAAGATCATCGCTCCCTGGCGCGAATGGGACATCCGCTCACGCGAAGACGCCATCAATTACGCCCAGGCCCACAACGTCCCGATCACCGCGACTCTCAAATCGATTTACAGCCGCGACCGCAACCTGTGGCACCTTTCGCACGAGGGCGGCCTGCTCGAAGACCCCTGGAACGAACCCGAAGAAGGCATGTTCCTGCTCAGTACCTCGCCTGAAAACGCCCCCGATGAAGCGGTTTATGTTGAGATTGAGTTTGAATCCGGCATTCCGGTTGCTGTCGATGGTCAGCGGCTTTCGCCGGCCCAACTGCTTTCGTACCTGAACAATATCGGCGGCGCGCACGGCATCGGCCGGGTGGATCTGGTCGAAGGCCGCCTGGTCGGGATGAAATCGCATGGCGTTTACGAAACCCCCGGCGGGACCATCCTGCTGGCGGCCCACCGCGATCTTGAATCGCTGGTGCTCGATAAGGAAACCATCGCCTACAAAGACACGGTTGCCCTGAAATACGCCGAGCTGGTTTACAACGGCCTGTGGTTTGCTCCGTTGCGCGAGTCTCTCGCGGCCTTTGTCGACAGCACCCAGGGCCCCGTCACCGGGACTGTGCGTTTGAAACTTTACAAAGGCAACATCATCACTGCCGGGCGAAAGAGCAAATTCAGCCTGTACCGCGAAGATTTCGCAACCTTTGGCCAGGAAGATGTCTATGACCAGTCCGACGCCGAGGGCTTCATTCGCCTGTACGGCCTGTCGCTCAAAGTCCGCGCCTTGAACGGGCTGCCCGTTTCGGGTCTCGAAATGCCCCAGCCCGATTATTCGAGATTTAAACGAGATTAAATCATTTTGTGATTTGGAAATTGGGTGATTTTGTGATTTTTAATCACCCAATCGTAAAATCACCCAATCACTCAATAAAAAGGATTTTCCATGTCCCTCTGGAGCGGCCGTTTTAGCGGCAAACTCGACCCCCAAGCCTGGCTGTTGAACGCCTCGCTGCCCTTCGACCAGCGTATGGCCGAACAGGATGTGCGCGGCAGCATCGCCTGGGCCAAAGCCATTGAAGCCGCTGGTGTTTTGACCGCTGTGGAAAGCGCTGAACTGTGCGCCGGGCTTGAGAAAGTGCTGGCTGAGTTTCAACAGGGTGCGCTTGTCTTCCAGGAAGAAGATGAAGACATTCACACCGCTGTGGAGCGCCGCCTGAAAGAATTGGTAGGGGCGGTCGGCGGCAAACTGCACACCGGGCGCAGCCGCAACGATCAGGTTGCCACCGATTTTCGACTGTGGATGCTCGACCACTTGCCGGTCCTGAAAAGCGTCCTGCGCGATCTGCAAAGCGCTCTCGTCGAGCGCGCCGAAGTCGATTTTGGGCTGCTGATGCCCGGCTACACCCATCTCCAGCGCGCCCAGCCGATCTTGCTCTCGCACTGGTGGCTCTCCCATTTTTGGGCCCTGCAGCGCGATGTCGAGCGTCTGGCGGATTTATCGAAACGGGTCGCCGTGCTGCCGCTCGGGTGCGGAGCCCTGGCCGGTACGCCCTTCAACATTGACCGGGATGCGCTGGCCGCCGCGTTGGGTTTTCTCAGCCCCAGCCCCAACAGCCTGGACGCCGTCTCTGACCGCGATTTCGCCGCTGAATTTTTGTTCGTGACCGCGATGACCGGCACGCACCTGAGCCGTTTCTCTGAAAACATGGTACTGTTCACGACCGCCGAGTTTGGCTTCTTCGAGCTTTCGGATGCTTATTCGACCGGCTCGAGCCTGATGCCGCAAAAGAAAAACCCGGACATGTTCGAACTCGGGCGCGGCAAAGCCGGGACCTTGCTTGGCCTGCTGACCGGGCTGATGGCAACCCTCAAGGGCCTGCCCTCGACCTACGACAAAGATTTGCAGGAAGACAAACCCGCCGTTTTCGCGGCTTTTGACACCCTGACGGTGTTACTACCCGTGCTGGCAAACGCCATCCGCACCCTGAAGGTCAATCCGCAGCGGATGCGGGCCGGGCTCGACCCGGCCATGCTGGCCACCGACCTGGCAGATTACCTGGTCGAGAAGAACGTCCCGTTCCGCGAGGCCCATTCCGCCGCCGGGAAGGCCGTCGCAGCGGCTGCCGAGCTCGGGACGAGTATCGAAGCCCTCAGCCTGGAGACCTACCAGTCCCTGCACCCAGGCTTCGGGTCGGACGTTTACTCCGTCTTCGACGCGGAAAAAAGCGTCAGCCGCCGCAAATCGTTTGGCGGCACCGCGCCTGAAGCGGTCAAAGTCCAGATCCAAAATGCAAAAGAAGTAATTGGTAAATAGTAATTACCAATTACCAATCACCTAACAAGGAGAAAACCCATGAACGCCTCTTGCCCTGAATGTGAAGCTGTTGTGACCCTGGCTGCCAACGCCGAAGTCAACGAGATCATCGTCTGCCCCGATTGCGGCGTGGACCTTGAGATCATCGCCCTGAACCCCGCCAAGCTGGAGCTTGCTCCCATGGAAGAAGAAGACTGGGGCGAATAATGACACGCTTGCGGATTGGCGTCCTTTTTTCGCGCGTGCGGGTTGAAGAGAAGTGGATCTTCGCCGCCCTCGAAGCGCGCGGCATCGATTATGACCGGCTGGATGATAGAAAAATCCAGTTTAATCTGGATGATCCTTCGCCCTGGCGGCAATATGACGCCATTCTGGAGCGCAGCATCAGTTATACATCTGGCCTGAATGCCCTGCGGATATTAAATGCCTGGGGCGTCCCGACCGTCAACACGGCGCGGGTCTCCGAGACTTGCGGCGACAAGCTGGCAACCAGCGCGGCGCTGGCCCAGGCCGGCCTGCCCCAGCCTGAGACGCACATCGCTTTTTCGCCCGAAGCGGCGATCGAAACGATCGAGAAGATGGGTTACCCGGTTGTGCTCAAGCCGGTTGTTGGCTCATGGGGCCGTTTGCTGGCCAAGATCAACGACCGCGATGCTGCCGAAGCCGTGCTGGAACACAAGGACATGCTCGGCTCGGTGCAGCACTCGGTTTATTACATCCAGGAATACATCCGCAAACCTGGGCGCGACATCCGCGCCTTTGTGGCCGGGGACCGCACCGTGACGGCGATCTATCGCCGCTCGGAGCACTGGATCACGAACACCGCCCGCGGTGGCGAAGGCGAGATCTGCCCGCTGACCCCCGAGTTGGACGAATTGTGCGTGCGCGCGGCCCAGGCCGTTGGCGGCGGCGTGCTGGCCGTGGACATACTCGAACACCCCGACCGGGGCTATCTGATCAACGAAATCAATCATACGATGGAGTTTCACTCACTGATGCCCACCACCGGCATCGACATCCCCGGCATGATTGTTGACTTCACCGCCGACGTGGCGCGAGGAAAGGTTACCGTCCTATGATCCGAGCAGGAATTATCGGCGGGCTATGCTGGCGGGGAACTGATCCGTCTGTTGAATGCCCACCCGCAAGTTGAAATCATCTTTGCCACTTCACGCGCCAAAATGGGTGAATATATCTATCAATCGCACCCCAACCTGCGCAAACAGATCAGCCTGACCTTTGTTTCGCCTGAAGAGATCAGCGAGGTGGATGTCCTGTTCCTGGCTACGCCGCACGGACAGGCCCAGAAGGAAATTGAGAAGTATGCCGCGCTGGCCGGCAAGATCGTTGACCTTTCAGCGGATTTCCGTTTAAAAGACCCGGCGGCCTACAAAAAATGGTACGGCGAAGATCATAAGGCTCCCGAATGGCTGGGGAAATTTGTCTACGGCCTGCCCGAAATCCACCGCGAGGAACTCAAAACGGCCACCTATGCCAGCGGAGTTGGCTGCAATGCCACCGCCACCAACCTGGCGCTGCTGCCGCTGGTCAAGGCCGGGCTGATCGACCTGCAACAAAACATCTTTGTCGAGATCAAGGTTGGCTCTTCAGAGGGCGGCGCGGAGGGCAACCCCGGTTCGCACCACCCGGAACGCAGCAACGTGATCCGCACTTTTTCGGCCTATGGGCATCGCCACACGGCTGAAGTGATCCAGGAGCTCGGGCTGGTCAACGCCACCCTGACGATGACCTCGGTCGATCTGGTGCGCGGCGCGCTGGCGACGGCGCATGCCTTCGTCAAGCCCGGTGTGACCCCCAAGGAACTGTGGAAAGCCTACCGCGCCCTGAGTAACGAAAACCCGTTTATCCGGGTTGTCAAAGAGCAGCGCGGAGTCTACCGCGTGCCTGAGCCGAAGATCCTGGCTGGCTCGAATTATGCCGATATCAGCTTCGACCTCGACATGGACAACC
>DYPU01000103.1 GCA_020719725.1 Anaerolinea sp. | reverse complement strand
GACACAGCCATGACCGAGTTAGACAAGCGAAACGCGCTCAAAATTGGCGCGGGCCATTCGTTTATTCTATTTCTCAGTGAGGGCTTCTACCCAATCAACATCCTTAACGCCATCAAAAATATTCCCGAAGTCGCTTGCATCTTCTGCGCCACAGCCAACCCAACCCAGGTACTCATCGCCGAAAGCGAGCAAGGCCGCGGTATTCTGGGCGTTATAGACGGATTTTCCCCCAAAGGTCTGGAAGATGACGCCGAAAAAGACTGGCGCAAATCATTTTTACGGATGATTGGTTACAAACTTTAAGCAAAACGCAGGTAAACCCTGCGTTTTTTTATTGTTTCACGGCTCCCTGCTCGTATAATAGAGTTATGCGAAAATATATCAGACAGTTACTCTCCTTGATCACCATCCTAATCAGTGCTTGCGCACCAATTTCCACGCCACAGGCATTGATTACAGTTGAACCAACCCATACCCGCACCGCCCGCCCCAGCCAAACTTTACTGCCCCAATCCACCCTGCGCCCAAGTATCACTCCCGAACCAAGCCTTACTCCAGCGCCATCGGTTACTTCCATGGCGCTAACCTCCTCCAGGGGCATCGCCGTCAGCTTTAAAACTCCAGACGACCACATCCTCAAGGGCTATTTCTACCCAGCTTTCCGATCTGGAGCGCCGGTTGTCGTACTCATGCACCAAAAGCTGGCAAATCAAACCCTGTGGTGGGCCGAAGATGCCGGTTTTATCCCCTGGCTGCAAAACTGGCCTGCACCCGGAGCTGGTCAACCCACCCCCAGTGCGGGCGGGAGGCTGCCCCTGCTCAACCCAACCCTAACATTCAATGTATTAACTTTTGATTTTCGCGGCCATGGCGAAAGCGACGGCCCAATGCCACAAGACATAGCCGAATACCTCATCGACGCGCGCGCTGCCTATGAGGCCGCCCGAAGTTTGCCCCAGGTAGATGCCAACCGCATCGTAGGCATTGGCACCAGCATCGGAGCCGACGCAGTGGTCGATGCCTGCGACGTTGACTATTGTCGCGGCGCTTTCTCCATCTCGCCGGGTAACTGGCTGGGCGTAGACTATCGTCAAACCGCCGCCAGACTGATCGCGCAAAACAAGCCAGTGCGCTGCATGTATGCCATCAACGACGGGCCATCCCCCGTTACCTGCACCAGCCTGGCGACGGGAGATTTCTACAAAACTTTTGCCTACGGTGGCGTCAAACACGGTATGAGCTTCCTTGTCCCACGCAAAATGGAAACCGATTTTGGCAAAAATATCATCGAATTTCTCTTTGAAGCAACCCAGTGAGGAGGTCCTATGAAAAGCTATGATTACTCCAACCGCCAGGGTGTCGAAAATATTAGCTGGGAACGCTTCGGCGAACTCACCAGCCACCTTGTCGAAAAACTGGCCCAAGAAAAAGTAGACGTAGTCATCGGCATCGCTCGCGGCGGCCTAATCCCCGCCACAGCCGTCGCCGCCGCCCTGCGCTGCGAAATGTTCCCAATACGGCTAACACGCCGCATGAACGACGAAGTTGTTCACTCCATGCCCGTTGTCTTGCTGGATGTCGCCATTCAGGTTGCCAATCGCAAATGCGCCGTCATCATCGACGAAATTGCCGACACTGGGCAAACGTTAACCCGCGCGATGCAGCTAGTGGCACGCCGAGGCGTACCCCGCGTACTCACCGCAACCCTGGTTGCGCACACCTGGTCTGATCCACGCCCAGACTTCACCGCCATCGAAAGTGACGCCCTGATCATCTTTCCGTGGGATGCGCAAGTCTATACTGACGGACAATGGCAAATTCACCCGGAACTGGCCGAGGCATTGCGTTATCAGGAAAAGTCAAAACAACCGGTAATTGCAAGCAAGCAAATACGATCACTCATGCTAAAATTGGCTATCGTTAGATAGAGGCCTTGTATGTACAATTTAAATCTTCCCCGTAAAAACCTGCCATCGCCCAAAGAATTGATCCCAAAAGCATTTCCGGGCATTTCACAGTTAGAAATTGACGAATTGGTTTCCCGCAGCCAGGTAAAAAATTACCCGTCAGGATCCATCCTATGCAAAGAAGGGTCCACCGAGAGCAAATTTTATATTATTCTCGATGGGCAAGTCTCTGTTTCAAAAACGATCAACAATGTTGAACAGAAAAAGCTCAAAACCCTCGATTCAGGCGACTTCTTTGGGGAAATGGCACTCATTCACAATGCGCCACGCGCGGCTTCAGTCACCACCTCCGCCCCAACAACTGTCATGGAGATTGATAAAGAAAACTTTGACCGGGTACTACAACGATCCAGCAGCGTTTCAATGGCAATGGTACGCGAAATTTCAAACCGGCTGCGTGAAAACGATGAAATGGCTATTGAAGACCTAAAAATCCGCGCAGCAGAATTAGCCGAGGCTTATCAAAAACTAGCCGAACAAGAATTGGCCCGCCGTGAATTTTTAACCAATATTGCCCACGAATTACGCACCCCACTCATGGCTGCCGGAGGCTTTTTACAACTCGTTCAAAAAGGCATAATTCCGCAAGAGAAACTAATGATGACGGTTGATACCGTCTCACGCAATATTCAACATATCACCACCCTGGTCAACGACATCCTGTTTTTGCAAGAAATGGACCTAATCTTACCTAAATTCCAGCCCGTAAATATGTGCCTGCTGGCCGAAAGCGTAGCCGAGAAATATCAGGACAAAGCAGCCGGGAACCTGATCACAATTCACATCGAATCGCCGCAAGTGCTGGCAATGGTTTCGGGAGACCCGAAATCACTGGAACGCGCCCTGACGGCCCTGGTTGATAATGCGGTCAAGTTTAGCCCACATGGTGGGCAAGTCATCATAAAACTGCATGAAGAAGATAATTATGTTGTGGCCGATATCAGCGATCAGGGCATTGGTATAGAAACATCCCAAATTCCAAGAATTTTTGACCGCTTCTATCATATCGAACGCTCTGGAGAACGGCTGTTTAGCGGCATTGGTCTGGGGCTGGCAATTACCAATCAGGTCATCAAACAGCACAATGGACGACTCTCTGTTCAAAGTGAACCCGGCACAGGCAGCACCTTCACCGTGCGCTTAAAAGCCATCAAAGTAATGTTTTAGCCAGATTAGATAAGAAGTCCGCGCAAAAAGCGCGGACTTCTTATCTAATCCTTAGGAACCTGGATGCTAAATACTTGCTTTTTGCCTTAGATCGGCTTGTTCGAGTTAGGGCAATAATACTTTTTCAAATTCTGCCCGAAATTCTTCGACAGAGACCAGCCCCACCCACTTTTTGACAATAGCGCCAGTGGAATCTAGCAAATAGAACTCCGGTTGATAATAAAAATCAAAAAACTCCTGAAAACTTTGGGTGGCTGGGTCATCCGCATCAAGAAAGTAAAATTGGATTTGTCCAGAATATTCAGCTTCAAGCCCGTGCACGACGGGAGCCATGGAGCGGCAGGTACCTCAGGTAAATCGGAAGAACTCGACCAGCACCGGCAGACCAGCGTCGAGTCGAACTTGAGCCGGATCACTGGCGAATAAATCTGCGCCGCGCGAGGTGGCAACCGCACTGACAGGTTCAACACTAACCGGGCTGGATTCAGTTACGAGCGGCGCAACCAGCACGCTGACAGTTGGCGTTGCGACAGCAACACCAGAAATCGGCCCACAAGCTGTCAACGCTAAGAGCAATAAGCCAAATAAACGCTGGATATTCATAAGCATCTCCTTGAATATCCCTATGGTATCATTTTTGGAGTGTTTTTGTCTAGTTTATTGGCGTTGTTTTGAGCCAAACCAAAACCAGGATGATTCACGCCCCCCAGGATCAAAACCATCTTCTCGGTGGAGAAGATTAAATACGGTTGACAATCGAACAATCTCGTCTTCTGTCACGCCAGGGGCAGAAAAGTTTGCTGCTGGGGGTTGGCGCATGGCATACAGAAGCCATGTTCCGCCGGGGACGAGGATACGGCTGATTGATTTTAAATAAACAGGCCGAAGGTTGGGGAGAATTCCGTGAAAACAGCCAATATCCAAAATTAAATCAAAAGGACCAATAACATCTGATAAACGGGTAACATCATCCACAATAAAATTGATGGAAAGATTTTGTTCGCGTGCTTTGCGGCGGGCCTGTTCGATGGCGCGATTGGCAAAATCGACACCGGTGACGTGCCAGCCATGCCGCGCCAGGCTGATGGCGTTGGTTCCCGTGCCACAACCCAAGTCTATGGCTCTACCCGATGGGTTTTTCTCTATAAATTGCCAAAGTTCGGGCGGGGTAATGCCACTATCCCAGAGCGGACGGCGAAAATACCAAAGGTTAAAGCGTAGTCGCTGAAAAAGATTCATGGTTAGGGTGTTTTCATAAATTGGCGCAACCGCTCTTCATCAAAAGAACCGATGCTGCGCCAGCGCTCCACGCCGGTTTCGTCAAAAAAGATAAAGGTCGGGGTATACTCGAAGGAGAAGAGCGGGGCAAGCTGCATTCCAACTTCATCCTGAATATTGATTCGGAGAACGAGTAAGCGATCTTGATATTCAGCTTCGATTTTGTCTATAGTAGGAACCAGGGCCACGCAGCCAACGCAGTACGGCGATTGAAATTCCAGCAAAACTGGTTTGCCAGCGCCAATGGAGGCGCGTACTTGTTCGGCCTCGCCCATCAGAGTGGTGGCGGTCGGTCGGATATAGAAATAGAGAGCGATCAAGGCAACGATGATACCGCCAAAGGCCAGGATTTCTGGCAGGCGGGGCCGGTTACGAAAAAGAAGGATGCCGACTAGCAGAAAAAGCCCTGCGGCGACCCAAATGACTGAATAATGCTGAAGCGATGCACCAAGATTCATGTATTTCTGTTCCTTTGGCTATTTTTCAAGAAAATAACGCGTTTTTTACAATAAAGTGACGGTTTTTATGACAAACCACACTTTGACAATTATAAAGACTTCTCTTAAAATTCACGGGCTGGATTTACTATTTGAAAACCAACTTGTCGGGCTAATTGTGTTGTTTTACAGGCGCTTTGACAAGAGAGTTCATCAATCTTATTCAGAAAGGTAGCCTCCATGAAAGAGTATACCACCGAGTACCTTCGCAACATCGCTCTCGTCGCCCACGGCGGCGCAGGGAAAACGATGATGGCGGAGGCTTTTTTGCATTTCACGGGCGCAACAACTCGCCTGGGAAAAGTGGAAGACGGAACCACCGCTTCGGATTATGACGAAGAAGAAATTCGCCGTAAGATTTCGTTGTATACGAGTGTTCTACCGGTTGAGTTCCGTGACCACAAAATTAACGTGCTCGATGCACCCGGTTTTACCGATTTTGTCGGTGAAATGATTTCGGCCTTGAGCGTAGCGGATAGCGCTATGATTTTGGTTGACTCTGTGGCCGGTATTGAAGTAGGCACCGAAGTGGCCTGGCGCTATTGCGATGCCTTCAAACTACCGCGCTTTGTGGTCATTAACAAAATGGACCGCGAAAATGCAAATTTCGACAAGGCTTACGAATCAGCGGAACAGTTTGCGCATAATTCAGAGGCCCGCCTGGTAAAAGTGCAACTCCCGTGGGGCGAAAAACTGGATTTTAAGGGCATTGTTGATCTAATTGCCATGAAGGCCTACAGTGGAGATGGCAAAAATGCTCAGGATATTCCGGCAGAGCTGAAAGACGCAGCCGAAGAAGCCCGCATGACTTTAATTGAAGCTGCGGCGGAAGGTGAAGATTCGCTGCTGGAAAAATATCTGGAAACCGGCGAACTAACGCAGGAAGAGCTTTTGCGCGGCTTAAAAGACGTTGTTCTATCTGGCGCATTTATCCCGGTCTTTGTCTCTGCCGCCGGGCACGAAAAAGGTGTTGCCCGGCTACTGGACGCCGTTGTAGACCTGATGCCCGGCCCGGCTGAACGCCCCGAAAAAGTGGCGCAAGGCAAAGCCGGCGAGGAAAAGCTAAAAACCAGCGACAATGGCCCCGCTTCAATTTACGTCTGGAAAACCACTGCCGACCCATTTGTGGGAAAAATGACCTATTTCAAGGTTATTTCTGGCACAGTGGCCTCAGACCTTCACCTTTGGAATCAAACCAAAGGCGCAGATGAGCGTATGTCTGGGCTGCACATTCAGCGTGGCAAAGAGCAAATCGTCGTCAAGAATGTTCATGCCGGCGATATTGCCACTGTTTCGAAACTGAGCGTCACCGTCACCGGCGATTCGCTGTGCGACAAGAATCATCCACTCGCAATCCCGGCCCCCCAATACCCGGCAGCATTGTTCCGCGTCGCTATTCATCCCAAGAGCCAGGGCGATGCCGCCAAGATTTCATCCACCTTGACCCGGCTATGCGAAGAAGATATGACTCTTTCGTGGCACAACGAAACTTCGACCCGTCAGACAATTCTACAGGGTATGGGCGATCAACACATCGACGCAGCCATTCATCGCGCCCAGAGCAAGTTTCAGGTTGGGTTATTAATCGATGAACCTAAAGTTCCATACCGCGAAGGCATTACACGCAAAGCCTCAGCCCAATACCGCCACAAGAAACAAAGCGGCGGATCAGGTCAATTTGGCGAAGTCCACCTGCGCATCGAACCTTACCCCGATGGTGATTTTGAATTTGCCGACGAATTGGTCGGTATGAACCTGTCCAAATCTTACCTGCCGCCCATCGAAAAAGGGATTCATGCCGCGTTGGAACAAGGCGTCTTTGCTGGCTATCCGCTTAGCAATGTCAAAGTAATTGTTTATGATGGCAAAGAACACCCGGTAGATTCCAAGCCAATCGCTTTTGAAACAGCAGGACGCGAAGCCTTTAAACTTGCGGTACATGATGCTGGCCCGGTACTGTTTGAACCAATTATGACGGTACGCGTTGTAATCCCGGATGCCAATATGGGGGATGTCATGGGTGACATGAACTCACGGCGCGGACGGGTGCATGGCACGGAATCGGAACGCGGCCAGACCATCATCAATGCCCACGTCCCACTGGCTGAAATGCTCAAATACACCACTCAATTGCGCTCCATCACTGGTGGACGAGGATACTTCACCATGGAGTTTGCCCACTACGACGCGGTTCCGCAACACCTGGCCCAACCCATTATGGAAGCTCACAAAAAAGAAATGGAAGCCAAGAAAGAAGAATAACTTTATGACCGGGAGCGTGGAGCACGCTCCCGGTTTTTTATTAGATGGCTTGCCAAACATCCCAAAGGCCAAAAATCGATTGAAATATTCTTTCGCAAACGACAAAAAAGGCTTTTGGAAGGTATCTATTAAAATTATGATAGAAATTATCCAAATCGCTTGACAGGTCTTTAGAAATCGGTAAAATCTCTTCTATGACTCTTCATTTCCATTTACTTTGCTCGTGTCTGAGGCGGGGTTCGTAACCACCGCCTCTTCGTAACCAATACGTCATCTGACCCGAAGAACGGTGCACGAATCCCGCATGTGAACTTTTCACATGGCGATTTTCCGCCGTTCTTTTATTTTGCCGCCTGGCAAAATGGTCTGATGACGTATTTTTTTTACCAACCGCACATGGCTTTGTTGCATGAATAAATGGAATGGACGCAGTGCCCCTACCCATAAG
>DYPU01000102.1 GCA_020719725.1 Anaerolinea sp. | reverse complement strand
AAGTGGTATCGCGTTGACATGGCAGAGCAGACCCTTCAGCAGAGCGGCCAGTCTGCGGGCCTCTTCGGGGCTGTCGTTGACTTCATGAATCAGCGCCCACTCGAATGTAATCCGGCGGCCTGTCAATTCAACATAATCCCGACAGGCCGCAATCAGCTCTTTAAGATTGTAGCGTTTATTGATTGGCATCATCGCCTGACGCGCCTCATCCCCAGTGGCGTGAAGCGAAATTGCCAGATTGACCTGGCGTTTTTCGCTGGCAAATTGTCGGATGGCTGGAACCAGCCCGGAGGTGGAGATCGTAAAGCGACGCGCACCAAAAGCGTAGCCTTCGGGGTCATTTAGCCGGTCAATGGCTTGCATGGTGTTATCGTAATTATGAAACGGTTCTCCCATGCCCATCAATACCACATTGGTGACGACATCCTGATCTTCCTGCAAAAGCCGGGCATAATACATCACCTGAGCCACAATTTCACCACTGGAAAGATGACGAGTGAACCCCATTTGACCGGTGGCGCAAAAGGTGCATCCCATGGCGCAGCCAACCTGGGTGCTAATGCACAGCGTGCGGCGGCGGTCGTAACGCATCAAGACGGCCTCGATGCGGCGGCCATCCGGCAAGCTGAACAGGGTTTTACGAGTCTGGCCGTCAGCTGAATCCAATTTGAGGCTGGGGGTCAATACGTCAAAACGAAGATTAGATTCCATTTTGTCACGTAGACTTTTGGGCAGGTTGCTAAATTCGGCGGGACTGGTCCAGATGTTTTTATACAGTCCTTGCCAAATTTGCCTGGCACGATAAGCTGGTTCGCCCCAGCCTTTAACCAGTTCAGCTAACGCTGGTAAATCGAGGTCGTACACAACCTGAAGAGTCATCGTTATAGCCCCATCAAACTTGCCAGGTCTGGCGCAATTAGGTCAATTGCTGGCCGCCAGGCCAGGCCGGTTTCACGGCTGGAGACGCCCGAAAGCACCAGCGCGCACAGACAGCCAACTGCCTGACCAGAGAGAATATCGGTTTCAATGCGGTCCCCAACCACGCAGACCGTTTCTTTGAGAAGCCCTAGTCGTTCCAAGGCCAACTCCATCATAGCTGGACCAGGTTTGCCCGCTATGATGGGTTCAACTTCGCTGGCTGTAACTACAATCGAATACCACGAACCTGCCCCTGGGATTTCACCGCGCGGGGTAGGGAACGTTTTATCGGGATTGGTGGCGTAAAAGGGGATTCCGCGCCTTACCAGTAGGGTGGCCTCGGCTAGTTTTTGAAAATTAATCTGACGGTCAATGCCCATTACCACCGCCTGGGCCGATTCGGCCTGTTCAACCGCTAAAATTTTCAGATTGGCATCGGTCAGGGCTTCCATCAATCCGCCTTCACCAATCGCAAAAATGGGCGCTTGTTCGCCAAACCGCTTTTTGAGCATATCGGCTACAACCAAAGAAGAGGTGACAACTTGCCAGGGTTCGCAAAAAACGCCAAACGTTGCCAGTCGCTCGACATATTGTTGCGGTGTGCGGGTCGAGTTGTTGGTGGCAAATACAACTTTCAGGCCGCGTTGGGCAATCTGCTCGAAGATGGCGGCCAGGTTTCCAATTTGCGTATCTGCTTTCCAGATGACGCCATCCATATCCAAAATCAAACCTTCAATGTGTGCAGGCAGTAAACTCATGTACTAAAAATCCTTTATAAAATAATTTTCTGAAACGCAATTATACCGGTTAAACAAAAGCAAGGCGCGCCCTGCTGAGCGCGCCCTGCTTTTAATAACAATTTTGCTACTTTGTGACGGTTAAAACCTGATCTACCAGCCCATATTCAACGGCCTGCTGGGCGTCCATATAATAATCGCGGTCGGTATCGCGCTCAATTACTTCCAGGGTCTGACCCGTATGTTTCGACATAACACCGTTGAGTAGTGATTTAAGACGTAAAATCTGCTTGGCCTGAATGGCAATATCCGTAGCCTGGCCCTGAGCGCCGCCCAGCGGTTGGTGCATGTGAATGGTGGCATTTGGCAGTGCAAAACGGCGGCCTTTGGTGCCGGCCGTCAGCAACACGGTACCAAATGAAGCCGTTACACCCACCGCCACTGTGCTGATGGGGTTGGAAATCATCTGCATGGTGTCGTAAATTGCCAGCCCAGCATAAATCTGTCCGCCGGGTGAGTTGATGTACATCTGAATTTCTTTTTCGGGGTCTTCGTGGTTCAAGAAAAGCAATTGCGCCACGATCACATTGGCAACCTGATCGTCGATTGGCATTCCCATAAAAATAATGCGCTCTTTGAGCAGGAGCGAGTAGATATCATAGGCGCGTTCGCCACGGCCAGAAGACTCAACTACCATTGGAACTAAATTGTTGAAAGTAGATATCATGGGTTTCTCCTCATTAATGAGTGCTATCATAATCGTTTTCTATTGGAATTGCGTTAATTTTCTCGTAAAAAAAATCAAGCCATGTTTTCACATGGCTTGATTTTTTTTACTCAGCTTTTTTTGCTGGATTTCTTCTTAGCTGGTTTTTCTTCGGCTGGGGTTTCGGGCTGGCCTTCAGCTTCGGAAACCGGCTCGACTTTGGCTTTTTTGGCCTTTTTGACAGGTTTTTCGGCCTCCTCGGCTGGGGCCGCAGCGCTGGCCTGACCAGTGGCAATCAGCTTGATCTGCTCCAGGGTTTTGCGAGTCATCAGCCGATTGGCCGCGTCCATGGCAACAGCATCAACCAATTCTTTCGAGGCTTTGGTGCCATACTTGGTGCGCTTGGCAAATTCCTGATCATACATTGCCAGTTCCATCCAAATTTGCTGAAATTCTTGCGAAACCGCTTCTTCATTCAGTACAATTTTTTCGGCGCGGGCAATATTATCCATTACCAGGCCGCGCTCAAGGCGCTTTTGGGCAACTGGTTTGGCTTCTTCTTCCAGAAATTTCTCGCTGGTGGTTTCACGAACCTTGAGGTAGGTTTCAAAGTCCATGCTTTGCTGGCTTAGGCGTTGTTTCAGATCATCCATTACATGCTCGGCTTCATGTTCCAGCACCTGTGGCGGATATTTGATGGTTGCGCCGGTTTTGATTTTGTCGATGACGGCGTTAAAGTAGTCATCGTCATATTTATCCTGAGATTCGCGGGTGATATTTTCCAACATGCGCTGGCGTAGTTCTTCAACCGTCTGCCCCAGGCCGGTTTTCTGGGCAAATTCATCGTCCAATTCGGGCATATTTACGGCGCGGACTGTTTTAATGGTCACTTCAAAGGCCACATTTTGCCCGGCCAGTTTTTCATCATCGCTGAAATCTTTGGCATATTTGTGCGAAAGATTTTTACCTTCTCCGGGTTTAAGACCGATCAGTTTTTTAGAAAAACCGGCAAAGGGGAATTCATCTTCTTTTTCTTCTTCGCGGATGACAATGGCAAAACCATTTCGTTCAACCAAAGGCGCGTCAGTATCTTCCGCTTTGGCTTTACGGCCAACTACATCCAGCAAAACATAATCGCCTGCCACAATTTCGCGCTCGACCGTTTCTGTCTTGGCGTACATGCGCCGCAAGTTCTGAATTTCATCTTCCACACCACTATCGCTGGGAGCCTGCCATTCGTAAGGGTGACGTACGGCGGTGTAATCGCCCAAATCAACCGTTGGCTGAAGCGGCACGACAAACTTAAACTTGGGCGGGTCGAGTGCTTCAACATTTTCAAGCTGGCCCATCGCGGCGGGTTCAAGGTTGGCTTCTTTGAGCGCGGCGGGATAGACTTCGTCAACTAAAATTTCAACAGCTTCCTCGATGATGGCCGATTCGCCATAATAACGAAGAACTACATCATAAGGGGCCTTGCCTGGGCGAAAACCTGGAATTTTAGTCTTCTGGGCAATTTTGCGAGCAGCGCGGTGCTTGGCGGCTTCCATGCGTTCAGCTTCAACTTCGACAACCATTTCCATCTGGTGGTCTTCGCGGGTAGAGGTTTCAATCTTCAAAGCAGTTTTCCTTCCTTGCATAATTTTCCATCATTTCCCAGTGGGGACGGCGGGACTTGAACCCGCACACCTTGCGGCATAAGATCCTAAGTCTTACGCGTCTGCCAATTCCGCCACATCCCCAGGCTCAGATGTATATTCCAGTGAGCGCAACGATTATAAGCGAGAGGTGAGTGACCGTCAATAAACGCGAAAGAACTGGGCAATGAGCTTTAACTTTGAGCGTATAGATTTCTGAAAATCTAGCGTACAATAGCCAGGTGTATTTCGATTTGCAGGATAAGGCCGCTTGGCGCGGGCGCTGGTGGAATTAGCCCGCGAGCTGGCCGAGAAATTAAATTTGCCAGCCCCCAACGTTATTTGATCTGGTAGACTGGCTGGCAAATCAGGGCTTTAAAGGCAGCCTACTCAAAACCGGTGAACGCAAACAAGTTGTTGCCGCCGTCAAAAGCCTGGGAAGTTTCTTAAAAGATGGTCTGCCAACCTTCATTCAAGCCGTCGCAAAAGGCTTGGGAGAATCTGTTGGCAAACCGGTGGCGCAAGTGACTGCCGAGTTTGTTTCAAATGCGGGTATAATCGCGCTTCTTGCAAATCTTTTTGATGGAGTAATCTTCATGAGCCGAGTCATCAACCCGGAATCTGCCGGAAAAGAACGCACCCAATTGACAAAGGGCATTGTGCTGGCAATTCGGGAACTGGCGCGTCAGGCCGACCCTGGCGCTGAATCCCGCGATATGGCGGCCTTCATCGCTTTGGCGCTGGCTTCGATTTCGGAAGGCATTGATGTATCGGTTGCGGCTTGGGAAAAGCGCGGCTATTGGGTTAAAGCCGATAAATTTCGTATGGAGTGGCTTTGGACCGGTATTTTGGCAGATAAAATGAAGGTTGCCGTCCTGGCAGAGGATTGGGCAACGATTGCCGTTACGATGACTCAGGTCGCGGCCAAATTAAACAAAGTGATTATTACGGCCAATCACCGCCTGGGCCGGCCCTGGGTGGGAGCCTGGAAAAAACTAACATCATAACAAAAACGGGAGCCGGTTTTAGAGCGGCTCCCGTTTTTGTTTTCTTACCTGCGCGGGGAATTACTGGGTAAACGAGATAATCAACTGTAAACCGCTGCCAAAGCGAGCCATGTTATCGGCACCATCGTTATTGGTAGCATTTTCGTTAAATTGCAAGCGGAAACGCGCGCGGGAACCACCCACCAGAGATTGAATGTGCGCTTTTAAGTCGCCCATGGTCATAGTCGAACCAAGCTGACCACTGTCACACCAACGTCCAACGGCCCCGCTGGCCGACCCGCTAAAGAAATCACTGGCATCGACACTGCCGTAATTTTGCGGATACATCCGCAAACAGCCCAGGGCAAATGGATTGCCGAGTGTATCATAACCGGCAAAATTGGCCTTAACTTCAATAATGATGGCCCCGGCTGGCAAACCAGAAATGTCGAAGCTGACAAATCCCTGCTGGCTAACATTGGCAGCCACATCACCCACATTAACAAAAGAAAAAACAGAGCCGCCGCCGCGCACTGAACCACTCTCGCCTGCAACCAGTGGGGCGATAATTTGACCAACCGGGGGCGGCAAAACGGGTGGATTGGTGCTGGTAGGGGCGGGGGCGGGGGTGGCCGTTGCCGCAACCGATTTAATATCCACCCAAAAAGAACCAGTGGAAAGACCGAACAAAACGCCTGAACCATCCCGCAGCCGCCAGTAGCCGCGATAATTGCCAGCCTCTGCCGGGGCTGTTAGATTTGCTGAAATATCGACAGTTTGGCCGGGAGCCACTGTCCCCGTCAACGCTTGAGCATCGGGGCCGTTCATTTTATCGCCCCGATCAAATACCAACGCATAGCTCGAAGTCCAGGTGCAAGAACCAATATTCTTTAGCCGCCAGGTTTTGGTGAACCCGCTGCCGCTGAGAATGCTGGTTCCATCTGGAATGCTGACATCTTGCACAAATGAAACTGCATTGCACGGAATTGGTGTAAAGGTGGGGCTGACCAACAGTGTGGCTGAAGCTGTGGCTGTGGCGATACTTTCGGGCGTGTTGGTGTTGGTGCTGACTGCCGAGGTCATTGGGGCGGTTGGGGTGGCGGGTAAAGCCAGGGCAACGCGGGTCAATTCGGCTTGGACTGTTTCGGCGGCAATCGTAAAGGCCACATCTGGCCCAACGGCGGTTGGTGTGGACGGGGCCGCTGGGCCGGGTAGGTTACAGGCCAGGGCGCTTATTAAGAGCGCCAATAGGGGTAAAAAAATACGTTTAGACATGATGGGTTCTCCTCCAGATAATTATTTAAGCAAAATCAGTGTAGCAAAGAGATGCGCTAACGTCAATTACAGGATAATTGAAATGGGGTAGCCCGGACTATCGGGGGGTTTGTGAATTTTTGCGCAAAATTTGGAGGAGGAATGTAAAACCTGCGGGGTAGTTATTAAAACAGAGTCATTTGCTGAGCCGGGCGTTTGCCATCCAGCAGGATGAAGGGCGCGGCGCGGGCGGCGTCGATACCCAGGGCGCGCAGGCGGCTGAGGTCTTTCAGCGCACCGCTGCGCCTGGCCCTTAAGATGGATTCAACCGCCTTGGGGCCAATCCCAGGCACTCGTAACAGGTCACGTTTTTCGGCGCGATTGAGTTCTATCGGCGCATGAACCAGGTTTTGGGCCGCGTAGGCCAGCTTCGGGTCGATTGTCAGGGGCAGATTCCCTTCACCGCTAAAGGGTAAATCTTCCAAATCGAAGCCATAATCCCGCAATAAAAACGAGGCCTGGTACAAACGTTGTTCGCGGATGGGGTCTACGGCGGGTTTGTTTTCTAGCGGAGTATCCAAAACCGGGTGAAAAGCCGAAAAATAGGCGCGTTTTAGCCCCAGGCGGCGCACCAGATAATGAGTGGTGCTAAGAAGTTCCAGATCAGGCTCGTCTGCGCCACCGGCCACAAACTGGGTGACAGTGGACGGCCAGCGGCCATTCCAGGTGTGATTGGGAGGCTGGGTTCGGCGAATTTCATCGGCCCATTTAAGCGGTTGGAGCAGCTCTTCCATAAAAATTTTGTGAGGAGCCAGTTTTCGCAGGCGTTCGGTGTTGGGCGCTTCGAGATTAATCGAAACCCGGTCGGCAAGCTGCATGGCGCGTTCCATCTGAGCCCGCTCTGAACCAGGCATAATCTTTAGGTGCAGGTAGCCGCGAAAGCCGAGCTTGTTGCGTAGGATGTCGGCAGTGTCCAATAATTTATCCTGGGTGCGCAGACCTCCGGCGGCGATCCCCGAACTGAGAAAAACGCCCTCAGCCAGACGGCTTTGGTGTAATTGCATAAACAACCGGGCAAATTCTTCGGGCTGAAAGCTGGCCCGGCGAAAATCGCGCCCGGCGCGAAATGGGCAGTAGAAACAATCCCGCTCACAGACCGAAGAGAGCAGGGTTTTGAGCAATTTGATGCTTTGACCGTTGGGCATTTGGGCTGGTTCTACAAAAACACTTTGTTCTGCTTTAGCGCTAAAACAAACCGGTTTTTGTTCCAGGTCTGGCTCAAAGCTCATTTGGCTGGAAAGCAGTTTTAAACGAGAAATAGAGTCCATAACACTATTTTAGAACAAAATTTCTAAAATAGCAAGCTATTTTTTAGGCTCATTGGGAATTGGCGTGGCAGCCCCCATATCTGGGGGTGTAAAATGGCAG
>DYPU01000101.1 GCA_020719725.1 Anaerolinea sp. | reverse complement strand
CGCTGGTAGCGGTGCGCGGTGACCGCTTCATTATCCGCCGCCCCTCTCCCGCCGAGACGCTCGGCGGCGGCCTGGTGGTTGACCCTCAACCGAAGACCCGTCACCACCGTTTTGACGAGGCTTTACTAAACCGACTGGCCGTTTTGCTCGAAGGTACTCCGGCAGATGTTTTTTTTCAGGCCGCGCTGGCGCTGGGCCCGGCTCCGCTTAAAGAAATGGCGGCCCGCGCCCGCCTGGAACTGGCCCTGGCTCACTCGGCGCTTGATGAATTGCTGGCCGACGGAAGGCTGCTGCTCCTTGAAGAAGGTAAATCGACTCTGGGGGCTGATACGCTGGCGATTGCTGCCCCGCTCTGGCAGAATTTAAAAACTTCGGCGCTGGCCGCGCTGACAGGTTACCATCAAACCCATCCGCTGCGGCGCGGGATGCCGCGTGAGGAACTTAAAAGTAAGCTGAAACTGCCGCCTAAGGTGTTTAATGCCATCGTCAAGAAATTGGCCCTGGCCGTGGAATTGCTCGAAGCCGGGAGTTGGCTGGCCCGGCCCGGATATGAGATTCGCTTTTCGGAGAGTCAGCAACTAAAGGTGAGTGCGCTTCTGCGCCGCTTTGACGGCAGTCCTTACAGCCCGCCTTCTGTCAAAGAAACGGTTGCGGATGTGGGCGAGGACATCTACAACGCCTTGCTCGATTTGGGCGAGTTATACCCGGTGGGACAGGATGTGGTTTTTCGTAAGTTGATTTATGAGCAGATGGTGGCGCAGGTGCGTGCGCTGTTGGCCGAAAAAGGCCAGGCTACTGCGGCGGAGGTGCGCGATTTGTTCGGTACCAGCCGCAAGTATGCCCTGGCGCTGCTCGAACACCTTGATGCAACCGGTATGACCATGCGCGACGGCGATTACCGCAGATTGAGACGATAGTTACCTGGCATTTCTCATCGCTACGCGGTTTGAAATGACAAGCTGAGCGGTGTTGTGGATGCAGGTTGCATAAGAATAAGCTCGTGGATGGTTTTACCAAATGACAGAAAATGCACCAATATTGGAGAACTCATTATGAATCTTGACCCAACTTTTAGCAATAGCCTGATTTTGCTGCTGGTGGCGTTTGGTGGGGCGTTTTTGGCGGCCTTGTGGCTTTCACTGGTTATCTGGACCTGGCGCGATATTCGCAGCCGGGCGCGTGATCCGCTTTCGCAGATTTTGGCGGTGGCCGTGGTGACGGTGCTGAATCTGCCGGGGGTGCTTGTATATCTCATTTTGCGGCCTCAGCATACGCTGGAGGAAGAGTATCAGCGCACGTTGGAGGAAGAGGCGCTCCTGGCTTCAATTGAAGATCAGGCGCTTTGCCCTGGCTGTGAGCGCCGGGTGCGCGAAGAGTGGCAGATTTGCCCTAGCTGTCATACCCGGCTGCGTAAATCTTGCCAATCTTGTAATAAATTGATGGAGCTTTCGTGGAATTTATGCCCGTTTTGTGCTACGCCTGTGGATGGAGTTAAGCTGAGCGAGGCGGAGTGATGTTTATTCTTTGGCGTTTTGGAGAGGAGAGCGGTAGAGTATGACAAAAATAATCGGTCTCGAAGAAATTCAAAGTGGCGGACAGTTGCAGCAGGAAATTAGCGACGGTGGCAAATTTGTCACTTACCAATATTGTATTTCGATCCTTGTTATGACTTTTCGGCGCAATTCGGATATTTATTTTATCCGCGCTGGGGAAAGCCGTCTTCTTAAAGGGTTGCTCTTTAGCCTGATTTCACTTTTGTTTGGCTGGTGGGGCCTGCCCTGGGGCTTGATTTATACGCCCGCTGCGCTTTTTACCAATTTTAGCGGCGGAAAGGATGTGACAGCCGAGGTGCTGGCTACTATGCGGACGCGAGGTTGAGATGAAAATAGAAAAAATTACTCTGCATCATTTGCGGATGCCGCTTGTTGCACATTTTGAAACGTCTTTTGGGCGCATCTTCGAGCGCGATTGTATTCTGGTCGAAATTCAATCCGAAGGGCTGACGGGCTGGGGTGAGTGTGTTGCTGACCGCGACCCTGGTTATAGCTACGAAACATCTGGCACAGCCTGGCATATTCTGATGGATTTTATCGCGCCACTTTTACTGAAGCAGAACGTGGCCGATGCCGCCGATTTTCAGCGGCGGGTGGCTGCCATTCGTGGGCATCACCTGGCAAAAGCGGGTGTGGAGATGGCTTTGTGGGATATCCTTGGTCAGCGGCAGGGCCAAAGTCTGCGCCAACTTTTTGGCGGAGAAAAAACGCGGGTGGAGGTTGGCGTTTCGGTTGGATTGCAGGATTCGCCCATCATTTTGGTTAATGCGGTCGAAAAATACCTGGCTCAGGGCTATGGGCGTGTCAAAATCAAAATTAAGCCTGGCCGTGATCTTACCGATACCGCCGCTGTTCGCCGCGCTTTTCCTACCCTTAAACTTCAGGTGGATGCCAATTCTGCTTTTACGCTCGAAACCGCCAAAACTTTGCTGCCGCTTGATGAGTTTAACCTGTTGTTGATTGAGCAGCCGCTTTTTGAAGATGATATTTGGGACCATGCTCGGTTGCAAAAGCTCTTCAAAACCCCAATTTGTCTCGATGAAAGTATCATTAGCCCGCGCCATGCCCGCTACGCGCTTGAAATGCGGGCTTGTGGCATTATCAATGTCAAACCGGCGCGTTGCGGCGGATTGAGCCAGGGTCTTGAAATCCACGATCTGTGCCAGCAGGCTAAAATTCCGGTCTGGTGCGGCGGGATGCTGGAAACGAACATTGGCCGCGCTTCAAACCTGGCCCTGGCCTCGTTAGCCAATTTTAGCCTGCCCGGAGATATTTCGGCTTCGGCGCGTTACTATCTCGAAGATGTTACCGAAGAAACATTCACGCTCAATGCCGATAGCACCATCACCGTGCCGAGCAAACCGGGCCTGGGGATTACGGTTTTGCCCGCGCAAGTTGAAAAATTTGAGATGTCGAAGGTGATTTTGTAGCAAAATATTTTTTTTTACCAAACAACGGGCTGAAGGTGGGATTTCTTCAGTCCGTTGTTTGTGCTAAAATGCCAGCCGCTTATTTTGCTTAAAGGATGATGGTATGCGCCAAATTTTATTGTGGATTTTTCTATTTTCTTTTGTTTTTTCGGCTTGTGCTCCAACTCCGGTGACGCTGATTCCAGTATTGGAGGACACCCCTGCCACGCCTACTTCGACGCCCCTGCCGCCGCCCAGCCCAACTCCACTGGCTTTGTGGGTTTCCCCGGCTGCGCCAGAGACACTTCGCAGCCAGGCCAGGGTGCAGGGTTTGCTGACGGCAGATACGCGCGAAGCGGCCAATGTCTGGCTGGAGCCAACGGTGGCGGTGGAAGGCGCTTTATCCCGTTGGGTATATGCGCTGGTCGCACCGTTTCCCACCGTCAGCGATGGGGTGACGCTGGAGCAGCTAAAACAGGCTTGGGCCGGAAACCCGCCCGAAGTGTTTGCCGGGCGGCCACTGTTGATGACCGAATCGACTGCCAGCGCCATGAAAAGCCTGTTTGGCGGCGAACCAGCCGCCGGTGCGCTGCGAATCGTCCCCGCCGAAGAGATTCAGACGATTCTCTGGGTCGAGCGGCCCGCCTGGGGCATTGTCCCGTTTGAAGCCTTAACACCAAAATTAAAAGTGCTCGAAGTGGACGGGCAATCACCTTTGCGCAAAGAATTTGACCTGGCTGCCTATCCGCTGACTGTCACTTTTGCGCTGGATGGGGCTGCGTTTGCCCTGCCTGCCACAAACCGCGACCCTGAGAAACTGGCAACGGTTGTGATGACTGGTGTCACGGCGTTGGTGCGGGCAACTGCCGCTAAAATGGAAGAGAAGGGTAATCTTTACCCGGCTCAAGACCTGGCAAACTGGCTTTTGGACGCTGATATTGCCCATATTTCCAATGAAATTCCGTTTGCGGTAGGCTGTCCCTTTCCTGACCCCAACCAGCGCAAACTGATTTTTTGCTCTGACCCCAAATATATTGAGCTTTTGGAATATGTCGGCACCGATGTGGTGGAATTGACCGGTAATCACTTTCAGGATTGGGGCAAAGAAGCCACTTTTAATACAATTGCGATGTACCGCGAACGTAATTGGCCCTACTATGGCGGCGGAACTGACCTGGCAGATTCGCAGAAGCCCGCCATTTTAGAGCGCGGCGGCATGAGCTTTGCTTTTATTGGCTGCAATCCGGTTGGGCCAGAATTTGCTTGGGCGCGCGCGGATGGCTGGCCGGGCGCGGCTCCGTGTGGTGATTATGATTGGCTGGTAGAGGCCGTGACGCGCCTGAAAGCCGAAGGCCATATTGTTATCGTCACGTTTCAATATTTTGAATATTACAGTTCTGACCCGCGCCCCTGGCAGCAAAAAGATTTTCGTCGGGTGGCCGAGGCCGGGGCGGTTGTGGTGAGCGGTTCACAGGCCCATTACCCGCAAGCCATGGAGTTTTACGGTAATTCTTTCATTCACTATGGCCTGGGGAACTTGTTTTTTGACCAGATGGGGTACGACAATCCCAGCAATGGCGTTCGCACCATCAAGACGCGCTACGAGTTTTTAGACCGGCATGTTTTTTATGATGGGCGGCTGATTGGCACCGAACTATTGACAGCCATGCTCGAAGATTACGCTAAACCGCGTCCCATGACCCCCGCCGAGCGCGCCGAATTTTTAGAAGAGTACTTTATTGCCAGTGGTTGGCAGTAACCGCGCCGAAAAGTAACAAGTTAAACCCGATCCACCACAATTGGCTTAAACAAATCTGGAGAAAAGGAGCCAATTTTTTCTGGCCCCAGCTTCTGTAGGGCCTGGATGGTTTGTTCGGCATCGGAGAGCAGTTCTGTGACGCGCACGCCTCGACAGCCGGGCTGCCACTTTACCAGCCATTTCTGACTGCGGGCATACATCTTTAGCGCACCTTCATAGTTTTGCCGGGTAATATGAAAGTAGCATACCGTCACCTGTAAAATTCCTCGGTATAAATCACGAATTTCACCGGGTTCGGCCTGCCAGGCTTCTTCCAGAAAATCATGCGCCTCGTAAAATTGCCGTCGATTGAAGGCTGCGATTCCCTGCCAGGCTTTTTCGGGTAAACTTGCGGCGCAAGGCAAAAGATCAGACATGCCCGCCAGTATATCATGGCCGTTGATGCGTTTTTGAGCCATTAAAATGAGTGAGCTTTATAAAAAAGGCCTTGAGCTAAAGTTTGGATCAGGATGGAGTTGAAGATGAATATTTCGCAACAACAAAAATCGCGTTTGGGCATGGGAATCTATATTTTTGGCATGGTTGCAGGCTTGTTATTGGCGCTTTTTTTGGCCTGGGCTGACCTGGAAGCCTCGTTATTTAATACCGGATTGGAAGCCGACCAAAAACTGAGCCTGATTTGCCCCTTGGCAATTACCACCAATCAGCAAGGCCGTATCACCGCCACAATTTATAATGATTCCGCGCGCAATGTCAAAACTTTATTACAAGTCAGCCAAACCGAAGGCTCGGTCATCATGATTAAACGGGATAACCGCCAAATCGAAATTGGGCCGGGCCAGGTTTACCCGCTGGAATGGCTGGTTGGCGCTTCGGATGCGGCCTGGGGTCGGCTGATTCTATTCCGCGTTTTTGTGATAGCCAGTTCACCTTTGCCCGCGCTTGGAAATTATTGTGGCATTTTGTTGATCAATTGCCCCTTTCTGACGGGTAATCAGCTTTTAGGAGCGGGGCTGGCTGTGGTGCTGGTTGCCCTGTTCTTAGGCGGGCGGTTATGGCTACAGAACACCCCGCACCGGCCCCTGGACTTTGAAAAAAATCGACGTTTGATTGTGGTAATTGCGGTTTTGCTGATCTTGAACATCTTTCTGGCAATTTTTGGTGATTGGCTGATGGCGGGCGGAATGTTTATTCTTAATTTCTTGTTGGGGTTGGTCATTTTGGTTTATCAGGTCAATCGTTTGTAGCGTAAAGCCCTGCAATTTTGATCGGCAGTTGGGGCGCTTCGAGCAAGTCGGTGTTATCGCTCCACTGGGCGATACTGCCAATGAGTGGCAGCCTGCGGATTTGCGGATCGTGGATGTGGGCCAGCAGCGCATCGGCAAATCCATGTACGGCAATCACCTCGAAGGGCCGCCCAAAGAATGGAAGGGTCGTTTCGGGCAGGGGAGGTGTCAGAGCGAGTTTGTTGTGTTGGCGCGCAATGAATTCATAGGTTGGGATGAGATGTTTTTGGCGGTTCTGCCAGGTGCGGGCCGCCAATACTTTTTTAAGGGTTGGATAAAGACTTGGGCCGCAGTCTAGTTGTTTGAAGGCTGTGCCAAACCATTTGGCGTAAGGCGCATAGCGGCGTTCCATCAGAAAGCACAGCCGCATAATATCGCGCACCAGCCGCGCACCGATCAGCGCCGAGCCGGTTTCGTCGCCAACTATTCCGGCCCGGCCCAGCAGGTGTTCTTCTTGTCCGATGCGCGCCCAGCCGGAAGCCAACAGGTAGAGCCAAACATCTTGCGGATACCAGTTTAGACGGTGGCGCAATTCTGCCAGACCAATTTCGTCGTGATAGACCGCTCCAGCCATCAGGGTTAGTAATTTCTGTTGAGGCAGGGCCAGCCAATCGAGGGGGGAAAGGTTTTCGGCGGTGGTGAGGCCCAATTGTTCAGAGAGCAGGCTGCGGGTGGTCTGAATCGTGACGCGGTGATTGACCGGGCCTGAGTCCACCACCGTCAAATGTTGAACGCCGCTGTCGTTTGGATCGGGTTCCGAAAAGTGGGTTGAGTAGCCCAAAAAGGTGTAGGGCAGGGTTTCGGCCAGTTTCTGTTGAATTTGGGATGCCAGAACCATATCCGCTTCGCGCACGAAAAGCATGACGCGCGGCCCCCAATGGTGGTCGCTGGACATGGGCGTATCGTACCCCAGGGTTTCGGAGCCGCTACCGAGCAGGGCGGCGCTGTATTTAAGGGTTGGAAAGTGGCTTGCAAGCAATGGCTGCACCACCTGGGCGTAGAATTGCCCGCAAAGTTGAATGCCGGGGATGAATTTTGATTTTCATGGGATGGAGTTGAGCCAGTGTTTCGTTTCTGATGGGGTTTTGAAGTGAAGCACTTTTAGATGGGCGTGTTCGGGCTGGGCCAGAAATTGCGGAATTTCACGCTTGCGCCGCCAGTAGGTTTTGAAGAGCCAGTGAAAGAGCGATTCGTCTGACCAGAGCCGGAAGTGATTCCACAGGGTTTCGCGGTTGATGCCCCAGAGCAGTTCGCGCGTCCACCAGCGGTGCAGGGTGCGGGTTAGCAGCCGCCAGAAGACGGTAGGCAGGTCATAATCCAGCCAGATGATGGCTTCGGCGCGCGGCCACGTCAGATCGCGGACGGCGCTGTAGTTGCCAGCCAGCGCCCAGGCTGGGCTGGAGGTGGCGGCTGCCACGCGCTGACGAAAAACATCCCGCGCAGCGTTCATCCAATTGGGTTCCCAGTACAGGGCATCCAGTTCGATGAATTTCAGCCCAAGTTTTTGGGCCAGCATTTCGGCCAGAGTCGATTTTCCGGCGCTGGTGACGCCGATGACGATGATGCGTCGATAAGGAAAGGGGTTCATGACTCTCCTGTTTGTGGGAAAAAGGGAAAAGGTCGCGTATTATACCACTTTGGGTGGGGTATACCTGTCGAATGTCAAAGCGCAAAGGTCACAAATGCAACTTCTCGGCGGGCAAGTTTGCTGATAGGATTGTGATTGGCCCAAACATTCTTGAGACCCTAAAGATTTTGGCTCATGTGTAAACCGTGTGCAGAGCCACGAAAATAGCAATAAACGCTG
>DYPU01000020.1 GCA_020719725.1 Anaerolinea sp. | reverse complement strand
TTCTCCTGATTGCAAGATAGCCAGTTTTACCTCATTTTAGATGCAATCGCCCTGCGCCGCTCAGGCTTGGTCGCGCCTGCGCTGGCAGTTATGGTGGGCACGCTGGAACAAACCAAAAGCATAGGTTTTCCCGTGTTCCTAAATGTGTTAAAATGAATTCGCCAATGTAAACGTTTACATTATTCACCTTTTCAATCTTCAAGGACCCCCACATGCCCAAAACTATTCAACTTATTACACCAAAATTCGCGCCACCGCTGGAACCAGAATTTCGTCCGGCTGCGCTGGCAAATCGCGCCTTTCGCGCCGCAGCCGCGGCAGGTGTTCCGCTCATCATCGGAGTGGAACGCGCTCGCGGTGAAGTTTCACGCTTTGAAACGGTTGTCTTCCCTGCCGGGCATTCGCGTGAACTGGAAAACCTGGCGTATGCCGAACGCATCGTCAAATTTTTGCTATGGGCCAAAGGCGGGTTTAAAGTTTACGTCGGCGGACCGCGCAACATTGGCGAATACCTGCAAAAACTGTATGCGCCAGACGGGGAACGCAAATTTGATTATGCCTTTATGGGCGAACAAGTCTACGAGCAGGTTTTTAGCATCGTCTCCTGCGACCCGCAGGCTGTTCCTGCCGCGCAGGAAAGTGGCAAAGCGCTGGGGCGTCACCTGAATGGCTGTCGGATCGGTTTCGATCTGGGCGCATCCGACCGAAAAGTGAGCGCCGTCATTGATGGCGAAGCCGTTTACAGTGAGGAAGTGGTTTGGGAGCCGCGCAAACATAGCGACCCGGCTTATCATTACAATGAAGTTTTGACCGCGCTCAAAACTGCCGCCGAAAAAATGCCACACGTCGATGCGATTGGCGGTAGTTCAGCGGGAATTTACATCGACAACCGCCCAATGGTCGCTTCATTATTTCGCAATATCCCGCGTGAAAACTACGGTCAGATTACCAATATGTTCCTACGCCTGCAAAAAGAACTGGGGGTACCGCTGGAAGTCATCAACGATGGTGACGTGACCGCCCTGGCCGGGTCTATGTCTCTGGAAGACACCGGCATTTTAGGCATTGCGCTCGGTTCGAGTGAAGCCACCGGCTATGTGGATATGAACGGCCATATTTTGGGCTGGCTAAATGAACTGGCTTTTGCCCCGGTCGATTACAACCCCACTGCCGCCATAGACGAATGGTCGGGAGATATTGGGTGTGGTTCACAGTATTTTTCGCAACAATGCGTCTTTCGGCTGGCCCCGCGCGCCGGAATAGACATCCCAACCGATATTACGGATGCCGAAAAACTAAAATTTGTGCAAGAAAAGCTGGAAGCCGGCCATACAGGTGCGCTGAAAGTTTGGGAAAGCATGGGCATTTATCTGGGCTATGGGTTGGCACACTACGCCGAATTTTACGACATCAAGCATGTCCTTATTTTAGGACGCTGCACCTCCGGGCGCGGCGGTGAGATGCTACTGGAAGGTGCCCAAAAGGTGCTGGCCGCCGAATTCCCCGAACTGGCCGCCCGCATCCATGTTCAATTACCCGACGAGAAAAGCCGCCGGGTCGGTCAATCCATCGCGGCAGCCAGCTTGCCAGCCTTCAGCTAAATCAAACCATAAAGTCCCAAAAACACTCCAAACCCTGCGGCAGAAGGTGTAGAATTTGCCCATCTGATTGATATGATCCACTTTATAGGAGAAGCAATGAAATTTAATTTTGATACCGCTGAAATTTATGTGCCAGACGGTTTGCCGGTAGACAATGCCCTGGCCCGCACCACTCACCTGTGCCTGGCCGCCCACCAGGACGACATCGAAATTATGGCCGCCGAGCCAATTTTGACCTGTTTTCAACAAGAAAAACTGTGGTTTACAGGCGTAGTTGTGACCGATGGCCGCGGCTCACCGCGGGATGACCTGTACAAAAATTATACCGACGAAGAAATGCGCCGGGTACGCTTCAAAGAGCAATTCAAAGCGGCCTTTGTAGGCGAATATTCTGCTCAGGTTATGCTGGATTATCCCAGCAAAAGCATCAAAGACGGCCAGGACGAACGCGGCGTACAAGATATTCTGGCCCTACTCAAAGCCACTCGCCCACAATTTGTCTATACTCACAATCTGGCCGACAAACACGATACCCATGTCGGCGTAGCGCTAAAAGTAATCGCCGCCATCCGCCGCCTGCCTCAAACCGAACGCCCCGAAAAGCTCTATGGCTGCGAAGTTTGGCGCAACCTGGATTGGGTGGTGGACAGCGACAAGATTAGCTTTGACGTAACTGCGCGCGAAAACCTGCAAGCGGCGCTTTTAGGCGTGTTTGATTCGCAAATTTGCGGCGGAAAACGCTACGACCTGGCTTCGATGGGCCGCCGCAAAGCCAATGCCACCTACTCCGAATCGCATGGCGTCGATGCAGCCCTGGGGCTTTCGTACGGCATAGATTTAACACCACTGCTTATAGATGATACACTCAAACCGACCTCCTTCATCCTGGCGCAAATTCAAAAATTTGGCGAGGATGTGACCGCGAGAATCAAAAAAGTCGGCTAATCCATTCAGCGCTCGCATTTCAGAAAGAACAAACCCGATGCCCAATTCTTTTCCTTGCCCGGCCTGTGGCGCACCGATAATGCCAGAACCCAACCTGAAGCGGATGGCCTGCCCATTCTGCGCCACCCAAACCACCATTCCAGACGATTTACGCTGGGAAAAAACTGCCACAGCCCCGCAACCGCCAATCAGACCGGGAAAACTCGATCCTTTTGATAGCGCCCGGCAGGCTACCCGCGAAAACACCCCGGTTCCCGACACCTTCACCGAGAATACCGTCAAAATTTTGCGAGCCGCCGAGCCAGTCGCCCGTCAAGCCTACAGCACCTACTGGCGCTGGACAGCGCTACGGCCTCTGCTGCCCGGCTGCCTGATTTTTATCGCTGTGGTGTGTTTACTGGCTTGCGCCACTGGGGCGGGCCTGGTCTATTTGTTACGGCAAGGATAACTCCCAAAATCACTCTCCCGCCAATGCAAACGGGTATAATCGAGCAAAATTTCTGAGGAGCTAGCATGTCCAACGTTTTCGAGTCACAGCATCCGCTGGTAAAACACAAATTGAGCCGCCTGCGCGACATAAACACTGAACCCAAAAAATTCCGCGAACTGGTGCAGGAAATCGCCGCGCTGATGGTTTATGAAGCCACTGCCGATCTTGCTATTACCCCGCGCGAAGTCCAAACCCCATTGGAAACAATGACCGGCTACGAGCTAAAAGAAAAAGTTGGGCTGGTTCCCATTTTACGAGCCGGGCTGGGAATGGTGGAAGGCATTTGGGAACTCATGCCCCACGCCGAGGTCTGGCACATCGGCTTATATCGTGATGAGAAAACTCTGCGGCCAGTGGAATATTACAACAAACTACCCACCGAACCGACCGTCTCTGTCTGCCTGATCCTCGATCCAATGCTCGCCACCGGCGGCTCGGCTACCGCCACAGTAGAGGTGCTCAAACGCTGGGGCGTCAAAAAAATCAAATTTGTCGGCCTGATTGGTGCGCCAGAGGGCATTGCCCGAATGCAAACCAAACATCCTGATGTGCCGATTTATCTGGCCGCCATCGACGATCATCTCAACGAAAAAGGATATATCGTGCCCGGCTTGGGAGATGCAGGCGATCGTCAATTTGGTACTGCTTAAGCAAAAAAGTCCCTCTCTGCAAAGTAGAGGGACTTTTTTTTGTAAAAAAAGTCCCAAGACTGTTTATAATAAACTATGATGTTATCAAATTGGCTTGCGATTCATTTATTTCTTACATCTACTTTATTCATCTTCGTTGGCATCTATAGCTTCTTGCGGCGCAGGGGCTTGCAACTTGCCACGCCTTTTAGCATTGCCATGTTTTTATGCAGCCTGTTCACTCTAGTTTGCGGGCTAGATGTTCTGGCGGTCAACTTACAAGCCAAGTTAGCTTTATTACAAATTAAGTCCTCTATTTTGCCTTTTATCCCAATCTCCATTCTGGTTGCGGCCACATTTCAAGCACGCCGAAGCGGCTGGTTTTCTGCGCGCCGGCTCTGGTTCCTGCTGCTCATTCCACTGCTTAATTTGGCGGTTCTCTGGCTTCCAACTCTCTCCCCGTACTTTCGACACAATTTTCAACTTAATCTCAATGGCTTTTTACCTGTCCTAACCTTTGAGAATGGGCCTTGGTTTTGGATTATTTTGCTCTACGCCACGATTATATGTATTGGCATTTTTGGCATTGAGTTTAATATCCTGCTAAACAGTTATGGTTTGTATCGCAAGCGCATGTTGTTAATGGGAATCGGGCAATTCATTCCGGCAGCCGCTTTAATCCTTTTTAATTCCGGCAATCTTGATTTTTTCAATAGCTATAATTACCCACCCCATACATTATTTATAACCGTTTTACTCAACGGCTGGGCCATCTATCGCTATCAGTGGTTATTAACCTATCCTATCACGCGCGATATTACCTTAGATCAAATTAACGAAATGCTGCTGGTCGTAGACCATAATCACAAAATTCTCGATCTAAACCGCGCTGCCCACGCCGCCCTGGAGCTTTCAGACAACACAATTGGCACATCCGTAGAAAAAATCATAAAAGAATGGGGGCTGTATCGCGCTGAAGCCCATGACAAAGGTCTATTTCTGCGGGAAATAAAAATTCAAAAAAACAATTCGGTCAATATCTACGAACTGACCATCAATCCCATCAAACTAGAGAACGATCAACCCGCCAGCGATGTGATTATCTTGCGAGAGATAACCAAATACAGGCAGCAGCAAGAACAAATCCACCAGTTGGCCCTGGCGGTGGAACAAAGCCCCAATAGTGTCGTTATTACCGATACAGATGGCATTATCCAATATATCAACCCCTCTTTTACCCGCCTGACAGGGTACAGCAGCAAAGAGGTGATCGGCCAAAAAACCAGCCTGCTAAAGTCGGACAAAACACCAGCCGCCGTATATGCCGAAATGTGGAGCACCATCAAAGCCGGAAAAATCTGGAAATCAGACCTGCTTAACCGCCGAAAAAACGGAGAATTTTACTGGGAAGAAACTTTAATTACGCCACTCTTCGATGCAGAAGGCCAGGTCATCAACTATATTTCCATTAAAGAAGATATTACAGCGCGCAAAGAAATCAACACGCTGCTTCACCGCCGTCTCGATGAATTAGACATGATTAATACCATCAGCATGGCCGCCGCCACCCAATTAGACCTGACAACGCTGGTTTCACTGGTAGGCCAGCAGCTCGAACAATTTTTTAATGCCCGCTCGGTATTTGTTGCGCTTCATAACCGCGCCACCGGTTTCATAGAAGTCCCTTATTGGACAATAGACCGCAAGCGTGTCGTTCCGCCACCGCTCAAGTTTGGCGAGGGGCTGGTTTCCCATATTCTCAAGACCGGCAAACATTTGCTCATTTCAAGCAATTTTGTAAAACAAGCCATCCCTTTGGGACATAAGGCTGTCTTCGTAAATGACTATGGCTACCCTAAAACCTGGTTGGGCGTGCCCATTATGAGCGGAAAACAAGCCTTAGGGGTTATTAGTCTGCAAAACTATCAAATGGAAAATGCTTTTAGCGAAAATGATGTTCGGCTGCTGACAACCATTGCCGCCAATGTTGGGATCGCCGTTGAAAATGCGCATCTATTCCAGTCGGCACAACAAGAGATACAAGAACGAATTCACGCAGAACAAGAAGTAAGGCAACACGCTGACCAACTGGCAGTTCTCTATGAAACCAGCCACGCTGTTACCGCCGGGTTAAATTTAGAATTGGTTTTAAATACACTGCTGGAAAAATGCAAACAAATTGCCCAAATGGATGTGTTTTCGGTTGGGCTATACGAAGAAAACGAGAAACGCATCAATTTTATTAAGTTTTACGACAAGGGCCGGGAGCTGCCTCATATTACCTTTTACTTAAGTTCCAATTCCAGCCTCACGCAGAATGTAATCCAAAAAGGTCAATCCATTTTTGTGCCCGATTTATTACATCCGGCAGCGCAAGAACAATATGATGCCTATCACACCACAACCGAACATGCGCGTTGTTATTTGGGAATCCCACTCATGCGCGGCGAACAAGTCATTGGGGTTATGTCAGTCCAAAGCTATGAACCCAATAATTATAGCAAGGAACAAATTCAAACGCTTGAAATCATTGCTTCACAGGCCACCAGCGCCATTGAAAATGCCAGGCTGTATGAGGAAACCCGCCACAGAGCCGAAGAAATGACCCTGCTGTATGAAATTAGCTTGCAACTTTCAACCAACCTAGATCTTAATCACGTTTTGCGCAATTTGCTGGATAAATGCAAGCAAATCTTACCTATGGACGCTTTTTATGTCGCCCTATATGATGAGAGTAAGCATACCATTTATCATCCTTTGTTTTTTGACAACGGAGAATTTAAAACCATCGCAACCAGAGACATTCGGTTAAGCCCCGGCCTGGCAGGTGAAATTATCACCCAGGGTAAATCGCTCTATCTGCCAAACACCACTAACCCTGAGATCGCCAGAAAATATCAGATTATTCATATCGGCGGAAACCCCACCCGCTGCTATGTAGGCATCCCTATGATTGTACGCGACAAAGTGATGGGGGTCATTTCCATGCAAACTTATGAGCCAAATAGCTATACCCCCGAACAAATTCGGCTGATCGAAACCATTGCCACCCAGGCCGCCATTGCTATTGAAAATAGCCAATTGTACGAAGCAGCCCAAAAAGAAATCCACGAGCGCCGCAAAGACCAGGAAATTTTGGAACACACCAATCAGGAATTACAAATTCAACTGACAAGAGTGGAGTCGCTTCAGGGAGAACTAAGAGAACAAGCAATCCGGGATGCATTAACCGGCTTATACAACCGTCGCTATCTCGATGAGATTTTTGGGGAAAAAATTAATCGAATGCGCAAAAAAGCATCTTCCCTTTCAGTGATGATGCTCGACATCGATCATTTCAAAGTATTTAACGACACCCATGGACACAAAACCGGCGATGATCTGTTGCAAATGCTCGGAAAACTATTACGCCAATATACTCGCAATAGTGATGTAGCCTGCCGTTACGGCGGCGAGGAGTTTGTAATTTTACTGGCTGATACGAACCTGGAAATTGCGCAAAAACGAGCCAATGAGATACGGCTGGCCTTTGCCTCGCAGGGCGTTCTCAGTCCTGGTAAGGAAAAACCCGACGGGGCTACTATTTCGATTGGCATTTCCGTCTACCCAACTCATGGAGATTGCGCGGAGGCCCTGCTCATTCAGGCCGACCAGGCCCTTTATGTAGCCAAAGCTGCCGGTAGAAATCAGGTTGTGGCCTGGAAACAGTAAGTTTATTGGCCAAGACGGGCTTTTTCTTCTGGCACGACAATTTTTTCGTCCAATTTTTTAAAAAGGGGCGCGGGCTGCAAGAGGGTTTGACCCGGTTGCAGTTGGCTAGGCAGCCATTGATTGGGTAGGTTGGGCTGAGCAGGTTTGTAACGCAAAGCGGTGTGTTCGCCCAATGAGTCGGTCAGCGATTGGGTGTATTGTTCACCAAACAGGGGAATTTCGTAACCGAAAAAGGTATGCAGTTTTTCACTAGAAAAGGGTAACACCGGCGCAAAAAGAACCTTGAGCGAATCAATCGCCTTCAAGGCTGTGTAAATCGTCAGGGCGGCAGAATCTCGGTCAGTTTTGATGGCGGTCCAGGGCGCGTGAATATCCAGGTAACGATTCACTTCTGTCGCCAAGCGCAGAGCTTCGCGCAGGGCTTCGCGTATTTTGACGGTTTTGTAGTAGCCGCTGACAGTGTTGAAGCCATCATCGATAACGGCCAGCAGGCTCAAATCGGCGGGGCGGAGCATGGTAACCTCCACCGGCGGCACATGTCCATCCCAATGTTTAAAGGCGAAGGAGAGTACCCGGTTTGCCAGGTTGCCCCAAGTGGCAACCAGTTCGTTATTGTTATGGGCCACAAATTCTTCCCAGGTCCAGTCACTATCTTTGGCTTCTGGCATGTTCACGGTCAGGTAGTAGCGCAGCGCGTCTGGGTCGTAACGGGTCAGGGCATCACGGCCCCAAACAGCCCAATTGCGCGAGCCGCTGATTTTTGCATTTTCCAGGTTCATGAATTGATTGGCGGGCACATCGTAGGGCAGGGTAAGAGGCACTTCGTCACCGGCAAAGAGTTTCATAAAAGTTGAACCAGCGCCCATTAGCTGGGCCGGCCACCAGGCGGCATGAAAAAAGATATTGTCTTTGCCGATAAAGTAGAAAGATTTGGCGGCGGGATTGATCCACCACTCGCGCCAGGCTTCGCCACTACCCGATACCTGGCCCCATTCGATAGCAGCCGAGAGATAACCGATGACTGCTTCGAACCAAACGTAGATACATTTGTGCTCCCACCCCTGCACCGGAACGGGGATGCCCCAATCCAAATCGCGGGTGATGGGGCGCGGTTTAAGGCCGTCGCTTTCGATTTGACCGAGCGATTGCCCGCTGACGGTTTCGCGCCAGTATGATTTGCGGGCGCGGAGGAATTCGGCCACTTTGACTTCGAGCTTGGAGAGATCGAGGAAGTAGTGCTCGGTTTCGCGCAGTTCGGGGGTGGAATTGTCGATTTTGGAATGAGGGTTGATTAGTTTTTCGGGTTCAAGCACGTTGCCGCATTGGTCGCACTGATCGGAGCGGGCACCCGTGAACCCGCAGAGATAGCAAACGCCTTCAACATAACGATCAGGAAGAAATTTACCAGCGGCGGGAGAATACCATTGCGGGCGGATTTCAGTGTAAAGGTAGCCATTTTCGCGCAGGGCCAGAAAAATGGTTTGAGATACTTTAAAGTGGTTTTCGGTGTGGGTGCTGGTGAATAGGTCGTAGGTGATGCCATAGCCTTGAAAAACATCCAAAAAGCTGTGGTGGAAAAACTTGTAAACTTCTTCCACCGATTTACCCTCGGCGTCGGCGCGAATGGTGACGGGCGTGCCATGCGAATCAGTTCCGCTGACCATGAGGACTTTGTTGCCTTTTAGACGGTGGTAGCGCGCGGTGATATCGCCGGGTAGGTGTGAACCGGTGATGTTACCCACATGGATTTCGGCATTGGCGTAAGGCCAGGCGATGGCGATGAGTATGTTTTCAGGCATGGGAAGACCCTCCGGGAAATAAAAATGCTGGCTTTTTGCCAGCATTGGTCAGGCGGCGCAAACCGTCACCGCAGTTCATCTGGCGGTGAACTGCAAATGAGTCGGGATGGGCATGGACATCAAGAAAAAAGCAGACATGGCGCTATTTTACTACAAGGTGATCAATTTTGGACGCGCTATAAATAATCGCGCAATTGGCGCACCCGGCGCGGGTGTCGCAAGCGCCGCAAGGCTTTGCCTTCTATCTGACGAATGCGTTCGCGCGTCAGGCCAAATTTCTGGCCGACTTCTTCGAGGGTGTATTCGATGCCGTCATCCAGGCCAAAGCGTAACCGCAACACACGCGCTTCACGTGGGGGCATGTCTTGCAAAATTTCATTAAGTTTGTCGCGCAGCATCGCTTGATAAGCGCTTTGAATGGGGCTGGGGCTAACTTCATCTTCTACAAAATTGCCCAGTTCTGATTCGTCATCGTCTCCAACCGGGCTTTCAAGCGAGATGGGCTGCCAGGTGACGCGCATAATCCACTGAAGTTTTTGTAGGGTAAGCTGGGTTTCTTCGGCAATTTCGTCCAATTCTGGGGCGCGTCCCAGGCGCTGCTCCAGATCGTGAGTCACTTTGTAAATTTGACGAATCTTGTCGCTCATGTGAACCGGCAGGCGAATGGTGCGGGACTGATCGGCAATGGCGCGCGTAATGGTTTGGCGAATCCACCAGGTGGCGTAGGTGGAAAAGCGAAAGCCGCGAATTGCTTCAAATTTCTCGACAGCTTTCATTAGACCCAGGTTGCCTTCCTGAATGAGATCAAGGAAAGCTACTCCCCGGCCAATGTAGCGTTTGGCAATGCTAACGACAAGCCGGGTGTTGGCTTTGATGAGATGTTCGCGGGCTGAAAGCCCATGCGCAATGGCATATTCTATTTCTTGGCGGGATTCTACCGAAAGGTTGGCCACCGCTTTGAGGCGGGAACTGGCAGAGCGGCCCGCTTCAATAGCGTGGGCTATTTCCAATTCTTCCACTGCCCCAAGTAGAGGCACGCGCGCCATCTCGCGCAAATAAAGGCCGGTGTTATCTTCGGAGCCGCCTTCAGCCGGGTTAGCCCAGGTTTCAGAGCCAAATTCAGGAATTTCGGTTTCGTCAACGGCCGCGTCACGACCCACTTCAGCGTCGAACACATCCACGCCACGCCGGCGCAGCGTCGTCAAAAGCACGGTTAAACGTTCGGCATCCTGGTTAACATCGGGGTACGCTTCGATTAGATCGTCGGTTGTCAAATAGCCTTGTACCCCAGCTTTTTCAAGCAAAAGGTGCAAGGCTTCTGTGCGTCGTCCATATCGTTCCGAGTGTGCCATGTAATCCTCCACGCTGAGCATTCGACGCTGGTACTTTGCAAAAGCTGGATTAATTATTCTTTGGGGTCGAGAAAATTTTTCAACGCAGAAAATGGGGCATCGTCCGGAAGCCGATGCCCACAATCCAGTTCGTTCAAGTTTTGGCCGCATTCCACGCACAAGCCCCGGCAATCTGGTTTGCAAATCGGTTGAATGGGAACTTCAACCAGGGCAAAATCATGGATGATGGGCTGTAAATCGATATGAGCATCTTCTGGCACAAGTAACCCCGCTTCTGTGATGTTATCGCGCGTAAAAGCAAATAATTCGGAAAATTCCCAATGCAGCGGTTGAACATAATCATTTAAACAACGCACACACTCAAGGGGGACAAAACCGCTAAATTGACCTTCTACAAATAGCCCTTGAGGAGTGCGGCTGATTTTGATTGCACCTTCTATGTCGCTGATGGTGAGGCCATCATCCGATGTGACTGAGATCGAATCAAAGAAAAGTTCGCGGTAAATGCCAATGGGCGAATTAATCAAAAAACCGACATTTATTCGTAAAGGTTTACGAGGATTAGGCACTATACTCACTCAAAATCTGGGATTGAGTTATTGTAGCATGTGAGATTCTCGAAGTCAATCAATTTTTTGCAAAAAAGCACTTTGTTTTACAGATTTGTTTCACATAAAGATGAAAAAAATCTTAACAAAGAGTAACGAAAGGCATAACCCAGGGTTTTAAAGGTTTATAAAATAACCCTTGGAGGAAAAATGGCAAAAGTGGCCCTGGTAACAGACAGTACATCTTATATTCCCGATGAATATCGCCAACGCTATAACATCACAGTGGTTCCCCAGGTTTTAATCTGGGGAGAGAAAATGTATGAGGACGGGGTCGATATTTTGCCAGAGGAGTTTTATCGCAAACTGGCTGGATCAAAAACCTTACCAACCACCTCGCAAGTTTCGGTAGTTAATATGAAGAGTGCCTTTGAGCGCCTTCTGGCAGAGGGCTACGAGGTTTTAGGCATGTTTCTTAGCTCCAAGCTTTCTGGAACCCTTCAGTCGGCCATTCAGGGCCGCGCCTCGCTAGCGAGTGGTCAGGGCAAAATAGAGCTGATTGATACCAATACCACCACCATGTCTGCCGGATTTCAGGTCTTGGCGGTTGCGCGCGCAGCAGCCGAAGGGGCAGACATGGCAGAATGCAAAACACTGGCCGAGCAGGCTTATTCGGCTACGGGTGTTTATTTTATGGTTGATACACTCGAATTTTTACATCGAGGCGGGCGCATTGGCGGGGCGCAGCGATTACTCGGCACCGCGCTAAACCTGAAGCCTATTCTTACCGTCCATAACGGTAAGGTGGAGGCGGTGGAACGAGTTCGCACCAAAGATAAGGCAATGGATCGACTGGCAGAGATTATCGTAGAGCAATGCAAAGGCAAAACACCCATTCGCCTGGCTTCTCTACACGCTAACGCCAGCGCAGATGCGGTAGCAGTGATGTCTACCGTTGGTAAGAGTCTGGATGTAATAGAAACCATCCAGTCTGAACTCAGCCCCGTCGTCGGAACCCATACCGGGCCGGGGACAATCGGTATCGCCTATATGGCTGGGTTATAATCAGCCAAAATCAGTTCCCGGAGAAACCCATGAGAAAAGTAGCCATTCTAACCGACAGCACCGCCTATCTGCCCGCCGCCAACCTGCAAGCTGAAGAAATACACACAGTTCCTTTAAATGTAATTTGGGGCGAAGAAACCTACGAAGACGGTATAACGATTACTCCCGATGTTTTTTATCACAAGCTAAAAACCGCCCAGAAAATGCCCACCACCTCACAGGTGGCGGTGGGCTTGATGAAGCAAAAATTTGAACAGTTACTGGCCAATGATTATGATGTGCTTGGAATTTTCATCTCGGCCAGTTTGTCTGGCACTGTCCAATCTGCGTTGCAAGCCAAAGAATTGGTGGAAAAAGACAAAGATCGCATCGAAATTGTTGATAGCCGCAGCACTACCATGGCAATGGGCTTTCAGGCGCTGGCAACCGCCCGCGCCGCCAAACAGGGTCTTTCTTTGGCAGAATGCAAACAATTTGCAGAGCAAACCCGCGAGCGCACCGGGATTTACTTTGTGGTTGATACGCTAGAGTTTTTGCATCGCGGCGGGCGCATTAGCGGCACCCAGCGTTTTCTGGGAACAGCGCTTAATATGAAACCAATTTTGTACATCAACAATGGAAAATTGGAAGCGCTGGAACGGGTTCGCACCAAAGACAAGGCCCTAAACCGGTTGGTAGAATTGGTGGCCGAACAATGCGCCGCTGGTAAAGGAAAAATTCAATTGGCCGCACTCCATGCCGATTCTAGCGCTGATGCCAAAGCCGTGCTAGAAAAAGCAACCCAGCGCATTGGAGCAGAAGAAACGCTGATGACCGAACTCAGCCCGGTCATTGGAACGCATGTGGGGCCTGGCGCAGTGGCGCTCGCCTACATGACGGCAATGTAAAGCGATAAACCCCTCACAAAACGCGATTCTTTGCAAGAATCGCGTTTTGTTTTCAAGTGCAAAACCAGGGGTTCCGTCAAAGCCGAGCGGGTATAATTCAGCTATGAATGAACCCAACCCACTCGTTATCGGTATCGCTGGTGGTTCTGGCTCCGGGAAAACCACCGTTGCCCAAGAAATCCTAAATCGTGTCGGCCCATCCCGGATTGCTTACCTGCCCCACGATGCTTATTACAAAGACCTGAGCGGTCTGCCTCCTGCCCAGCGAGCAGAAGTCAATTTTGATCATCCCAACTCATTGGAAACTGAACTGCTCATCCAGCATGTTCAACAGCTCAAAAAGTACGAGGCGGTGGAACTTCCTGTATACGATTTTTCAAAACACAGCCGCACCGAAAAGACAATTCTCATTGCCCCGCGCCGGGTAATTATTGTCGAAGGCATTTTGATTTATGTTGAACCAAAACTGCGCGAAATCTGTGATATTAAAATCTTTGTCGATACCGATTCTGACTTGCGCTTCATCCGTCGCCTGGAACGCGATATCGCCGAACGTGGCCGTACCACCGAATCTGTCATCCACCAATATATGAAAACCGTGCGCCCCATGCACCTGGAATTTGTTGAACCGTCCAAGCGCTACGCCGACATCATCATGCCCGAAGGCGGTTTCAACATCCCAGCGCTGGACATGGTCGTTGCGCGCGTTGAAGAAATGCTACGAAACGAATAACTCAACCCCCAAGGAGAAGAAATGACTATGAAACAATGGAGCACCCCGCCCCAGATAGTGATTGACCCTAAAAAGAAATATAAAGCCTCGATCGAAACCGAAAAAGGCACTTTAGTATTGGAATTATTTGCCGATAAAACCCCAAAGACGGTTAACAACTTTGTCTTTTTAGCCCGCGAAGGCTTTTATAACGGAACCATCTTTCACCGCGTCATCGCCGATTTCATGGTACAAGGCGGCGACCCGACTGGAACAGGCCGCGGCGGCCCTGGCTACCGTTTTGCCGATGAATTTAATCCCAGCTTACGCCATGACAAGCCCGGCATTCTCTCGATGGCAAATGCCGGCCCCGGAACCAACGGCTCTCAATTTTTCATCACCCACGTCCCAACCGCCTGGCTGGATGATAAACACACCGTCTTCGGCCACATCATAGAGGGAATGAATGTGCTCTTGTCCATCCCACCCCGCGACCCAATGCGCCCGGAATATGACGGCGTAAAAATTCAAAACATCGTCATCAGCGAAGAATAACTTCCAAAGCCGCGCAAAATCATGGAAAAACAAAAAACAACCCCAATGCGCACCATGATTTTGCGCGGATTAAGCTTTTTGGCTTTTCTCGCCATCACCGCCTTTGTTTTTAGCGTGCGCGACCGCGCCGCCGAACTGGCCGTCTTTGGCTATCCCGGCATTTTTCTGATCGCCATGCTTTCCAGCGCCACGGTACTACTGCCCGCGCCGGGGCTGGCGATTGTTTTTAGCATGGCGGGCGTTTTTCACCCGTTGGGCGTCGCCCTGGCTGCCGCTTGTGGCGCAGCGATTGGTGAAATTACAGGCTATCTGGCCGGGATTGGCGGACGCAGTGTCATCGAGCGCATGGACATCTACGTTAGGCTCGAACCATTCATCCGGCGCTACGGCGCAATCGCCGTCACAGTATTGGCCGCCATTCCCAATCCTTTTTTCGATCTAGCCTCCATTGCAGCGGGCGCACTCAAATTACCCTTCTGGAAATTTCTACTAGCCGCCTGGGTTGGACAACTCATCAAAATGACTGCAATCGCCTATTTTGGAGCACTCTCTCTGAGCTGGCTCTTCAATTTTCAGTAAAACAGGATTTCTTCCATGACCGACCTGACAACTGTTGAAACCTACCTCACAAACCACCTCGAAGAAAGCATTGCCGAACTTTCACTTCTGGTTGCCCAACCCAGCGTAGCAGCTCAAAACTGGGGCCTGCAAGAATGCGCCGCACTGGTCGGTCAAATGCTCACAAAACGCAGCTTCTCGGTTGAAATCATTCCAACTGATGGCGCACCGGTTGTTTTTGCAGAACGCAAGGGCAAAACCGACAAAACCCTACTCTTCTACAACCATTACGATGTTCAACCCGCTGAACCGCTCGAACTTTGGGAAACGCCACCTTTCGAGCCAGCCCTGCGGGAAGGAAAACTTTATGGGCGCGGCGTCAGCGATGACAAAGGCCACCTCACCGCCCGCCTGCACGCCATCGATGCCATTCTGGCCGCCGATGGTGAACTGCCATGCAACATCAAATTCATCATCGAAGGTGAAGAAGAAACCTCCAGCCTGCACCTGCACGGCTTTATCCAGCAAAACAAAGAGAAACTCAGCGCCGAAGCCTGCATCTGGGAATTTGGCGGCGTCGATGAACGCGAAATCCCCATGCAATATTTGGGATTACGGGGAATCTGCTATGTGGAACTTTCCGCCGAAACAGCCAACAGTGACGTTCATTCGGGCCTGGGCGGTTCCATCTTCCCGAATGCCGCCTGGCGCTTAACCTGGGCCTTAGCCACGCTAAAAGGGCCAGATGAGCGCATTCTCATCCCCGGCTGGTACGACGATATTCTGCCACCCACTCCGCGCGACCGCGAACTGATGTCGGCCCTACCCGACCCGGCTTGGGAGTACAAATCACGCTACGGGGTCGAGCATTTTCTCAAGGGCCTCACGGGCGGAGTGGAACTGACCATGGCCGAAGTCTTTGAGCCAACCTGCACCATCTGCGGCCTAACCAGCGGCTATCAGGGGCCTGGCTCAAAAACCGTCCTACCGGCCCAGGCCTCGGCCAAAGTGGATTTTCGGCTGGCGCTCGGCCAATCGCCAGAAAAATGCCTTTTGCTATTGCGCAGTCACCTGGACGAGCAAGGCTTCAAAGATATAAAAATCACCTTTTTGGGCGGCGAACCAGCAGCCCGCACCGATCCCGATGATCCGTTTATCAAGATCGTAGTAGAGAGCGCCGAAGAAATATACGAAGCAAAAATGGAAATTGTGCCCATGGTGGGCGGTTCCGGGCCAAACCACCCATTTGTGCATGAGCTCGGTTTACCGGTGGCAACTGCCGGTTTAGGGTATCCTGACACCCGCGCCCATGCCCCCAATGAAAATATTCGGCTCGATTTATATCTCAAACATGCCCGACACATGGCGCGGGTAATATATCTCTTTTCGAACCCGCCTTTATGAAGTCACTTGGCCTAAAAATTCGCCGCAATTTTGGCCTGCAACTTTTGATTTTGTACCTGTTGCTGGTCATTCCAGCGTTGAGTATTATTGTGGTCTTCGACCTGGTCGAAAGCCAACGCATCGAAAATGAAGTTATTGCCCGCGATCTAGCGCTCGTACGTGCGATTGCTGAACAAACCGACCTTTCGATAGGCAATGCCCTGAATGCAGTGGAACAGCTAAGTTATTACCCGGCAGTACGCGCCGGAAATATTGAAGGAATGCAAGCTCTTTTCACCATCATTCAAGGCAGCCGCCCCGATATTAACCTGATTTACCGCCTGGATGAAGAAGGGGTGATGATTTATCACTTTCCGGCGGGGGCTATCTCCACAATTGGTAACGATTTTTCGTTTCGAGCCTATTTCCAAAAAGCGCGCCGCAGTGAAGCGGCCTTCATCTCTGAAGGCCGTATTTCTCCCACCACCCAACTGCCAGTAGCCACGGCCGTAATGCCTTTGCACACCAGAGATGGCTTATTTTTAGGAATTATAGCCACCAATATTAAACTAGAAGACTTTAGCAGCACCCTGCAAAAAACAATCGAGGAACGGGGCGAAGAAAAAGACTTCGAAATTTTTATCATCGACCAAACCGGGCACGTTGTGGCCCACCCAGAAATGGAAAAATTACTAACGGGCATCAACAATATTATGCCCTCCGTGGCAAAAAACATCCTAATGGGCGAAACTGGCACCAAGATCGCCAAAGACACCGCAGGCGAAGAACGTCTTTACGTCTACGCGCCCCTACCAAACCTGCGCTGGACAATTGTCGCAACCCGGCCAACCGCAATTGCTTTTTCTCAGCAAGACTCCCTGCGTACCATCACCCTGACCGTCTTTTTAGCCTTTGCCGGGATTGGTATTCTATTTTGGCGTGTTTTAGATCAGCGCGTCTTAAAACCGGTCGAACACCTGGCAACCATCAGCCAATTAATTGGCGAAGATCAGCAAATCGAACCCCGGCAGCGCACCCGCCTATCCGAAATGGCGCAGCGTGACGACCAGCTAGGAGAACTAATTATCAGCCTGATCCGCATGGAAAAATCAATTCATGCGCGTATGAACGAACAAGCCACGCTGCTAGAAACCAGCCAGGCCGTTGTTTCATCGTTGGATACAAAAATTGTACTCGATCGCATCCTGGAACAAGTTGGTCGCCTCATGAACGTCAGTAAAATCGCCATCTTTGCGCTGGACGAAAAATCGGGATTGTTTCGAGTGCGCGCCAGCCGCGGGCTCTCGAAACAGTATATAGAAGAATCCATTATTGAACCCAAAAACTCGCCTTCCGCCACCATGCGCGCCATTCGGTCTGGCAAACCAGTTCAAATTGTCGATACAGAAACTGACCCAGACTTTGCGCCGCTCTTGCCCAGTTCACGAGATGGAGACTATCGCTCGGTTTTGGCGGTTCCCTTAAAAACCGCCTACAATCCCACCTCGGCCCTGCTTATTTTTCACCCGGAACCCTACGAGTTTAGCAAAAGCGAGATACAACTCCTGGCAAATTTTGCCAATCACGCCGCCATGGCGATGGAAAACGCCGCCCTTTACGCCCGCTCCGACCAGCGCCTCAAAGAACAGACCCGCCGCCTCGAAGCCCTCATCCAATCAATGCAAAATGGACTAATTTTGGGCGACTTGCGCGGCAATGTGCTCTATACCAATCGCCGCATCAGCGAACTTTCAGACCTGCCCAGCACAGAATTGTCCGAAACAACCGTCTCACGCATTTTGGGACGCATCCTGGCCCAGCTAAACCAACCCGAAACCATTCGTCAGGATGTTGAAAAAAACCTGAACGAAAACCCAAGCCGCGCCATTGAAATCAAAGCCATGATAAATAACCGCGAAATTTTCCTGCGTCTGCACGCCTTTAACGTCACCGACCTGAGCAATATCTCAATCGGGCGCGGCATCATCCTGCAAGACATCACCGCCGACCGCGAAATTGACCGCATGAAAACCAATCTTATTTCCACCGTCTCACATGAATTACGCACCCCCCTGGCCGCAATCAAGGGCTACGCCAGCACGCTCCTGGCTGAAGATGTTCAATGGGACCGCGAATCCACCCGCGAATTTCTCACCATTATCTCCGCCGAAGCCGACCGATTAAGCAATCTCGTCAACAACTTACTCGACCTTTCCCGGCTGGAGGCCGGTAGCCTGAGCATTCAACCCACCGAATGTAAACTGGAAGAAATCATCCAGCGCGCCGCCTCGCGCTCACTCAGCTCCCCCACCAACCAATTACAGATTATCCCTGAGCCAGACCTGCCAATTCTATACGCCGACCCGGCCCGTCTCGAAACCATTTTACGAAATTTATTTGAAAACGCCGCCAAATATGCCGGAGAGCAAGTGCTGATATTGCTCAATATCACTCGTGTTAGTGATAAACTCATCTTTCGAGTAGAAGACAACGGCCCCGGTATTGCCGCCGAGCAAAGTGAGCGCATCTTTGACCCCTTCTACCGCATCGACAACCTTTTTTCACGCGGGGCCGGCGGAACCGGGCTGGGACTTGCCATCTGCCGCGGCCTGGTTCACGCCCATCAAGGCGAAATCTGGGTCGAACCACGCGCCAGCGGAGCCTGCATCGCGTTTTCTATCCCACTTACCCTCATAACAACCCTGTAAACTATGCCTAATCTGCCTGCTGTTCTTGTCATTGATGATGAAAAATCACTGCGCGACTTTGTGCGCATCAACCTGGAAGTACGCGGCTACAACGTGACAGTTGCTTCCAATGGGCTGGACGGACTCAACATCTTCCAATCTCAACACGTCGATCTGGTTATCCTCGATATTATGATGCCCAACCTCGACGGACTGGAAACCACCCGCCGCATCCGCCAAATCTCCATCGTTCCAGTAATCATCCTGACGGCCCTGGGCGAAGAAAGCGACAAAATCAAAGCCTTCGACCTCGGCGCAGACGATTACCTGACCAAGCCCTTTGGCATCGGCGAACTACTCAGCCGGGTCAAATCAGTCTTGCGCCGCGCCCGCTGGAGTGACGCCATGCCCGAACAAGAAAGCCTGGTCTGCCAGGAAATTACCGCCGATCTGGTACGTCACCGCGTCAGTATCCTCGGCCAAGAAATTGACCTGACTCCAACCGAATTTAATCTACTGGTCTATCTCATGCGCAATACCGGAAAAACCCTCTCACACCGCGCCATTTTACAAAACGTGTGGGGGCCAGAATACGGCGACGAGGCCGAATATTTGCGGGTATACATGGGAAAATTGCGCCAAAAAGTTGAAAAAGACCCACTTCAGCCCAAATATATCCAAACCGAGCGCGGCATTGGTTATCGCTTTGAAAGCTAAAAACAGCAAAACCATTTTCAATACCGTCAAAACATTCTAGCGTCATTGGCAAAGAATAATTACACAACAACAAGGAGGTACAGCATGAAAAAATCAGGTCTGTTTTTCAGTGGAATGGTATTGGTTTCAATTCTTCTGGCAAGCTGCGCCCCGCAAACCAACCCTGCCCCAACCGTAATATCCAAGCCTCAAATAACGGCCACCAGCGGCCCGGTCACCCGCAATGTTTTAATCGGTTTTTCTACATCTCTAAGTGGCAACCTAAAAGACGAATCGCAAAAACAAACCAACGGAATCCTGCTCTGGATGAATCAGGTCAATCAACGTGGCGGACTGGTGCTCAAAGATGGGACAATCCTTACTTTTGAACCCAAATTTTACGATGATCAATCAGATAGCGCCAAAGTGGAAGCAATTTATGACCGTTTAGTTTTGGAAGATAATGTCGATTTCTTTTTTAGCCCGTATTCTTCCGAATTGATGGATTTTGTAGCGCATGTGCCAGATAAATACCAGAAAATAATGATCGCGCCAGGCGTAGAATCAGAAACCACTTTCAAAAGAGGCTATCAAAATATCTACCAGGTTTACGCTCCGACCAATAAGTACCTGTTCAGTGTCCTCGATTTACTGGCACAAAAAGACCCTGCTGCGAAAAAAATTGCGATTGTGCATGAAACCGAGACCTTCTCCATCTCGGTTGCTTATTCACTTAAAAAATATGCCGAAACCCGCGGGTTTGAGGTCGTCGCTCTTGAAAGCTACCCCAGCGCAACAACTGATTTCGTAGAAATCATTCAAAAAATCAAAGCTCTTGCGCCCGATGCTTTATTGGGCGGTGGACACGCACTGGATGGACAAGCACTGGTAAAACAAGCCTTTGAAAACGCACTCGATGTAAAAATGATGGTCATTCTGGCGGCCCCAAACGAACCAGGGTTTGCCAGCCTGGGCCAAGCCGCAACTGGCATCATAAGCCTCGGCCAATGGACACCTCAAGTCAGGTTTTTAAAGACCTTTGGTCCCGGCGTGGATAATTTTAATCTCGCTTACCAAACCAGCTACCTGGAAGAACCCACCTATCTTGCCGCTGGAGGCTATACCGCTGGCCTAATTCTTGAAAAAGCGCTACTCGAAGCCAACTCTCTGGATCAGAAAAAAATTCAAGAAGCTCTCGAAGAGATGGACATGATCACTTTTTTTGGCCCAATTCGCTTTGATAGCTCATCTAGCTTGCACGGAATGCAAATTGGCAAGAAAATTATTTACACGCAATGGCAAAAAAATGCAGATGGCCTTCTGGTCAATCACATCATTTGGCCTGAAGATGCCCGAACATCCAACTTACTTTACCCACTGCCTTAAGCCAAGCGTCAGATTGACGGGCAAGCAGTATAATTAGAAAACTCTCTTCCAACCCGAATCAACTCCAAGGAGGCTCTTATGCTCGTAGGCGAAAGAATGTCGAAACCGGTTATTACCATTAGCCCCGATATGCCCATTACCGAAGCAGTAAACACATTCAAAAAAGAACATATTCGCCGCGCACCCGTCGTCAAAAACGGCAAACTGGTGGGAATTGTTACTGAAGGAAACTTGCTAAACGCATCCCCCTCTTCAGCAACCACCCTCTCGATCTGGGAAATGAATTATCTACTTAGCAAAATAACAGTAGCCGATTTAATGACCAAAAACGTGATGACCGTTACCGAAGACACCCCCATTGAACAAGCCGCCCGCATCATGGCCGATAACAAAATCGGCGGAATGCCCGTCATGCGCGATGGCTATGTTGTCGGAATCATCACCGAAACCGACCTGTTCAAAATGTTGCTCGAACTAATGGGCGCGCGCGAAACCGGCGTGCGCGTCACCGCCCTGCTCAACGACCAACCCGGCGTACTGGCAGGTGTATCCCAAGCCATCGCCGACCAAAAAGGCAACTTTGTCGCTTTTGGCGTCTTCACCGGCGAAGATACCTCCAACAAAATGGTCACATTCAAAGTACAGGGCATGAGTCTAGAGCAAGTCAAACAGGCCATCCAGCCCCACGTCAAAGAAATTCTCGATATTCGCTCCTAACCCCACCCAACACCAAAGCGGCGCAGGCCTTTCGCCTTGCGCCGCTTTTTATATTCCAACAAAACCTATATAATCAAGACTTATTTCGTCCAAATTAAAACTGGAGACAGCATGGCCCACAAGAAAATCATTCTGGCCGCCCTGGCCCACCCCGACGACGAATCCTTTGGCATGGGCGGCACACTCGCCCTTTACGCCGGACAGGGTCACGACGTTTACCTGATTTGCGCCACCCGCGGTGAAGCCGGAACAGTTGCCCCGCAGCACCTGACAGGCTTCGATTCGATTGCCGAACTCCGCGAAAGTGAACTACACTGCGCCGCGCAACAGCTCGGTCTAAAAAAAGTCTTTTTTCTCGATTATCGCGATTCGGGCATGCCGGGCATGGCAGCCAACCAGCACCCCAATGCCCAAATCAACGCGCCCATCTCCGAAGTCGCTGCCAAAGTGGTTCATTACCTGCGTGACTTGAAGCCAGACATCGTCCTAACCTTTGACCCCATCGGGGGTTATCGCCACCCCGATCATATTCACATTCATCAGGCCACGGTACTGGCCTTTGAAAATGCCGCCAACCCAGCTTTCTACCCGCAAGCTGGCGCACCATTTCAACCAGCCCAACTCTACTTCCACACCATTCCGCGCGGCTTTTTACGATTCGCCGTTATGCTAATTCGGCTCGTCGGGAAAAACCCCAAAAAATGGGGCCGCAACGGCGATATAGACCTCGAATCACTGGCAAACGTCCATTTTCCGACCCATGTCCGCATTGACTACACGTCAGTTGCACAAAAAAAGACCCTGGCTAGCGCCTGTCACGCCTCGCAAGGAGGCAGCCAAATGCGACGCGGCATTCTGGGAGCCATCTTCCGCCTGCTTGGAGAATCGGATACATTCATGCAAGTTTACCCACCGCCCGTTGCCAATCAAAAAACGCGCTCAAATTGGATCGGCTAATGCCGCGGGAACAAATTCGCTGCAAAATTCGTCTCTGGCAAATGCGTGATAAAATCAGGCGCATTTGTATAAAAAGGCACAATTGATGAGCGAACTCACTTCTCCTACCCCAGAAACAGCATCCCGAAAAAATATTTTCCAACAAAGCGCCGCACTCTTCTTCCGGCCCCGCCAATTTTTCGAAAGCCTGGCAAGCACGCAAAAATCTGCCTGGCTGCCCGCAATGTTAGTTTTAAGCCTGGCTTCAGCCCTGCAAGTAGTCGTGGCTGGCTATTTGCGTGCCCAGGCCAGCGCCATGGGCGAAATGCAATTGCCACAAGATTGGCAATGGTGGACGCCAGAAATGCAAAATAATTATATGCAAGCCGCCCAGGCCACCCAGGGGCCGGTTTTCGTCTACATTATGCCATTGGTGGGAACCATTTTAGGGTTATGGTTCGGCTGGGCCATTGTGAGCGGCCTGCTGCATCTGACTTCAACCCTATTCGGCGGGCGCGGCAGCATGAATTCTGCCATGAATGTGGTGGCCTGGGCCAGCCTGCCTTTTGCCTTGCGCGATATTTTGCGGGTGGTCTTTATGCTTATCAGCGGCCACACAATTGCCAGCCCCGGTTTATCAGGGTTTGTTCAGGCGGGGGCAACCGAAATGCTTTTCGTGGCACAATTGCTTTCGTTGCTGGATGTATTCCTGGTCTGGTATGTCATTTTAACAGTGATTGGCTTGGAGATTTCTGACAATCTCTCGACCCTGAAAGCAACTCTGGGGATAATCGCCGCTCTGGTTTTACTTCTGTTGGGCCAGGCCGGGCTGGGCATGTTGAGCGCCAACCTGGGTAGTATGCTTATTTCGCAGCCCTTCTTTTAAAATGAGTACTGTCTCCTTTATTCACATTCAATCCCTAAAAAAACACTTTCAGATGGGCGGCACAACGGTGCGCGCGCTGGATGGTGTCGATGTTGAGATTCCGGCGGGTTCGTTTACAGTCGTCATGGGGCCTTCCGGCTCCGGCAAAAGCACACTGCTGTACCTGCTGGGCGGGCTGGATCGCCCCAGCCAGGGCCAAATTGAAGTAAATGGACAGCGACTCGATAAAATGGACGAAAATGAACTAGCGTTGTTCCGTCGAAAAACAGTTGGGTTCATCTTTCAGTCTTTCAATCTCATCCAAAGCATGAGCGCAGAACAAAATGTGGCCTTCCCAATGCAGTTTGACGGGATTGCGCCCAAAGAACGCACCCGGCGCGCGTTGGAATTGCTTGGACGGGTGGGGCTAAGTGACCGCAGTCATCACCGCCCCAACGAACTTTCGGGCGGGCAGCAACAGCGCGTGGCAATTGCGCGCGCGCTCGTAAACGAACCAGCCCTAATTTTGGCCGACGAACCCACCGGAAACCTGGATACTTCGAGCGGCTTGGGCGTGATGCAGGTCCTTTCAGAGCTGCATCAATCTGGGCGCACCATTCTAGTTGTGACGCACGACCCGCGCATGGTGCGGTTTGCGACCCACAAAATATTTATTTTGGATGGCCTGCTTGTCAGCGAAAGCGAGTACCAGGCCGCCAATTTAAGTTTTGAATAAGGTTTATCACGGAGAAATTTATGAAAAAAATCTCAACCCGCCTAACTCTGATCATGCTTTTGGCCGTTTTATTCTTCAGCTTTGCGCCAACAACAGCTCTTGCCCAAAAAGCGCCCAGCGCCCTCAGCGAAACCCGACCCCAAATTATCGTAAGAAATTATCGCAGCAACGAAGGCCCCATCAGCTACGGGCTGGACTTCAATCTGATTGTTAAGCTAAAAAACGAAACCGGACTTTCGGCCTACAACACTCAGGTCTCTTTTAGCGCCCCCGAACTAACGCCACGCAAAACCGGCGGCGTGATTGCAGTAGGATTCATGCCCGGCTACGGCGTTAGCGACATTAGCCAACCCATGACAGTAACCAGCATTCCGTGGGGCAAAAAACTTATCACAGTAGAGATGACCCTCACCTATACAGATGAAGCCGGCACAGCCTATAGCGAAAAATTTAGCCTGGCATTGGACGCGCTTGAGACCAGCGGCGTTTATAAAACACCTACACCCCAACCCGTCACCCGCTCACAACTTGTCATCACCGAAGTTAAAACCGACGTAGATATGCTCCAGCCAGGAACAATGTTTGAATTGAGCTTGTTGGCCCAAAACATGGGCAATGCTCCCGCCAAAAGCATCACCCTCATCATTGGCGGCGGCTCCACCGGTTCAGGCAGTGGCACGCCCACCGCTGGCGGCGTCTCTGGCTCTGGGGGCGAATTAAGCAATTTTGCCCCTCTGGGCGCATCCAACATTCAAGCCATGGGCGACCTGGCGGCAGGCTCATCGATTTTAATCACCCAAAAACTGATCGTCAACGTCTCCACCGACCCTGGCGCCTACCCGTTTAAGGTCACTTTTTCTTATCTCGATGCCCAGGGCAATGTCATCAACGACGAACAAGTAATTACCCTGCTGGTATATCGCCTGCCAATTACAGACATCGGCTTTTATCAGCCAGTAGGACAACTCTTTGCAGGTCAGCCCAATCTATTGCCAATCCAAGTCGTCAATCTTGGCAAAAAAACGGCAGTTCTTGGAAATCTTAAAATCGAAACCCAGGGCGGGACGCTGGAAATGGCTCAAGCGCTGGTAGGTTCCATTGAACCGGGCGGCTATTTCACACTGGATGCAACCCTCTACCCCGACGTGCCAGGGCCACTCGATTTGATCGTCACGATTGACTACACCGACGACTTCAACCAACCCCGTACCATCACAAAAAACATGACATTGGACGTGATGGAAATGGAAGAACTCCCCATCGACCCAACCATCCCTGAAAGCAATTCAAACGAATACCCCTTCGCGCCCGAAGAAACCTTCTGGCAAAAAACCTGGCGCTTTATTTTGGGAATCTTTGGTCTGGATAGCGCCGCGCCAACCGAACAGCCTCTACCGCTCGATGGCGAAATGCCAATGCCCAATGACGCTGTGATTGGGCCAAAAGGCGGGTAGCGCCTTTATGAAATTTCTCGACCTGATTCGTCTCATTTTTGGCAACCTCAACCGCCGCAAAGCGCGGGTAGCCCTGACAGCCATTGGCGTTGTCATTGGAACCGCAGCCGTTGTGATTCTGGTCTCATTGGCAATTGGGTTACAAAAAAATGCCAACGAACAACTTTACGGCATTGGCGACCTGACACAAATTCAAGTCTTTCCAGCTTACGAAGAAAGCCCGGTTGTGATGAGTGGCGGCGGTGGTGGTGGCATTAGCAGCGAAGTAAGCCAGACCGCTGCACTCACCAATGCCGCCATAAAAGAGCTTCTCACCATCCCAAACGTGCAAGCTGTCATCCCTCGTGATTTTTTGTACGCCAGCCTGATGATGAAATTTGAAAAACTGGAAGCCGGATCAAATGTCATGGGCGTCGGCACAAACGATTTGTCCGATCTGGGGCTGGAAGCAGTACAAGGCGTGACAGAAATGGGAAAAGGGACCATCATCATCGGGCCGATGGTCGCCGCAAATTTTTATGACCCACGCCTGAGACCAGGCCAGGAACCACCCGCCCCACCCGATTTGTACGGCAAATCCATCAAATTTGTCTTCTCAAAATGGGATCAGGAAGGCAACGAAATACGGAAAACTATCGCCTACAAAGTAAGCGGCGTCCTGAAAGAAACTCGCGGAGAGTCAGATTGGTCCATTTACATGCGACTGGACGATGTTAAAGTTCTGAATGAGTGGGCTTTAGGCCAGCGCATCAACTACAACAAAACCGGTTACAGCCAGGCCCTGGTTACTGTGGATGATGTGGCAAACGTTTTAGACGTGAATGATCGCATTTTAGAACTGGGGTTTCAGGCCTACACACCACAATCTTTTGTGCAGGGAATTAATAATTTTTACATGATTTTACAGGTCATTTTTGGCGGCGTAGGCGCAATTGCCTTGCTGGTAGCCGCCATTGGTATCGCCAACACCATGGCAATGGCAATTTTAGAGCGCACCCGCGAAATTGGACTGATGAAAGCTGTGGGAGCCACCAACCGCGATGTACTGGCTATCTTTTTGGGTGAAGCCGCCGGAATTGGCTTCATCGGCGGCCTGGGGGGAGTGGTGATTGGCTGGCTGGCCGGACAAGGATTAAACGTCATCGCCATTGTGTACCTTGCCAGCCAAAGTGCTCAACAAGGCGGGATGCCGCCCAGTATCGCTGTCTATACGCCGCTCTGGCTGCCCGTCTTTGCGCTGGTTTTCTCCACCCTGATTGGATTACTCTCAGGCTTATATCCAGCCCTGCGCGCCGCCACCATGATTCCGGTCTTGGCGCTCAAATACGAATAAATGGCGTTATTTTATAGTTCAAGGCCTATGATAGAATGACATCAGAAAATAGAACTGGAGCGCACAACATGACAGAAATTCCCGAATCAATTCAATTTCTCCACAAAGCTGAAATCGGCCTGGGAGCCTGGGCCTGGGGCGATAAAATCGTCTGGAATTACGGTAGCGGCTACTCGGATGCCGATATCGAACAAGGCTTCCGCATCTCGCTCGAAAATGGTGTCACCTTTATTGATACCGCAGAAATCTATGGCAATGGACGTTCCGAGCGCTTACTGGGCCAATTTCTTGAAAATACAGAAATCCCTGTCATTGTGGCAACCAAGTTTTTCCCGCTGCCTTGGCGTTGGAGCAAAAACAGCGTCGGCAAAGCCCTAAAAACCAGCCTGGAGCGCCTGGATTTACCCCGTGTGGACCTTTATCAAATTCACTGGCCCAGTCCATTAATCCCAATTGAAACCTATGCGGAGGGTTTGGCAGAAGTTTATAAAGCCGGGCTAACCCGCGCAGTGGGCGTATCCAATTACAATAAAAACCAAATGCAGCGCGCCATCACGGTCTTGTCAAAATATGAAATTCCACTCGGCTCGAACCAGGTCGAATATCATCTACTCAATCGCAACGCTGAAAAAAGTGGGCTTTTGGCGCGGTGTCAGGAACTAGGCATTCGCCTAATCGCCTATTCCCCGCTGGCAATGGGTTTGCTTACGGGAAAATATACCCCCGAAAACCCACCCTCTGGAGTGCGCGGCGGGCGCTATGCCAATATTCTCAAGGAAATCCAACCCCTTCTAAAACTGATGACCGAGCTTGGGCAAGACCTGGGCGGAAAAAGCCCCGCCCAAATTGCGCTCAACTGGCTAATTTGCAAAGGCGCTCTGCCTATTCCTGGCGCAAAAAATACCCGCCAGGCCGAAATGAACGCCGGAGCCGCCGGTTGGAGGCTCAGCCCAGAGCAAGTAAGCGCACTCGATCAAGCCAGCGAATCCTTTACAAAATAACACTTGAACAATGAAACAAACCCAACAAAAAACGACATCTTCAGCGATGTCGTTTTTTGTTGGGTTAAGCGCCTTCAAGCGCTTCTTTAGCCTTTTTGGTCTGCTTGCCACGCTCTTCTGTATCCAGAATACGTTTCCGAATACGGTAGCCGGTTGGCGTAACTTCCAGCAACTCGTCATCAGAAAGGTACTCAATCGCTTCGTCCAAAGACATCTGACGCGGAGGCGTCAACCGAATTTCCATGTCGCCACGCGATGAACGCATATTCGTCAGGTGTTTTTTGCGGCAAATATTAATCGCAATATCACCAGGGCGAGAGTTTTCGCCAATTACCATGCCTTCGTACACTGCGACGCCCGGATTAATAAACAGCTCACCCCGCTCTTCGGCGCTTTTCAGCGCGTAAGCAGTGGTATCACCGGCTTCCATCGCAATCAACGAACCATTGGAACGAGTGGCAATCGAACCAGCCAATTCATCATAGCCATTAAACAGGGTGTGCATAATCCCCATGCCGCGTGTGGCCGTCAAAAATTGGTAACGGAAACCAAGCAGCCCGCGCGTCGGAGCAATGTAAACCAGACGAACATGCCCATCGCCAGTATCGTGCATTTCCATCATCTTACCGCGCCGCGCGCCGAGCATTTCGACCACAACGCCAACGGTCTCGGAACTGGTTTCGACATGCACTTCCTCAAATGGCTCCAGCAATTCACCGTCTTCGGCCTTGTGGAAAATAACTTCGGGCCGTGAAACCTGAAATTCGTAGCCTTCGCGGCGCATCGTTTCTATCAAAATGCCCAAGTGGAGTTCACCGCGCCCAGAAACCAGAAAGTTTTCGGCGCTTTCGGTCTCTTCGACCCGGAGGGCCACATTGGTGCGCAATTCTTCAAAGAGACGTTCACGCAATTTACGGGAAGTACCCCACTTGCCTTCGCGCCCGGTAAAAGGTGAGGTGTTGACGCCAAACGTCATCCGCACCGTCGGTTCTTCGACCTTGATGGGAGGCAGGGCAACCGGGTTGAGCGGGTCAGCCAGGGTTTCGCCGATCCCAATTCCTTCGAGACCCGCCAACGAGATGATGTCTCCGGCGGCGATTTCATTCACTTCGACCTTGTTCAGGCCCTGAAAGGTGTACAAATATCGAGCGGTTTCGGGCAGATTTTGACCATCCACCGTGAGTCGGGCCAGTTTTTGCCCGGCTTTGATCGTCCCGGCAAAAACCCGTCCGACTGCGGTCACGCCGCGATAGTCGTCATAGCCCAGGGTGGTGACTAACATCTGAAGCGGAGCGTCAGCGTCCACTTTGGGGGCGGGGATATGCTCCAGGATGATGTCAAACAGTGGTTTTAAATCGGGACCCAGCTCAGGGGTAAGTCCGGCGCGGCCCGCCGTCGCCTGGGCATAAACTACCGGAAAATCAGCCTGCTCTTCGCTGGCGCCCAGTTCAATAAATAAATCAAACGTGTCATTAAGCACGCGGGCCGGTTCGGCGTCTTTGCGATCTACTTTGTTGACCACTACGACGGCTTTATGGCCGCGCTCGAGGGCTTTCTTGAGAACAAAGCGCGTCTGCGGCATGGGGCCTTCTGCGGCATCGACCAGCAAGAGTACCCCATCCACCATGTTCATGATGCGCTCGACTTCACCGCCAAAATCGGCATGACCGGGGGTATCAACGATGTTGATTTTGATGTTTGCGCCAGTAATAGGATCGGGCAGGGTGATGGCCGTGTTTTTGGCGAGGATGGTAATGCCGCGTTCACGTTCGAGGTCATTTGAATCCATGACGCGTTCGGCAACCTGCTGATTGTCGCGGAAAGTGTGAGATTGGCGCAGGAGAAAATCGACCAGGGTGGTTTTGCCGTGGTCTACATGGGCGATAATGGCGATATTGCGAAGGTCTTTTCGTTCGTTAAGCATACTTGCTTTCTGCCCTGCCTTTCAGGGCAGAGACTAACAGATTGGGTGAATGACACACAAAAACCCCGACCTGGGGAGGCCGAGGCTTACTTTGGAGTTTCGGCTTGCGGGCGTTATTTTACCAGATTGTGCCCGCTTTGGGCAGGGATGCACTTTATTCAATTCTGAAACATCAAAGAACATAAGCGCAAAAAAGACAATGATAAGTAAGAATATCCAAATAAAGTCTTCTTGCGATATTTACTCAATTTTTTATTCAATACTAAGGAGAATTATATGAAATTGACAACCAATATGGGACAAACGGACCGCATCGTTCGTATTGTTGTGGCACTGGTCTTTGTTGGGCTGTATGTAACAAATACAGTCAGCGGCGTGTTAGGTGTTATTCTGTTGGTGTTGGGTTTGGTCTTTGCGCTTACCAGCGTTGTCAGCTTTTGCCCGCTGTATGTGCCTTTCAAAATTTCGACCAAAGGCAAGTAGAACATTGACAAAGCGCCAAAAATGACGCAAAAAAAGCGCCCAGATGTTCTTAGCATCTGAGCGCTCTTTTATGTTATGCAGCAGTAATCAGACCAGCAACAGCCACAAAGTGGGCCGCCGCGCCAAGCAGGACGAAAATGTGCCAAACTTCGTGGAAGCCAAATTTTCCTGGAAAAAAATCGAGGGTCTTGGTGGCATACACCACAGCGCCCAGGGTGTAGATGATGCCGCCCACGACCATCCAGGCCAGTGTGAAGGGCGTCAGCGCTGTAAACATCTCTCCACCCGCCATCAGGCACAACCAGCCCATCAACACGTAGATTGCAGCGGAAAGCCAGCGCGGCGCACCCATGTAAAAAAGCTTAACTAAAATTCCGACCAATGCAATGCTCCAAACAATTGCCAATAGGCCCCAGCGAAAAAAACCAGTGAAAGCGTTCAGGCAAAAGGGCGTATAAGACCCGGCAATCAATAGATAAATGGCCGAATGATCAAGTTTTCGCAGAGCGGCGGTGACTTTTGGCCCGGCATTGATCAGGTGGTAGCCTGCGCTGGCCGAAAAAAGCGTGACCAGGCTGATGCCATACACTAACACCGAAGCGACTTTCTCAATTCCCGGCCAGCCCATTACCAATAAGACAATTTGTCCAACCAGAGCCGCCAGTGCGCCGCCGAGGTGCATTAACCCGCTAACAGGTTCGCGCAATTTCAAAATCATTTTCAATATCCTTTCAGAGTAAACCAAAATTTCTACGCTGATGATAGCCGAGCGCGGCACTTCTTACCTATCCATTCGCTAACAATTGGGCATCAGTTAAGCAGATTTATGAAAAAAATTGTATCTTCTCAAAAAAAGGACGAAGACCCATTAAGAAGGTACGAAAATTTGACAAACTTGGTTAAAAAAAGCAAAAACTGCAATAAAATAAGTGCAAAAAGAATACTATACGCTACGGCTAAACTGAAAGAAGGCTAAAAATGGATCAGGAATTGTATTTTCAATGGCAAAACGAGCATTTGTGAAAAACCATCTACCCGATGCGCGAGGTGAAACTGCGCGATTTTCTAGTCTATTTTGCCGAAATAGACATTTGGGCTGAATACAAAGACAAAAATACCGCCACGCTGGAAAAAGACATTCAGGAATATAGCGCCGGACAAGCCCGGGCGGTGCTAATGGCATACCAGAATTATGTAGACCTGCGAGCCTATTTTTTGACTGCGGATGTTCGTCCGATTTATGCCGAAAAATTTGCAGTACTCGACGAAGCGGAACTGGCAAAAATCAACCAACTTCACGCTGTTTTCTGCTCGTATTTGCCCAAAATCAATGATGTGCGCAAAGAAAAATATTTCATCAGCCAGCAGGAACCGCAGTGGCTAAACCGGCGCACCGAAACGCGCCGCCAAATTGCTATGAAAAAACGGCGCATCGAGGCTATTGCCCCAGATCACCCCAAGCACTCCCTCGAATTACAAGAACTGGATAGGCTGGAAGACGTGACGCTGCTGATGGTGGATGAAGAATTGATTCGGTTGCGCACTTTTATCAAAACTTTTGAAAAAATTGAAGCGCGCAAACTGGAACTGTTCAAAGCTCAGGAGACGGCCTTGCGCCGCAGCGACGAGATCACCCGTAAGCTGCCCCCGTTACAAGCCAATATTGCTCCGCTGGAGGCCAAATGCCACGCGCTTGAAACCGAAATTACCCAACTTAGAACCCCGCTCAACCGGGAATCTTTCGAAACATACTTCGCCCTACCCGATGTCGCCCCAATTATCCGCCAGGAACACCCGCAAGTCAGCCCGGAATTACTGCAACAGGTGCATACCCTGCGCAAAGCACTGATGGATGAATTTAGCTATGTTAAAGAAGACCGCAGCAAACTCTCTACGCTGCGCAACCATCTTTACAATTGGCAGCAAAACCTTAAGGGGCTTGAAAAAGAAGCAATCAAAATAGAAACCAACCTGCGTAACATGCCACCCACCTGGAGCAAACGCGCCGAAAACGAAATTCGATTGGCGCAGTTGCAGCAAATCATCCTAAAAGTGCTGCAAACCGAAACAGGCAAACTAGCCGATTTCTACGCTGCAATTGACTGTGCTGTAAAATCCAAGGCAGAACTTGCTTTGGCGCTTCAAACCAAAGAAAAAGAACTCGCCAAAGTTCAGCAAACCCTGGCGATCTACCAAAAAGATGCCGAAACGTTACAAATAGAATTGAACAATCTCGAAACTATCCTAAAAACAGACGAAAAAGCCTATCTAACGCAATCTGCTCCCAGCAAACCAATCACCGTCAAAGATATTGCGCGCTGGAAGGTGGAAGAATACCAGGCCGGGCTGGCATCTAAAAATCATCTGGAACTGCTCGAAGAAATTGTGCAGCGCTTCTTAAAAACACCGGAACGCTTTCCACTCTGGCTGCAATACATGGTTATTCACTTTTCCGGGATGCGCTACAAAAGCGCCCATGGCTCCTGGGCCAATCCACGCGACTTTCTGCGGCGTTGGCACACCTTCACCCTGGAAAAAGAACTGACCAGCCAGGACGATGCCACGCTTGCGGCAACCTGCCTCGAAAAGATAGCGCTCTATCAGAGCGGACAAGCACCCAGGCTGGCTCAAGCTCAAGAAAAAGCATGGGTCAGTAAAACGGCCATCAACCTGAAAGGAATCGCGTCTAATGGCCCTAAAACACGCCGCGCCTCTCTCGTGGCCCTTGCCAGTGACGAAATAGACTATAACCTGCAACAGTTGAGTGAAGAACAAGTGCTGGTAGAGCTTTTAGCCCTAAAAGACAAGCTGCCAGGTTGGATGTGGAAGGAAATCGTAGCTCAAACCCCGCTGCGAATTAACCTGGTAAACGATTCCGGCTGGGAAAAACTGACCCCCGAAGAAGATGCCGCCAAAAATGCCTATTCCAGCAGCGATTTACGCGCATTGCTGGGCAAATGGAAAGAAGAAAATATGTCGCTCTGGCGTGATGAACATGGCCGCGCCCAACAACTGATCGTAACCCGCGCCGTTTGCAACGAAACCGCCGAACACTGCCAGCATCTACGCGGACACTTGCCCCCCGGCGGGCTAACTGCCAAAGCGCCGTGGTATATGAAACACGAAAAAGAAAACAAACTGCCTGGAGAACCGCGCCCCTATTTTACCAAACCCAAAAAACAGGAAGATTTCACCGTTGGTGCCAGCATTCTCTGGCTGCGATTTGTCTCCGAAGAGAAAAGCCCCTGGAGAATCGCCCGACCACTCACCACCAAAGACGGCGACGGCCTGATTCCAGCCGAATTCCGCAGCAAGCGCGCCGCAAATTCCAGTAGCTGGGGCTATACCGAAACCGACATCCTGACCCGCACCCGCACCTACATCAATGAAAATAAGCAAACCAGCACTCAGGAACAATGGCTGCGCTGGATTCACGAGGCGACTGTGGCCGAAGTAGCTGAGACCGCCGAAGGGCCAGTGGTGCTGACCTTTGAAACGGCTCTCCCCGACGATGATCCCGGCCTTTCATCAATCGGCCTGTTTCGCATCTGGCTATCCAATGCGCTCTACCTGGGAACCGAAGACAATTACAACGGCTCGTTTGTGGGATTCGTACCCGAAGGCCAATTGCCGCTGGAAGGGCTAAAATCGATGCTAAATTGGAACAAAATTCTACGCCGCGAGGTGTTAACTCAGGCCGAATGGGAAGCCTATTGCAAAAAACACATTGAGCGTGAGGCCTAACCCAGACAAGTCACCTTGGCAAAAGGATTTGAACCCCTAAAATACGACCCTTGCTGCACCGTACTGCATTTGGCACAGTGCGGTGAGACACAGAGAAAACCTTAAATCTCGATACCTAGCAAAAATTCCTGTATAGGCGCAGACAAAAGCAAACATTTAACTTTTTAGTTCCTAACGCATCCTGAGGTACAATCGTAAAAAACAAGGAGAAAATCTAATGATCAGCGTCGAATTTAAACAAGATGGACAAATTGTTGGAATGATGGCCGCCGACCCAAAAGACTTCAAAACTGGCTCAAAAGGCTTTTATGGCATGGGAAAAATTCAAATCGGCGAAAAACGTTACCAGGTTCAAGTTCAAATGGTTGAAATTGGCTCCAAGCCAAAATCTGAAACCGAAAAATAATTAGAAAAAAAATGTGACAAGCAAAATCCCGACTAAACAGGTCGGGATTTTGCTTGTCACTATTGACTTTCCGTCTATAGCGAGATAAGCTCTAAAAAGAAAGTACAAAAAATCACAAACAGAAGGAAAGGATAATTTTCACGTTTTTTGCTTAAAAATAAGGAGGCACAATGAAAACCGTTTTTGGACCCGTCCCCTCGCGGCGGCTGGGGCAATCGCTCGGAATTGACCCGGTGCCGTTCAAAACCTGCAACTGGAACTGTGTTTATTGTCAATTGGGGCGCACTGTGCAATTTACCCTGGAGCGGCGGGAATATGTTGCACGCACTGAAATTTTGGAACAAGTGCAGATAATTCTGGCAGAACATCCGCGCAGCGCTGTCGATTGGATTACCTTTGTCGGTTCAGGTGAAACCACCCTGCACAGCGAACTCGGCTGGCTGATTAATGCCGTCAAACAAGAAACTGACCTGCCAGTGGCCGTCATCACCAACGGCACGCTCTTACATCTGCCGGAGGTACGTCGTGAACTTAACGCCGCCGATGCGGTCATGCCTTCCTTAGATGCCGCCAGCGAACAACTTTACCGCAAAATCAACCGTCCGCACCCATCACTAACTCTCGAAAAACTAATGAGCGGCCTGCGCGACTTCCGCGCTGAATATCAGGGCCAATTGTGGGTGGAAGTGATGCTCATAAAAGGCCAAAACGACGGCGTAGCTGAACTACAGGCGCTATCCACCGCCTTAGAGCAAATTCAGGCCGACGAGATTCACCTGCTTCTACCCACCCGGCCTCCCGCCGAACCCTGGGTTGAACCACCGGACGAAAGCAACCTGCAACGTGCCTTATTAATTTTGGGCCAACGCGCCCGGCTGATAGCCGAAACCAGCGGCGAATTTGACATGTCCAGCGAGCGGAACGTCACAGATGCGCTCTTATCCATCTTAACCCGTCATCCCATGCGCGAAAAAGACCTGCTGGAAACACTCCAAAAATGGACTCCGGGCCATGAAGCGCAAACTCTGGAAACGCTACAGACAACCGGGCAAGTTCAACTCATCGAACGACGCGGTATTCGTTTTTGGGGCACAGGTCAGGCTCATTACACAACAAAAAAAGAAAATAGCCGGCAACCTGAATATTACATTAAAAAATAATCAATGTATTTAATCATGCTTTAATGTGATTAAAATTACTAATATATTTGACACTATAAAGGCAAAATAAGCATCAGGAATATCATTCTTGCTTTTCTTGAAGCAAAGCTAATAACACCAAGGAGAATTGCATATGCAGAATTCATCTCGTTTCTGGTACAAGGCGGTGTTTGGCCTGGCACTTGCTCTGGCTCTGACTGGTCTCATCATGGGACAAGTCTCCGCTGAAGATGTCCCGCCAGCCACCCCCACGACCCCTGCCATGGATCACAGCCAAATTCCGACGCTGCAAGGCCCCTTTGCCACACCTCAAGATGTGACCAAAGCTTGCCTGGCTTGCCACACTGATGCGGCAGGCGAAATCATGCACACCACGCACTGGACCTGGGAATACGTTAATGAAGTCACTGGTCAAACAGTGGGAAAAAAGACGCTCATTAATAATTTCTGTATTGACATCCAATCCAACGAGCCGCGCTGCACAAGCTGCCACGTTGGTTATGGCTGGAAAGACAAAAACTACGACTTTTCCGTTCAAGAAAATGTTGATTGCCTGGTTTGCCACGATACCACCGGCGAATATAAAAAATTCCCGACCGGAGCCGGTCTACCCGTCACCGAGCCGAAAGAATTCCCAGTTGGCAGTGGGGTTATCTGGAACCCGCCGGATCTGGCAAAAGTGGCCCAAAATATTGGCCTTACCTCCAACAAAACCTGCGGCAACTGCCATTTTTACGGCGGCGGCGGCGATGAAGTTAAGCACGGCGACCTGGACAGCTCACTCGTCAGTCCATCCTACGAATTGGATGTTCATATGTCCGCCGATGGACAGAACTTCACCTGCACCACCTGCCACATGACCACCGACCATGAAATTGTTGGCAGCCGCTACAGTATGGACCCAGAACAATGGAAAGGCTGCGAAAACTGTCACGGCCAAACCCCGCACGAACTGGCTTCGCTTAACCAGCACGCCGCCAAAGTTGCCTGCCAAACCTGTCACATTCCCGAGTATGCGCGCGGTGGCATCCCCACCAAAATGACGTGGGACTGGTCAAAGGCTGGTGAATTGGTAGACGGCAAACCGGTTGTCCGCAAAGACGAAACCGGCCATGTCATCTATGATGGTCAAAAAGGCGAATTCACCGTTGCCCACGATGTCATTCCAGAATATGTCTGGTTTAACGGGCAGGTGGAATACACCCTGGCCGGAGATAAAATTGACCCGACCGGCGTCGTCAATATCAACACCTTCCTGGGAGATAAAGACGACCCCCAAGCCAAGATTTGGCCGGTCAAGCGCTTTGAAGCCATTCAACCGTATGATAGCAAAAACAATATTTTAGTTATCCCGCACCTGTTCGGCAAAGATGAATTTGCTTACTGGGGCAATTATGACTGGAATAAAGCGATCACCTTTGGCATGGAATATGCCGGTTTGCCGTACAGCGGCGAATATGACTTTGTCAAATCACAAATGTACTGGCCCATCACCCACATGGTCGCCCCCGCCAGCGAAGCGCTCACCTGCCGCGATTGTCACACTGCCGAAGGAAGCCGCCTCGATTTTGCAGCACTGGGCTACAGCGAAACCGATACAGCCCGGTTAACCAACTTTCCGCCCGTCACCACTATTGAAGTGCTTAATCCGCCTCAATTCTCGCCCGAAACCTGCACCAATTGCCATACAGAAGAACATGCGCTCTGGCAAGCCAGCCAACATGGCAAAAACGGAGTGGGCTGCGTGGCCTGTCACAATTTGGATGGCGAAGGCGAGCACCCCGCTGTGGCCTTTACCATTGAGAAAACCGCCGAAACCTGCGGCTCCTGTCACATCAAAGAATATGAAGAAATGCAAAACAGCAAACATGGCGAAATTGGCATGACCTGCAATGCCTGCCATAATCCACACTCGCAAGAGTTGCTAACTGTAGGAGAAAACACCACCGCCTGCATCAACTGTCATCGTGACCAATCTGAAAACGTCACTCACTCCACCCATGCCGCGGCTGGCCTGGATTGCAAAAGCTGCCACTTAGGCAGTGAGACCGGTCACACCTTTGGGGTTAACCTCGCCACTTGCAATACCTGCCACGAAGACATTCACAGCGCCAATAGCCTGCAAAGCACAGCTCCTGCCGTCGAACAGGCTGAAGCCGAAGCCACCCCGCAGCCCGTTGGTATACAATTACCCAGTTGGCTTCTCATCGTAGCCGCCATTCTTATCGGCGCTGTGCTCAGTTGGGCAGTTTTTGGCCGGGAACCGGGTAGCGCCTCGCGCAAGTAACCCATATCGGGAGATTTTTCTATGGATATACAACGAACGCAACCAACTCCTGAATCAGAACAAACCGTTTCACGGCGCGATTTTCTCAAAATCGCGGGTGGGCTTGCCGGTGCAGCAGGGTTGGCGCAATTCTTCAGCCTGCAAACTCTGGCGGTACGCGAATCGTCCTCGGCAGAACCTGCTCAAGGTCCGCAGTGGGGCATGGTGATTGA
>DYPU01000100.1 GCA_020719725.1 Anaerolinea sp. | reverse complement strand
GGTTCGTCCATAAAAAGCAGGCGCGGTTTGTGAAGCAACCCAACACCAATGTTGACACGCCGTTTCATGCCGCCGCTGTAGGTTTTAACGTGGTTTTTAGCCTTATCCGTCAAATCAATTTGTTCGAGAACTTCATCGACCCGGTTGGTGAGCGCCCTGCCGCTTAGGCCATACATCTGGCCCCAAAAGATAAGGTTTTCGCGGGCGGTCAGGTCTTCGTAGAGTGCCAAATCCTGCGGCACTACTCCAATAATTTGGCGCACTGCCATAGGGTCTTTGCGGATGGAATGCCCGCCAATCAGCGCATCTCCATTGGTTGGATCGTAGAGCGTCGAGAGCATGGAAATGGTTGTGGTTTTGCCTGCGCCATTGGGGCCAAGCAGGCTAAAAATCTCACCCGACTGAATCTCAAAGCTAATGCCTTTGACAGCAGTAAAATCGCCATATTTTTTGACAAGATTTTGAACTTGAAGTATGGAAGACATAAAAGCTCCTAAAATAGAACGTAGATGTCACAAATTTGGTTAAATCAATTTATTTTGCCAGGGACTGAAGCCCTCCGGCGATGAGCAAGGTGGGATAAATCTATTTTCAAGAATTAAAGCCCGGTTTACAAAACGCCACAGTACAACCGCTGAGATTTATGACCGAATAGTTACAAATAGGTAGCTAAACTCAAGACATTAACTGCCTTCAATTTAATTATAATTGAGGCAGGAAAACTATATGCAAAACTTATCAAGCATTTCGCCAAATTTGCGCCGCGCAGGGAAATACCTCTTATTTAAAGCGCTTTTAATAGGAATCACCATCATTCTGGGGGTTTTTGTTACCGTTTTAATTGCCAACAAAAGCAACCAATTGGAACAAAGCGTTCAAAATCAAATAGAGCGCTACCTGCGCACCTACACATATCAAAATAACTTACGCACCTCTGACCCATCCTTACAAAATTTGCGCGCCGAACTTGAAGCTGAAAGCGGATTAACGTTATCCTTTTGGCCGCGTCACGCTCTTTGGACCTGGAATGCGCTGCGCTTCGATTGGGGACGCCTGGTAATTGCAAGCTCCATGCCGGTCTATGGACAAGCCCGCAATGATGTAAATGTCAGAGACATTTTACTCAGCTACTTTCCCAACACCCTGCTTCTGGCGGTAGCCGCCAATTTTCTCATTTTCACCTTCGGCATTCCGCTTTCGCTCTATCTGGCGCGCAATTACGGCAATTTACTCGACCGGGCAATCGCCATTCTCTCGCCAATCTCTTCGGTTCCAAGTTGGGCCATTGGGGTTCTGCTCATTTCAATCTTTGCGGTAGAACTGGGCTGGCTGCCAACTGGCGGCATGTTCGACAAGCTCCCGCCAGAAACAGCGCTTGGCTACCTGCCAATCGTGCTCAAACGTATGATTTTGCCAGTAAGCGCCATTTTTTTAAGTCTCTTTTTCCAATTGGTCACCTCGTGGCGCACTTTTTTCGTCATCTACTCACAAGAAGACTATGTAGACCTGGGCAAAGCGCAAGGATTACCTTCCAAAAAGCTGGAACATCTCTACATTCTCAAGCCAGCCTTACCCTATGTCATCACCAGTTTCAGCATGACGCTGGTCGGCTTCTGGCAAATGACCATGGCGCTGGAAGTAATTTTTGACTGGCCCGGCATCGGCTGGCTCTACATCGAAAAAGCGCTGCCCAACTTTTGGGGTGAGAGCATGTATCCCGGCGAATTACTGCTGGCAGTTGGGGTAGTTGTCATGTTTGCCTATCTACTCGGCATGGTGGTTTTCCTGCTCGACATTGTTTACACACTGGTCGATCCGCGCGTTCATCTTGAAACCGAACAACTTTCCCAGCTAAAGAAAAAAAGCTGGAAATTCTGGCAAACCCGGCCAACATCCAGCAAACTGCCCGCCCACACCTTTCGGCAACCCCATCCGACGGCACAATCGCCCCAGAATAGCTTTCAAAAAGAGCTGCAAATCTTCTTTAAGAACTTTCTGCGCGGCATCCAACGAACAATGGTTGAAATTAGCCGCTATCCTTCTGCCATTTTAGGATTTTTTCTAATCTCCTTGCTAATCATAGGCTCATTTTATGCCATAACCGCCTATCCCTACGAAAAAATTGGCCGCGAATGGGGCCGCCAAACCCTAACCGGCAAACCCACAGTGCCACAATTGGCCCAACCCACCTGGGTCAACTTCTTCCGTACCGAAAAATATCTCTCCATCTTAAAACTGGAAAGCACTCAGGGCCAGGCCCAAAAACAAGTTCGCCAAATCTCGGAAAGCCTGACCGAAATCAACCTGACTTACACCTTCGACTATTCGTATGCAGATTTTCCAAGCGAGATTTATTTATACGTTGCTTCGGAGTTTGACCAGAAACAACCCTATCTGACAGTTACCTGGATCACGCCCGATGGGCACAAGATCACGCCCAAAGGTCAAAACCCGACTTCGAGCACATTCAGCTACAACTTTACTGAAAACCTGCCAGCGCGCCGCCTCGTCAGTCAAAATCCAAGCTGGCAAAACTGGTTTACCTTTGGCAACATCAACCCCACCCCCATCCACTATATCCTGTTTGCTGAATCTGAAAGCCCCAACGCCCGTCCGCAAAAAGGGAGCTACACCGTCATCGTCAGTGGATTATTTTTTGAACCTAAGAACAACCTTGAAGCCGATTTGGTTTTGTTAGGGCAAGTCTATGGTCTGGCTGGAACCGACTTCATGCGCCGCGACCTGCTCATTCCATTGTTGTGGGGAATGCCATTTGCCCTGGCCTTTGGCCTGTTTGGGGCCACAGTGACCACCCTGTTTTCCATGTTTCTGGCGGCAGGCAGCGCCTGGTATGGCGGCTGGGTCGATACGTTAATTCAACGTCTAACCGAAGCCAATATGATTTTGCCGGTTCTCGCTATCAGCGTATTGGCGTATGCCTTGTTTAGCCTCAATATTTGGGTTGTTTTAGCCATCATTGTGGGATTAAACATCTTTGGCAGCCCCACAAAAACCTTTCGGGCCGCATTTCTGCAAGTAAAAGAAGCGCCCTACATTGAAGCCGCCCGCGCCTATGGAGCCAGTCATTTACGAATTATTCTGGCCTACATGATTCCGCGCATTATCCCAGTCATTGTGCCGCAACTGATCACACTCATCCCCACTTTTGTTTTTCTAGAAGCTACCCTTGGCATTTTTAATATCAAATCTGATTATCCCACCTGGGGAACCATCATCTATCAGGGCCTGACACGCGGCGCACTCTACGGGCCGCGCTTCTGGGTGCTTGAACCATTAGCGCTATTGCTGATGACTAGCCTGGCTTTTGCCCTGCTCGGCTCAGCCCTGGAACGGATTCTCAATCCGCGCTTGCAAAGCTAGTAACGACTAATGATTGCCATACGGCACGGCTGGCAGGGCCTGTAAATAGTCCCAAATCGACTTTAATTCTTCATCTGTTGCATACTGATACGAAGTCCAGGGCATGTATTGTGGGTCGATCTGGCGTCCGTGCCGCGTAATGCCACTGCGCATTATTTGAATAAAACCAGCCTCGTCCCAATAGGGCAAAGGACGCTCCAATCTGGTTGTCAGATTGGGTGGAGAAGGGTAATCGGCGGGGAAAGCCGCAATTGGACGCGGCGCATGGTGCGAAATTAGCTCGGCGGGCACAAAGGTTATCGCATCAATCAAGGTCATCACAGCCCGCCCCGTCAGCGAAAGGGTGCTGGCGGGCAGTTGATTATCCACCGCGGGCACGCTTTTAATAAAAGCAATCACACGACCCAAATCTTCATCACTCAAATAATAAAACTCAGTAGCCGGCATAAACAGCAGCGGCGTGCCATCAGGCCGTAAACCGTACCGAATGGCGCGTACCCAATCTTCGTCGTCGTACTGTCGGCCTACGCCGCCACTTCCAACGGTCAGATTGGTAGCAATCACCTGTCCCAGCGCCGCATCAGACAGGTAGACGCTACCCTGCAACTGTTTTCCATGGCAGGCCAGACAGCCGCGAAAGCCAAAAATGCGTTCACCCTCGGCCCGCGAGACGGTATCAGTCGGAACAGAGACCGGCTCGACCACGACGGGATAAATTTTCTGTAGGCGGGCCTGGGTTGATGAATAGGTCCCAATTACAGCCAACCCGATGGATACAAGAAAAAGGCCAGAAATAATTCCGGCCCATTTAAAAACTCATTTCATATTCACCACAAATTTTTAGACGCAAAAATAGGCACTTAAAGCTCTAATCCTGCTGAATTTGGGCCGCGCGCAAGGTATTTTTCATCAGCATAGCAATCGTCATCGGGCCAACGCCGCCGGGAACGGGGGTGATGTACCCGGCCACAGCTTGGGCCTCGGCAAAATTCACATCTCCGACCAGCTTTTGGCGCGGTTTGCCGGTTTTCTCACTGAGGACAGGGGAACCATCCGAATTGAGCAGCGGAATGCCATTGATGCCAACATCGATCACTGCGGCACCCGGCTTAATCCAGTCGCCGCGCACCATCTCAGGACGGCCAATGGCAGCAATCAAAATATCGGCCTGGCGCACAACAGCGGGTAAATCTTTGGTGCGCGAGTGGCAAACCGTAACGGTGGCGTTTTTTCCGATCAACAACAACGCGGCGGGCATTCCCACAATATTGGAACGCCCCAATACCACCGCGTTAGCTCCTTCGATTTTTATACCTGCCTGTTCAAGCAAGTAAATGCAACCATATGGAGTGCAAGGGACAAACAGCGGTTCTCGCCCTTTTTGGGCCAGCCGCCCAATGTTCAGCGGAGAAAATCCATCCACATCTTTTTCGATGCTGATGAGTTGTAAAACACGCTCTTCATTCAGGTGTGAGGGTAAGGGTAATTGCACCAAAATGCCGTTCACTAGCTCGTCTGCATTCAATGCTCTAATTACTTTTTCCAGTTCATCCTGGCTAATTTCAGCGGGCAACGGATAGTGATAGGAAACCATCCCCAATTCGTGACAGGCCTTTTGTTTGGCGGCCACATAAGTAGCCGAGTCAACCCGGTCGCCAACCAGCACCGTCGCCAGGCCCGGTTTGGGCTTTCCAATAGCCACGCGCCGGGCTACCTCAGCGGCGACATCATCGCGGACTTGTTGGGCAATCAATTTTCCATCAATCAATTGAGCAGTCATTTTGGTCTCCCGTTGAAGATTGTGCAATATAGACTGTTTTTTCAGGCGTACAGCCTATAAATCACAAAAAATGGAACGTGGATACTACAAATTGTTAGATTTCGTTTTTTCAGTGAACTTGTTTGCGTAAATCCACTGAAGCAACACAATGCTTTACCATTATAACCAAATAAACAAGCTCAAGCAGGTTAGATCAACAAGTCCAACTTTAGAAATTAAGCATTAAAAAATCAAGATTCGAGTCCGTTTTGGCTATTCTCGGTAAAAAACCAAAAAATCCCGCATAAAAGCGCGCCCTGAATGCCTTTTTTATTTGACACTTTGCCCCAAGAGTCATAAACTATTTGTAATCTTTATCACAATCTGGGGGTTACGGACCGCCTCCCCCTCAGCAGAGGTCAACATGAAAAAATGCCCATACTGTGCCGAGAAAATCCAAAACGAAGCCCTGGTGTGTCGTTTTTGTGGCAAAGAACTGCCAAAAACCGAAACCCCTGCGCCTACAGACCGCTCCCGACCCGACTTAAGGAAATTTCTGTTCCAGGCGCTGGCTGTGATGGGGATTTTGCTTCTCGCCACAGGCGCTTTCTTTCTCTTCAGGCAAAAACCCGCCGCCAGTGAACTTCCTACAGCCGCAGTGTTACCCACCGCGACACAAAGCCGCCCGCTGCTCTACGCCCTGAACTTCGAGAACGAAGCCGCCTTCTTTGGCTGGCATGTGGGTGGACCGGGCACAGATTACCTGTGGTTGAAAAATACCAAAGACGGCAAGTACTTGTTTGAATTTCCTTCCGGCTTTCTCGAAAGCCAGGATTTCGACTTTGGCGATGTCCAAATTGGCATGGATGTGGAATTCCTGGTCAAAACCCGCGTGGAAGTCGGTCTCGCGTGCCGGATGCAGCCCGGCGCGAGCGGACGCTATTCCTTTAATATCGCAAACGATGGGCGCTGGAGCATTCGCAACGGCGAATCCATCCTGGCTGAAGGCTGGTCAGACCAAATCAAGCCCGACAAAAATCGCCTGGCAGCCCGCTGTATCGGCGACCAACTAACCCTTTTGGTTAATGATGTGGAACTTGGTTCGGCGCGGGATGGCGCGTTTGTCAGCGGGAGTCTCAACTTCGGCTACGCCGCCGACAGCGCCGGGGCGGGAGCATTTGACAACCTCACCGTGGAAGATTGGGGCGCTGGAAAACCCCCGGAGGCAGAATCCACCTCCGCGCAATCCGCCGCCCTCGAACCCGCCACACCGACTCTTGCTCCGGTTGCGACAGCCCATCCCACCCTGCGCCCCACCGTCATCCCGGAAAGCGAACTAACTCTCTACCAGACCAAATTTGACGAGAACGATCCCAGCCTGGCGGACTGGAAAACCTTCGCATATTCGATGAACGAGCGGGATTTTGTCACCGCAGGCTATGAAGCCAAGCTGGTTAATGGCGTTTACCGGATGCGCGCCCTTGACCCGATTGCAGGGGTCAACCTGCGTGTTTTTTCTATTTATGACCAGGATTTGGTCACAGCGGACGTGGATATTTCTGTCCAACTCAAAAACGGACACATGGGGCTGGTCTGCCGCTCCAGCGAAGCAGGCTGGTACCAGTTTATGGTTGAGCCGGAGGGCATCTGGAGCATCCGACTGGCCAAGCCCGATGAAAACGGGCAATTCCACTTTTACACCATTTCATCTGGTTTACGGTGGGGGCGGGAAACTTTACGCGCCGAATGTAAAGGTGATCGCCTGACTTTCTACATTGACGACGAAAAAATGGCTTCCCTGCGCGACCCGACTTTCCCAACTGGCAAAGTCGGCCTGTTGGGCTGGAATTTTCCGATTAGTGGTGAAATTGGGATAGGCATGCAGGCTGGTGATATTGGCATGGTGGACAATTTCACCGTCCAACGCGCCCAATGGAACGAAACCGGCCTGCCCGGCCCCGCGCCTACCCCCGGCGCGGAGGGGACGATTTACAGCACTGATTTTGCCAAACTGGATGACCTGAACCCGTATTGGGCAAAAGTGGATACTGGCATACAAGGTATTCCCGGTTCCCCTGTGCTGGTGGGTGGGCCTGGACAGCCTGCCCCGCATACCTACTTGTATCTCAACGACTTTGACCCTGGCCCGGATGTGGAAATCACTGCGGATGTGCGCGGGGAACTGAACTTCCCACGCGGCTTAATCTGCCGCTACAGCGAAGATGGCTGGTATGAAACCTTCTTCATGAAAGATTCGCCGGAATACCGGCGTGTTGCCCTGGCGCGCATGGAAAGGGATGAACAAGGAAAGCTGATGCCCGTTATCCTGGATACCTACTACCCTTCCACCCCTGCCGCGCAGGTCAACCTGACCCTGACCTGCGCCGAAAATCAGATTTCCGTAAAAGCCAACGGCGAACGAGTGCTCTTCGCCGAAGATAATACCTGGCGAACCGGGCGTTACGGCTTTCTCATCACGGATAACCCGCCTGGCAACTTCCGTAGCAACACCCTGCTCAATTACACCGTCCGCCCGGCACAGGTAGTTCAACCAGGAGAGGTTGTATTTCAGCCAAACCTGGACACGCCCGAAAAAATCTTGCAATTCTTGAGAATCGGACCGGGTACTAAAAACATCGAAATCCAGGATGGGGCTGTCATTGTAAGTCCAACGAATGGGTTAAATATTTCCAGCATCGAATATTTGCCAAAAGATACAGTAACGACGATAGAAGTGGAATTTCTTAACTCGGAAGGTTTTATTGGCTGGGGATGTCGAACCGGCACCAACCCGCCCGCCTTTCAACTGCGACCGGATGGAGGTTGGGCTATCTTTGCCGATGGTCAAATGAAAGCCAATGGCACGTTTGATCATATCTGTCTATTACCCACAAGTCGGGTAAAAGTGAGGTAGACTACGGAGAAAAAAC
>DYPU01000019.1 GCA_020719725.1 Anaerolinea sp. | reverse complement strand
TCCGTGAAGGCGGCCTGACCGTCGGCGCGGGTGTCATCACCAAAATCATCCAATAGGTGCAGACATGTCGAAGCAGAAAATCCGCATTCGCCTTAAGGCGTATGACCACCGCGTGCTTGACCAGTCGGCCAAGCGTATCGTTGAAACGGCTGAGCGTTCTGGTGCCCAAGTAGTTGGCCCCGTACCCTTGCCAACAAAGAAAGAACGGTTTACAATACGTCGCTCTGCGTTTATTGACAAAGACTCGCACGAACACTTCGAGATTCGCACTCACAATCGTTTGATAGATGTACTCGATCCCGATTCGAAAACGATTGACATGCTGATGAGGCTCAATCTGCCTGCTGGTGTCGATATTGAGATAAAGATTTAGCAATAAAAAAGTAAATAGGTCGGTTAGCTTTCATAAAAAAGAGCTAACCGACTAAAAAACGGTAACGCAAGCGCGGGTCTGTTCGTAGACCCTACGAAAATGTGTGTCGCGGCAGCCCCGCAGACTGCGCTACCCGGAGATGATGCAGCCACAGCCCAGGCTGACAGTCTCGTCGTTGGAGAGGCCTTGTGCCGTATCCCGCATATTTTATAAAGGAGAAAACCGAGTATGTTGAAAGGGCTTCTTGGTAAGAAGATTGGTATGACCCAGATCTTCGATGATACAGGTGTGGCTTATCCGGTCACCCTCATCGAGGCTGGGCCTTGCTACGTTACCCAGATTCGGCGTCCGGAGAAGGAAGGATACTCTGCGGTGCAGTTGGGTTTTTCAGAAGTTCACCCCAAACGTTTGAGCGGCGGTGAAGTTGGTCATCTTAAGACTTCTGAATTACCTCCTCTGCGTTTCCTGCGTGAGTTCCGCACCAAAACCCCGGGCGTTTCTGTTGGTGATGTTGTCAAGGTTGATATGTTTACCCCTGGTGAGCGCGTGGATGTAATTGGCACGAGCAAGGGGAAGGGTTTTGCGGGTGCTGTAAAGCGTTACCACTTCCGCGGAGGCCCCAAGACTCATGGTCAGTCTGACCGTCATCGCGCGCCTGGTTCTCGCGGTTCTGGTACTACCCCAGGGCGCGTCTACAAGGGTGCGCGTGGACCGGGTCACATGGGCGATGACCGTGTGACAGTGCAAAGCTTGAAGGTTGTTCTGGTTGACACCGAACGTAACCTGATTGGCGTTCACGGCGCTGTTCCTGGCCCTAAAGGCGGCCTGATTATGATCAAGGAAGCGCGCAAGCAGTAAGCGCGATGAATGGGAGCATGTGTTATGAAGGTTGATGTTTTCAACATGGAAGGCCAAAAAGTGAAACAGGTTGAATTACCTGCAGCCATCTTTGAAGCCCCAATTAATGTAGATTTGATGCACCAGGCTTTCTTGCGTCAGATGGCAAATGCCCGTCTGGGCACGCACGATACTAAAGTGCGTGGCGAGGTAGCTGGTGGTGGCCGTAAACCCTGGAAGCAAAAAGGTACTGGCCGTGCCCGTCAAGGTTCCACTCGCGCAGCCCATTGGGTCGGCGGTGGTCGTATCCATACACCCCACCCTCGCAAATACACCCAGCGTATGCCTTTGAAGATGCGCCGCGCAGCTCTACGCTCGGCATTATCGGCAAAAGCCGCCGCCGCGGGGCTTGTGATTGTGGATGAATTGTTTCTGCCAGAACCGAAGACCAGGCTAATGGCGAAAGCGCTCAAGAGCTTGACAGGTGATGCCAAGTCTTTGGTGTTAATCCCTGAGAAAAGTGCCGCATACGATATGGTTGTTCGCGCAACTAATAATATTGAGGGCACTAAAGTTCTTATGGCCGCTTATCTGAACATTCGTGATTTGTTGGGCTACGATAAAATCGTCATGCCGATGCAGGTCATTGATGTTTTGACGGCTCACTTAGGTTAGGAGTTGAGCATGACGACGATTTATGAAGTTTTACGCCGTCCGCTGGTCACTGAAAAAACCAATTATCAGTCCAGCAAACTCAATCAGTACACCTTTGAAGTCGCTGGCAGCGCCACACGCACGCTGGTGAAGGATGCGATTGAGCGGCTGTTCGATGTCAAGGTTGTTAATGTGAATATCATCAACACCCCGGCGAAGCGTGGCCGTCGCGCCCGCTCCCGCCGTTTGCTGGTGCGCCGCGCTGGTTACAAGAAGGCAATTATTACCCTCGAAGCGGGCCAGACACTTTCGATTTTTGAAGGGGTGCAGTAATGGCTGTCAAGAAGTATAAACCGGTAACCCCCGGTCAGCGTGGTATGACAGGGTATTCGTTTGACGAAATTACCAAATCGAAACCCGAACGCTCGCTGATTGTTTCTTTACGCAAGACCGGTGGCCGCAACCTGTATGGTCGTATCACCGTACGACACCATGGTGGCGGACACAAGCGTTTTCTGCGTATCGTGGATTTTAAGCGTGACAAGCTTAATATCCCTGCCCGTGTTGCGGCGATTGAATATGACCCGAACCGCACCGCTCGTCTTGCTTTGTTGAACTACGCTGATGGTGAGAAGCGCTATATCTTGGCGCCGCTTGGCCTGAAAGTTGGCGATACCATTGTCTCTGGCGCAAATGCCGAGATTCGTCCAGGCAACTGTCTGCCGATTTCGAGCATCCCTGTTGGTACTATGGTGCATAACGTCGAGATCAAACAAGGCAAAGGCGGACAGTTGGTTCGTTCTGCCGGTAGCGCAGCCCAATTGCTGGCGAAAGAGGGTGATTATGCCCAAATTCGTATGCCCTCTGGTGAAGTTCGCTTGATTCTTCAAACTTGCTATGCCACAATTGGCCAAGTTGGCAATTTGGATCATAGCAATATCAAGCTGGGCAAGGCCGGGCGTAAAATCCATCTGGGCATTCGTCCGACTGTGCGTGGTACTGCGATGTCTCCCCGCGACCATCCTCATGGTGGTGGTGAAGGTCGTCAGCCTGTTGGTATGCCGGGGCCGAAATCTCCGTGGGGTAAACCCACGCGTGGTTACAAGACCCGCAAGAATAAGCAGACCGACAAGTACATTGTTAAGCGCCGCAGCAAGAACAGCCGCTAATGCGTAACATGTAAAACGTAACGCAAAAGAGAGTAAAAACTATGTCGAGATCGCTCAAGAAGGGGCCCTTCATTGCCCCGAAACTGTTGAAGAAAATTGAGATGATGAACCAGCGTGGCGAGAAAAAGGTACTGCGTACCTGGAGCCGGGCCAGCGTCATCTTTCCCCAGATGGTGGGGCATACCATTGCCGTGCATGATGGCCGTCGCCATGTGCCGATTTATGTGACCGAGAACATGGTCGGTCACCGTCTGGGTGAATTTGCCCCTACTCGCACATTCCGCGGCCACGTCTCGGAAAAGTCTACGAAAGGGAAGTAAGCCATGGCAGATATTCGCGCTCACTTGCGCTTTCTCTCCATTTCGGCCCAAAAAGTTCGCTTGGTGGTTGATTTGGTTCGTGGCAAAGATGCCAACGCTGCTCTTGAAATGTTGCGCTTTGTACCCAACCGCTCCGCTGAACCGGTTCTTAAGCTGCTGAAATCGGCTGTCGCAAATGCTGAAGAAAACTTTAGCGTCAGCCGCGACGACCTGTATGTGGCGACAATCTTTGCTGATGAAGCCCCCACTCGCAAGTGGCGTCGCTTTGGTGCTCGCGGACGGTTCAAGCCGGTGCTACGCCGCTCATCGCATGTCACCATTGTTCTGCGAGAACGCGAAGCTTAGGAAAGGTACGGAATAATTATGGGTCGTAAAGTACATCCGATTGGATTTCGCCTGGTAGTTAGCCGTGGCTGGCAAGGCCGCTGGTTTGCTGAAGGCGCTCAGTACCGTGAACAACTCAAGCAGGATATGTCCATCCGCGAGTTTGTGCAGAACATTGCCCCCAAGGCTGGGGTTTCGCGCGTTGATGTGGAACGTTTCCCTGGCAAAATCAAGGTGACGGTGAATACTGCCAAGCCCGGTATTTTGATTGGTCGTAAGGGTGAGGGCGTCAAAAAGGTTCGTGAAGGTTTGACAGAACTGGTTGGCAAGAAAGTAGACCTTGATATTAAGGAACTGACCAGTCCCGATACCGATGCGTTCCTGATTGCGCGTAACATTGCCGATCAACTCGTTCGCCGTATTGCTTATCGCCGCGCCATGAAGCGTGCTATCCAACAGGCAATTCGTCAGGGTGCCCAGGGCATCAAGATTGAAGTTGCTGGTCGTTTGGCGGGCGCAGAAATGGCTCGTACTGTCTGGTTGCGCGAAGGCCGCGTACCCCTGCAAACACTGCGCGCAGATATTGATTTTTCTCGCGCAGAAGCACTGACAACCTATGGCCGCATCGGTATCAAGGTCTGGGTTTACAAGGGCGATATGAAGCAGGAAATCGAAGAGAAGGTCGAATCGACCGAAGGTGTTTACGTTAGTGAGTAGGACAGGGTGAGTAGTTGAAGAGCAGAATCTGCTTTTTGCTACTCTCCAGTCTCTAATCTCTACCACTTTGAAAGAGGTTTAGCCATGTTAATGCCGAAACGTGTTAAGTGGCGCAAGCAGATGCGCGGTCGCATGAAGGGTAAAGCCCTGCGCGGCGCTGAGATTTCTTTTGGTGAATGGGGCCTACAGGCCCTTGAGCCAGGCTGGATTACCGCCCGCCAAATCGAAGCCGCCCGTCGTGTCATCGTCCGCGAAATGAAGCGCCGTGGTAAGGTCTGGATTCGTATTTTCCCGGCCAAGCCTTATACCCATCGTCCTCCTGAAACCCGTATGGGTAAAGGGAAAGGAAATGTGGAATACTATGTTGCCGTGGTCAAGCCCGGCAGAGTCATGTTCGAAATTGGTGGTATGACTGACGAAGAAGCCTTGAGAGCACTCAAGATGGCTCAGTACAAATTTCCGATTAGAACTAAAATCATCACCCGCCGCGATGCGGTGGCAGGAGAGTAAGGAATATGAAAGCTAAAGATATCCGCGCTCTTTCCGCCGATGAGATTCTGACTAAAACCAATGATATGCGCGAAGAGTTGATGAAGTTGCGCTTTCAGCAGGTAGCAGGTCAGTTGACTGACACCAGTCGTCTACGTATTCTGCGCCGCCAGATCGCTCGCATGGAGACGGTCTTGAGTGAAAAGCAAAAACCGGCGGAATAGGAAGGTTTGTCATGAATGAACGTCGTCGTATAACTGGTGTTGTCACCAGCAACAAAATGCAGAAGACAGTGGTGGTGGAAATTAAGCGTACCTTCCGTCACCCGTTGTACCGCAAGGTTGTTCACCTGAGCAAGCGCGTCAAAGCGCATGATGAAATTGGTTGTCAGGTGGGTGACGAGGTACAAATTGTTGAAAGCCGCCCGATTTCGAGCCAGAAACGTTGGGTAGTTGAGGCAATTGTCAAGCGCGAAACCAAAACCGCTGATAGCGGCGTGGAGGTATAGTCATGATTCAGCAAGAGTCTCGTGTAAAAGTTGCCGATAATAGCGGCGCTCGTGAGTTGCTGGTCATTCACGTCTTGGGTGGTTCCATGCGTCGCTATGGCGCGGTTGGCGATGTAGTTGTCGCAACCGTGAAGTCTGCCGCTCCGCAGGGCGCGGTGAAGAAAAGTGAAGTTGTCAAAGCTGTGATTGTGCGTTGTGCTAAAGAATGGCGCCGCGAAGATGGCTCTCACATCCGTTTTGACGATAATGCCGCCGTTATCTTGGATAATGATGGGCAAAATCCTAAAGGCAGCCGTATCTTCGGGCCTGTTGCGCGTGAACTGCGTGAAAAGGGCTTTATGAAGATTGTTTCCCTGGCGCCTGAAGTGCTCTAGGCTGTATTGGAGTTGACGCCATGAAGGTAAAGATTAAAAAAGGTGATACCGTTGAGGTGATCAGCGGGCGTCTGGAAGACAAAGGTCAGCGTGGTGAAGTCATCAATGTCTTGACTGATGAAAATCGCGTGGTGGTGCAGGGAGTAAACATCCGCACCAAGCACCAGCGTCAGACGCAAACCAGCCAGGGCCGCAATATTAATCCTGGTCGCATCAAATTCGAAGCGCCTGTTTCGATAGCCAATGTGATGCTGGTGTGTCCGAAGTGCCAAAAAGCCTCCCGCGTTGCAGTGGTTCGTGACGGAGAAGGTGCGCACCGATTATGCAAAAACTGCCAGGCTCTGATTGATTAAGGGCACTGGACAGGAGAGCGATGAAATGAATCGAATGAAAGAAAGTTATCAAAAAGAGGTCGTCCCGGCCTTGCAAAAGGCTTTCGAATATGGAAACGTCATGGAAGTTCCTCGCATCCAGAAGGTCGTGGTTAACATTGGCCTGGGTGAAGCGAAGGATAACTCCAAGGCGCTGGAGGCGGCGGTGGGTGATTTGACCATTATCTCTGGTCAGAAACCCATCCAAACCAAGGCTAGCAAAAGCATTGCAAATTTTAAGTTACGTGAAAACCAAATTATTGGCGCAAAGGTCACATTACGTGGTGACCGGATGTGGTCGTTTTTGGATCGCCTAATTAACCTTGCTTTGCCGCGTGTGCGCGACTTTCGGGGTGTTTCTCCAGACTCGTTTGACGGTCGTGGAAACTACACTTTGGGTTTGCGTGACCAGTTGATTTTCCCTGAAATCGAGTATGACAAAATCGATAAGCTTCGCGGGATGGAAATCACTGTGGTAACAACTGCCAAAAATGATGAGCATGCGCGCGCGCTGCTCAAGTTGCTTGGAATGCCTTTCAGGAAGGAAGCCTAAACTATGGCGAAGAAATGCATGACCTATCGTGAAATGCGCCGAAAATATCCGACTCGTGTGCGTAACCGTTGCACCCGCTGCGGTCGTCCTCGTGGCTATATTCGTCGCTTCGGCCTGTGCCGGATTTGCTTCCGTGAATTAGCCCTGGAAGGCAAAATCCCCGGTGTGGTGAAATCTTCCTGGTAAACCGGGTGGAGGTGCTGGAATGAGTGTTTCTGATCCGATTGCTGATATGCTGACCCGCATTCGTAATGCTGTCATGATTGGTCAGCCCAATGTAGCGATGCCGTCTTCAAAAGTCAAGGCCGAAATTGCCAAAATTTTGAAAGAAGAGGGCTTTGTTGAAGGTTTCGAAGTTGTAGATTCTGAAAAACCTGGGCAAAAAGTACTGCGCATCAAGATTAAGTACACAGGAGAACGCCGCGAGCGAAAATCTGTGTTAACTGGTCTGGTGCGGGTGAGCCGCCCTGGTCGCCGGGTCTATACCAAGAAACAAGATATCCCTTGGGTGCTCTCTGGAATGGGTGTTGCCATTCTTTCGACCCCGAAGGGTGTAATGACCGGTCAGCGCGCCCGCCAGTTGGGCGTGGGCGGTGAAATCCTTTGTAAAGTTTGGTAAGGAGGTGGTACTGTGTCTCGAATTGGACGCATGCCCATCACTGTCCCCGCTGGTGTGCAGGTAGACATCAAAGGCTATCAGGTAAAGGTTAAAGGCCCCAAAGGCGAACTTCAGCGTGAGTTTTCTCCGTTGATTGGTATTGCTCTGGAAGGCGCTGAAATCAATATTACCCGTCGGTCTGATGTGCCTGCCGAACGCGCCCTGCATGGGACAACTCGGGCTGTTTTGAATAATATGGTTCGCGGCGTTAGCGCCGGTTTTGTGACTGTTCTGGAGTGGGATGGTGTTGGTTATCGCGCTGAAATGAGTGGAACCAACTTGATGCTCCATATGGGGTATTCACATCCGATTACAGTTGAACCTGTAATGGGTATTTCTTTTGAAGTGGATGCCAAAGCTCGTCAGATAAAAGTAATGGGCTACGATAAAGAAGTTGTTGGTCAGGTAGCGGCTGATATTCGCAAGGTACGTCCCGTGGAACCTTATCTGGGCAAAGGCTTGCATTATCTCGGCGAAAAGATTCGTCGTAAAGCCGGTAAATCTGGGAAAGGGAAGAAGTAACCTATGGCGAATAAATCCCGTGCTGCGGCTCGTGTTCGTCGGCATCAGCGGGTGCGTAAAACTGTTTTTGGCACCCCTGAACGCCCACGCTTGTGCGTTTTCCGCAGTTTGAATGATATTTATGCCCAGGTGATTGATGATATTGATGGTCACACTCTGGTCTCGGCTTCCTCAATTGATGCTGAATTGCGCGGCAAAATGGAAGGTCTTAAAAAGACCGAACAAGCCCATGCAATTGGTAAAGCGGTTGCCGAACGTGCCAAAAACAAAGGAATCGATGCGGTTGTTTTTGACCGTGGCGGGTTCCGGTATATGGGTCGCGTAAAAGCCCTTGCTGATGGCGCGCGCGAAGGCGGCCTGGACTTCTAGCGCTGGATGGAGAACGACAATGTCGGACTACGAAAAATTTGAACAACAGGCACCAGAATTCGACGAGCGCGTCATTGAGATTGCGCGTGTTGCCAAAGTGGTTAAAGGCGGCCGCCGTTTTCAATTCCGCGTGACGGTTGTGATTGGTGACAACAAAGGCAAGGTTGGCATGGGCATTGGCAAGGCCAATGCCGTGCCAGATGCCATGCGCAAGGCAACTGAACGCGCCCGCAAAGACATGCGGCATGTTGCCATCATGGGAACTACCATCCCGCACGAAACTTTGGGACGGGTTGGCGGCTCTCGCATTTTGCTCAAACCTGCTTCGCAGGGGACAGGCGTTATTGCCGCTGGTGGCGTGCGTGCCGTTCTTGAAGCGGCTGGTGTGCGCGACATTCTCACCAAATCGCTGGGCGGCTCCAACGTGCTTAACAGCGTGATGGCAACCTTTAGCGCTCTCGATGCGCTCAAATCTCCTGCTCAGGAAGCGGCCCGCCGTGGCAAACCTGTCGAAGATTTGATGCCCTTCTGGGAACGACGGAGGAAGAATGGCTAACAAATCTGAAAAAAAGACTGTGCGTGTGACGTTGGTCAAAAGCCCAATCGGTTTTCCTGAACCGCAAAAACGTACTGCCAAGGCCTTGGGTTTGCGCCACATGAATGTGACCGTTGAGCACGACGACACCCCCGCGGTGCGTGGAATGCTCAATAAAATTATCCATCTCATTCGGATTGACGAGTAGGAGAAGCAATGAAACTCCACGATTTAATCCCCAATCCGGGTTCCAAAAAGAACCGTAAACGTGTAGGACGTGGTATTTCTGCCGGTCAGGGTAAAACTGCCGGTCGCGGTACCAAAGGCGAAGGCTCTCGTTCCGGTCAGGGCGGTCACTTGTACCGTCAGGGCGGTAATCTACCTTTCTATCGCCGTTTGCCCTTCATGCGTGGTGAGGGTTTTAGCCCACTCAACACCGTTGAGTACAACGAAATTAATCTGGACCAACTTTCTGGTTTCAAAGCCAATGAGGAAGTTACCCCAGAAGCTCTGGACGCGATCCGGCTTCTGCGCGATCCGCGCAACCCCATTGTTCTTTTGGGGCGAGGCGAATTGAGCATAGCCCTTAAGGTGCGTGTTCATCGCGTTAGCGCTGGCGCAAAGAGCAAGATTGAAGCCGCTGGCGGCTCAATTGAACTCATTGCTTAAGGAGCCTTGCCTATGAAAAACACATGGTCAGCCTGGCGCTACCTGTGGAAATCAGACGACATTCGCCGTATGCTACTGGTGACGTTTGGCCTTCTGGCGGTTTACCGCCTGGCGGCCAACGTTCCAGTTCCTGGCATTGATGTCGCCGTGTTGGCCCAGTTAAAGCAACTTATTTCAGCTCAGGGCGGAAACTTTGTCCAATTTCTGAACTTGCTTTCTGGCGGCGCGATTTCCAATTTCTCCATCCTTTCGATGGGTGTTTACCCGTACATTACGGCTCAAATCATTATCCAGTTGCTGATCCCCATTATTCCTTCATTGCAGAAACGAATGCAGGATAACCCAACAGAAGGTCGCAAATGGATGGAACGTTGGACCTATTACCTGGCTGTTCCCATGGCAGCTCTTTCGGCCATTGGTCAGATAAATATCTTCAATAACTTGACCCTTTCCAGTTCTGGGATTGGTAAAGCTGTATTGGATTTTAGTTTTACCGGCGAACCGAGCAGTATCATCGCATCGGTTACGGCTCTGGTGAGCATGATCGCTGGCACAATGTTTGCTATTTGGATGGGTGAACTGATTTCTGAATATGGTATCCGTGGACAGGGTCTCTCGCTTATCATCTTTGCCGGCATTGTTTCGCAGATGCCAGCTAACCTATTGCAAATAGCTGCAGATGAACAAAATCGTTGGATTTTGCTGACAATGATGATTGTTTTACTCATCGTCACAATTTTTGCCATCGTCTATGTTCAACAAGGCCGTCGTTTTGTGCCGGTTATGTACCCAGGTCGGCGGGTTGGTAATCGTATGTCTATGCCTGTAAAAGCCTCTTTGCCGCTTATGGTCAACATGGCGGGTATGATTCCGCTCATTTTTGCCAGCGCTATTTTGCAATTCCCTGCTATTTTGGCTTCTTGGTTCCTGACGTCTACTAACGAAGGGATTAAACAATTTGCTGTTGGCGTTCAAAACGCTTTTAATAGCAACTCACCCACCTACTGGATTTTGTACTTTTTGATGGTGGTTGTTTTTTCCTTCTTCTATACAGATGTTCTTTTTACACAGCAAAATTATGGTGATAATCTGAAGCGAGTTGGCGCTCAAATACCGGGTGTTGAGCGTGGGAATAAGACCCAAACATACCTCAGCCGTGTTCAGCGTCGCATTACCTTACCAGGGGCATTGTTCCTTGGAATTGTTGCCATTCTGCCCTATTTGGTTAGCTTGTTGTTGCAGGCCTTTAATTTAGGCGGCGGCGTAGGGTCATCTTCTAGTTTGTTGCTGGCCTCTTCTTCTGGCTTACTGATTGTGGTCGGCGTAGTGCGTGATACGTTCTCTGTGATTGATGCAGAGTTGAAATTGCACGGTTATCAAGACTCCATTCTAGTTCGCTAATGAGAGGTGCTTAATGCCAACTTATATCGTTCTGCTTGGCCCTCCTGGGGCGGGAAAAGGCACGCAGGCGAAGGTTCTGGCCGAGAAACTGGGCCTGCCGCACATCTCTTCGGGAGATATCTTCCGTGAGAACATAAAAAACAACACCGAGTTGGGAAAGAAAGCTCAAGTCTATATTCATGACGGAGAGCTTGTCCCAGACGACCTAACGATAGAGATGATTCGTGATAGATTCTCTCGTCCGGATTGTGTCAATGGTGCTATTTTGGATGGTTTTCCGCGCACCCCTGCGCAGGCAGATGCGTTATGTAAAATGCTAAAAGGCTTCGGTGGGAAAGTGAACATGGTTCCTTTCATTTCCGCCCCCGATAACGTGCTCATCGAACGCCTTGCTGGTCGCTGGACTTGTCGCGCGGCTGGGCATGTATTTCACGGGATTTTCAATCCGCCACAGACACCTGGCAAATGTGATATTGACGGCTCGGAGCTATATCAACGTGATGATGACAAGGCAGAGACCGTCACCCATCGCATCCAAGTTTACCTGACTCAGACCACCCCCTTGATCGATTACTACAAAAATCGAGGTGTTTTGGTCGAAATCAATGGTTTTGCGCCCATTGAACAAGTAAGTATGCAATTGCTATCAGCTCTTAAATAAAAGCCACCTTGAAAGAATTGGTATCCTAACATGTCTTGGGATCGTGATATTAGCCTAAAAAACCCGGCAGAAATAGCAATCATGCGTGAAGCTGGGCGCATTAATGCCACCGTACATGCTACGATCCGTGAACTCTTAAAACCAGGTGTTTCAACCGCCGACCTCGACGCGGCTGCCGAGGAAGTGCTGAAGAAACATGGTGCTGTATCTCCCTTCAAGGGATATGGACGCCCTCCTTTTCCTAATTCCATTACTACCAGTATCAATCAGGAATTGGTGCATGGCATTCCAAGCCCAACCCGCAAACTTAGGGAAGGTGACATTATCTCTGTTGATTGTGGCACTTTTTTTGAAGGATATGTGGCAGACTCGGCTTTTAGCGCTGGGGTGGGAGAGATTTCTGCTAAAGCGCAGAAATTGTTAGATGTAACCGAGCAAGCGCTTTTTGTAGGGATAGCCCAAATGCGCTCTGGTAATCAGACCGGTGACATCTCTGCGGCAATACAGCAGTTTGTTGAAAGTCATGGCTATCACGTTACGCGTGAATACACCGGCCATGGCGTTGGACGCGCGATGCACGAAGGACCACAAGTGCCAAATTACGGAAAACCCGGCACGGGAATCGTTTTGCGCCCTGGCATGGTCATTGCGCTTGAGCCAATGGTTTTGGTGGGAACCCACCGTACCAAAGTCGCAGCGGATAAGTGGACGGTTGTTTCTGCAGATGGGTCGCTGACAGCGCACTTTGAACATAGTGTTGCTGTCACCGAAGGAGAACCCCTTCTCCTGACTGTCCTGTAGCTCGTCGCAGAAATAACCCTAAACATTCGCTAAAGCCGAATGATCGGCCAAAGCTAACGCTAATTTCCGAAAGATTTTTTATCTCTGGACGAAATAAGCTTAGGCGAGTATAATCAAGAATTTGATTGCACCTGACACGAAAGTGTCATTTCGTAAGGAGAAAAGCATCATGAAAGTAGCACCTTCCATCCGCAAACGCTGTGCGAAATGTAAAGTGGTTAAGCGCAGCGGCAGATTGTACATCATCTGCGAAAATCCCAAGCACAAGCAGCGACAAGGGTAAACAAATATGGCACGTATTGAAGGTATTGACTTGCCGCGCAATAAGCGCGTCGAAATTGGCCTAACCTATTTATATGGGATTGGTCTGACCCGTTCTCACCAAATTTTGGCTGAGACCAAAATCAACCCCGATACTCGCATCAAAGATTTAAGCGAGGCCGAGGTTGCTGCTTTGCGTGAATATATTTCACAAAACTTCACGCTTGAAGGTGACTTGCGCCGTCAGGAGCAGTTAAACATCAAGCGCTTAATCGAAATCGGCTGTTATCGCGGTCTGCGACATCGCCGCAATCTGCCCGTTAACGGGCAACGCACCCGCACGAATTCACGTACTCGCAAAGGCCCCAAGAAGACAGTGGCTGGGCGTGGACGTCGTCGCGGTACCAAGAAGTAATTTTGACGAGGGTATAAAGACTTATGGCACAAAGCGTACGTCAGGCGCGCCGCGCAGGTGGCGCCAAAAAAGCCAAGCGCACCTTATCTTCGGGGCAGGTTCATATTTTTGCCTCGTTCAACAACACCATTGTTACGGTGACTGATCCCACTGGCAATACGGTAACGTGGGGCTCGGCTGGCTCGGCTGGTTTCAAAGGATCTCGCAAGAGTACTCCATTTGCTGCTCGTCTGGCTGCCGAACAGGCTATCAAGGCTGCGCAACAAATGGGCATGCAAGAAGCCGATTTGATTGTCAAAGGGCCTGGCCCTGGTCGTGAATCGGCCATTCGTGCCGTTCAGTCCATGGGCATCAAGGTCCGTTCCATCGTTGATACGACACCCATTCCTCATAATGGTTGCCGTCCTCCGAAGAAACGCCGCGTCTAATAGTTGTTGGAGAGGTAAGACAAATGGCAAAGTATATTGGTCCGGTGTGCAAGCTCTGCCGGCGTGAAGGTGAAAAACTATTTTTGAAGGGCGAACGCTGCTTTACCCCCAAGTGCGCTTTTGAGCGCCGCAGCTTCGCGCCCGGTCAGCATGGTAAATCTGGCGGAAAGAGCCGGGGCGGGATGGGCCGAGAATCGGACTATGGCCGCCAATTACGGGCCAAACAACGCGCTCGGCGCGTCTATGGCGTACTCGAGCGTCAGTTTCGCCGCTATTACGAAACCGCTTCGGGACAGCGTGGCTTGACCGGTCTCATTCTTTTGCAGATTCTTGAATCGCGCATTGACAATGTTGTTTACCGGCTTGGTTTTGCTACAAGCCGCGCCCAGGCTCGTTTATTGGTGACACACGGTCACTTTACGGTAAATGGCCGCCGTACCGACATCCCATCCATGATTTTAGGCTCTGGAGATATGGTACAGGTCCGCGAAGGCTCACGCCAAGCCCCTTACTTTAAAGAATTGGGTTCTCTTGCAGAGACTCGTAGCTTCCCAGCCTGGTTAAACCGTGATCTGCGTAATTTAGTCGGCACGGTACAGCGCCTGCCAGAACGCGCTGAAATTGACGGCAGCCTGAACGAACAGCTCATCGTTGAGTACTACTCACGCTAATGTTCTTCAGCAGTCTTTGTACTGTGGACGGTTTATGCCGTTTTTCTCAACAAGGGAGAGGTGAACTGTGACCGGCTTAATGAACATGGTCATGCCGAAAATCGAGCGCGAGGCCGAGGCTCGAAATTACGGAAAATTTATCATCAGCCCGCTGGAACGCGGCTATGGAAATACCGTAGGAAATACCCTGCGCCGCGTTCTGCTCTCCTCACTGGAAGGCGCGGCAGTGACCTCCGTGCGCATTTCGGATGTTTTGCACGAGTTTAGCGACATCGCGGGCGTGCGTGAGGATGTAATTCAGGTCATGCTTCAAATCAAGCAATTGCGTTTGAAGCTCAATGGCGTGGATTCGACGCGGATGCACCTTGAAGTGCGCGGCGAAGGTATGGTTACTGCCGCCGATATCATAGCGCCATCAGAAGTGGATGTTATCAACCCTGACTTGTATCTTTTTACGGTTGATAACCCTAAAACACGCCTTGATATTGAAATGACTGTAGAATGTGGGCGCGGCTATTCGCCCGCCAATGAACGCTCAGGTCATTTACCCATCGGCGAATTGCCGGTTGATGCCATCTTTAGCCCGGTCAAACGTGTTAATTGGGAAGTTTCAAATGCCCGTGTCGGACAGAGCACGAACTACGACAAATTGACACTTGAAATCTGGACGGATGGTACTGTCGCCCCGGAACGGGCGCTTTCCACCGCCGCCAAAATTATGATTGAGCACCTGCGATTTATTGCGGGCATCAGTGAAGAAACGCTCACGATTGCTGTTGAAAAAGAAGTCTCCGGTACTCGTCTGAGCACAGAGATGGCCGAAACCCCGGTGGAAGCCCTAGACCTTTCGGTGCGTGTCTTCAACTCGCTCAAACGCACCGGTATTACCACTGTCGGCGACGTGCTTGATCTGCTCGAAAAGGGTGAACAAGCCGTCATGTCCATACGTAATTTTGGCGAAAAGAGCCTGGATGAATTGCGCGATAAGATGCGCGAAAAGGGCTTTATGCGCGATCAAACAAATAACGCGGAGTAAGTTGAAATGCGACATCAAGTAGCAGGTTACAGACTTGGGCGTAGTAAAGGCGCGCGTATCGCCTTGCGGCGCACTCTAATCAAACAACTATTCACACACGAGCGCATCACCACCACGCGCGCCAAAGCTGAAGCCATTCGTGGCGAAGCCGAACGCATGATCACTATTGCGCGTCGTTCGTCGAAAGCTGAAGACTCAGGCAAGGTTCATGCGCGTCGTATCGTTACGGCTCGCCTGGGCGGCGGCAATGAAGTTGTCCAAAAACTTTTTGACGAAATTGCCCCTCGCTTTGCTGAGCGTCCGGGTGGTTACACCCGAATGTTAAAACTTGGCCCACGCCTCGGTGATGCGGCCCAGATGGTGATGCTCGAACTCGTTGAAGAGTAGACCAACGTGACCCAGACGCGTTTTCGTCTGTGGTTCGAACAATGGCACGTTACCAAATCATTCTCGCTTACGACGGCACCGACTTTTACGGAAGCCAGCGACAGGCGAAAGCGCGCACCGTGCAGGGTGAGTTGGAAAACTCACTGCGACACATCGGGTGGACAGGGCGCTCTGTGTTTTTGGCAGGGCGCACTGACACCGGCGTACACGCCAGCAGACAGGTTGCGGCACTCGATTTTGACTGGAAACATACCCCGGCAGACTTGCTGGATGCATTGAACAGTCAACTTCCCCGCGATATGGCTGCTAGAGATGTAACGATCGCTTCGGACGCTTTTCATCCGCGTTTTGATGCGATTGCGCGGCGGTATGTTTATCGCTTGTACTGTCAGCCACGCCGCGATCCTTTGAGGGAGCGCTACGCGGGCAGAATCTGGCCTCCATTGGAAGCTGAGTTGCTGCATCAGGCAGCCAATCTCCTGCTTGGTACGCATGATTTTGTCGCTTTTGGTACCCCGCCCCGGCCCGAAAGCAGCACGATCCGTACCATCACTCAGGCGAAATGGCACCAAGACGACGATGAGTGGAGCTTTACCGTGGAAGCGGATGCTTTTCTCTACCGTATGGTGCGGCGAATGACCTTCATCCAGATTGCTGTGGCCCAAAACAGGCTTACAGCGCAGGTGGTGGCCGATGTATTGGAAAACAGGCTGACGGGAGATCGTCTCCCCGGAGGGTTGGCTTCGGCCAGTGGCCTCTGCCTGGTATCCGTAACATATCCCAATCGAGAGTGATTTCCCCACCAGGTCGTTCAACCTGGCGAGAATGACAGTTTTTGAATCAAGTAAGTGGAGAGACGACCGTGTATAAATCGTATTATCCCAAAGCCGCCGAGATCAAACCTGAATGGGTTGTGATTGATGCCGCTGGACAGACGCTTGGGCGCGTCACAACCCAAATTGCCGCGCTTTTGCTCGGCAAACACAAGCCGACTTTTACGCCCGGTGTTCCGATGGGTGATTATGTGGTGATTGTAAATGCTTCCCATATCACCGTCACCGGCGACCGGATGAACACTAAAATGTATCATCACCATTCTGGCTATCCTGGTGGCTTGAAGTCCATTTCTTTGCGCGATCAGTTGAAATCGCGCCCCGACCGTGTTATTCGGGCGGCTGTGTGGGGCATGATTCCGCACAACAAGATGGGCCGTCAGATTATTAAGCGCCTAAAAATTTATGGTGGCGCTGAACACCCTCACGGCGCTCAGGTTGAAGAGTAGTAAAAGGAGCAAGTGAATTATGTCTCAGTATTTTGAAGGCATTGGCCGCCGCAAGGAAAGCACTGCCCGCGTGCGTGTGATGACTGGCGCTGGTAAATTTATTGTCAATAATAAAGAAGCCGCCGCTTATTTCACCCGTGAAGGGGATATGAGTGATATTTTGCTGGCTTTTGCGGCAATTGGTCAGGCTCGTGAAACTTATGATATCACCGTTGTGGTTAGCGGTGGTGGTGTTACCGGGCAGACTGATGCTGTGAAAATGGGTATGGCGCGCGCATTGGTCAAGATGAACATTGAATGGAATTCGGCCATGCGTAAGGCTGGTTTGTTGACCCGGGATGCGCGGATTAAAGAGCGCAAAAAACCAGGCCTCAAGCGCGCCCGCAAAGCCCCAACCTACACCAAGCGTTAATTTTTTTTGTTGCGTTTGCGTTTGGCGCAAACGTAGCTATCAGACCGCAGAGAACGCGGAGAGCGATGAGTTTTCAAACTCGGACTTTCTGCGCTCTCTGTTTTTAATGTATTTGCTGGAGGTGTTTTGATGCCTGATTTTGCAGTATCCAGACTTTTTTCGGTTCTGTCCTGCTTGGGCGTGACTGAGGTGGAGCGTTTATCGATTTTGCAGGCTGCTGGGTTGAGTACGGCGCATGTTCCTCCATTTTTGCCAGATTCTCCTGCGCTTGTGTTAGATGTGCAGGATGTGGCCTTGACGCAGATGATTTTGCTGTATAACTATCCGGCGCATCAGCCTGTACGGTTGCTGACAGAGGCCGGGGCGGTGCATGAATTGACTTTGGGTGATTGGCAAGTGGGCGAGTTGGGTAGTTTGTATATTCTGGCGCGCGAGCCTGGCTATGCTTTTGAGACATTTCAGGAAATTATTGCTCATTTGCGCGCGCCAGATGGCTGTCCTTGGGATCGTAAACAGACTCATCAGTCGCTTCGTCAGCATTTATTGGAAGAAACCTATGAGGCCATCGAGGCTATCGACGAGAATGACCCGGCTAAAATGGTTGAGGAGTTTGGCGATGTATTGTTACAAATTTTCCTTCACGCTCAAATTGGCTATGAAGCCGGGGAGTATCGTCTGGCGGATGTGGTAAAGGGCATTTCAGACAAAATTATTCGACGGCATCCGCATGTTTTTGGCGAGGTACTTGTGGATGGGGTGGGCGAGGTGCTGACCAATTGGGAAGCGATAAAAAAAGAAGAGAGAAAAAAGAGTGGCGCTTCTGAAAAGGGAATTTTGGATGGTTTACCCAGGGCGCTGCCCGGTTTGCAACTGGCGCTGGAGTATCAGGATCGCGCTGCACGGGTTGGCTTTGATTGGCCTGAAGTGGAAGGTGTACTGGATAAAATCCGCGAGGAGATTGATGAGGTTCGCCGCGCTGAAACCCCAGATGAACTGGCTGGGGAATTGGGTGATTTATTTTTTGCTTTGGTGAACCTGGCGCGTTGGAAAAAAGTGGACGCTGAGGTGGCTTTACATAAGACTAACTTGAAATTTAAGCGTCGGTTTGGTCATATAGAAAAACGCGCCCGCGAATTGGGGCGCGCCTTGCCTGAGATGAGCCTGGATGAAATGGATGCTCTTTGGAACGAGGCCAAGTCGCAGGGCTTGTGAGTATGAAGTGTTTTGACTGAAAAAGGCAAGCTGTAAGAAAACCGAAAAGAGCCATTTTTTGCGATTTAATTTTTGGGTGTGGAGTTGGTTAGAATTTGTTGCGCAAACCTTGTGATCTGTTTTTGTACTGCATCCCAGGCTGGCTTGGATGGGTCGTACAGGTCATGCCCACCGGGGAATTCGGCATAGGTGAGTGGGGCGGGGTAGCGCGGCAAGAGCGAGCGGGTTAGTTTTGGATTAACAAGATGATCGGTCTGACCTTGTAGAACGAGGGTGGGAATCTTTAGTTTGGAGATGGCTCTTTGGCCTAGAATTCCGGCCTGGCGAATTTCGTCGAAGAGTTTGATTGGGACAATGAAATCGAGAATGGCTTCACGGATGTTGAGGTCGTCGATGTCGATGCCGGGCAAGAATTCGTTCAGGCCTTCTCGAAATTGAGGGTTGTTGAAGTCGGGTCTCATCAGGCGCATTGGTTTGACGCGGGGCAGAATTCGCCGCAAGATGGGCAGCATGGCCCATAGTGGGCCGGGAAGTTTCCAGAATGGGGCGTAAACGATTAAACCGTCTAGCTTAACCTGAGTGGCGGCGGCCAGGGAGAGGGCCGACCCCATCGAATTGCCAACCAAAAGCAGGGGGGCGTGGGTTTGACGCAAATCGGTTAGCGCGGTAGTGACCGCCTTTAGCCAGTTTTGCGCTGTTTGCGTGGGTAACGTCTCGATATTCGGCCCGAAGCCTGGTAAGAGAAGGCCGGTGGTGGTGAATCCCAGTTCGTTTAACACTTTTGCGGTGGCGCGCATTTCCAGCGGTGTGCCGGGGAAGCCGTGTACCAACAGGGCGGCGGGTTGGCCGCCGGTAAAGTGGAAGGGTTCGTGTTCAGGGGCTAGAAAGGGCTTGAACGGCAGCATGGTTAGCCTGCGCCGTCTTGTTCAGGGTTGTTGGGGGAGATGATCCAGAAGGCGATTGCGCCCAGGACTGGTAAGAAGCTGATGAGAATGGCCCAGAGTGCCAGGGCTGTTTGATTTAGGGTGCGTTTTTTTAGGCCATAGAGGGCGGCTATGCTGAGGCCAAGCCAGATGAGTGGCAGGAGGCAATTGAGTGCTTGAAAGAGCATGAAACCAGAATTGATGCCAAAGTGATTGACCATTTTGAGACCTCCTTGATTTTGATGAAGGAATTGTATCAGGATTTGATGAGGCCGCCGTGATAGATCAATTTATAGAAGGTGATGTTTTTTCGATTGTGGAATGGCCTTTTTGCACAGATTACGCCAAGTCTTTTTTAATAGTTTGAGGCAAATATCCAAATTCTAAAGGTTTTTTGCCAAACCGGATATTTTTGCTGGCAAATTCGGCTGTTTTATTGACGATATTTATGTTGAGAATTTGCTTTTTTATGCTTTTTGAGCCAGAGTTGTTGTTTTGTTAGAGTTGTAAAAATGAACTCTAAGGTTAAGTGATTAAGCGTATCTTACTTAATAAATATATGAAAGTGCGATGTCGAATAAACGTCACGATTCACTATGATATTTGTAATGTAACAATTGAAACAAAGTAGAACGCATGTTACTATCTAAACGGTGAGATGAATGTAGTTTTTCTTTTTGGGTAGGCGATTGTTTTATCGCTTTCTCGATTTTGTATAGGCTGAGACTGGTTTGCTCTAAGATGCTACAAATATATTAGGTTCTGCCGTTTCTGGTGTGAAAACCTGTGGGTGACCCGCTCAGGTATAACGGGAAGCATTTTTACCAGCACATCCCGTTAAAACGGCGTTTTTTTGTACTTGACTGGTCGTTGACCCTCAAACACATTAAAACCGGTAGAGCCACAACTTATCAAGGAGATGGCATGAAGCTACGGAAAATGTGGTTGAATATCAATGGCGCGAATCGGATGTTTATGTGTAATCCGGAGAAAGATTCTCTTTCCGATGTTTTGCGTCGCCTGGGTCTGACCGGCACGAAGGTCGGCTGCGATACTGGGGTGTGTGGATCCTGCTCGGTGATCTTGAACAACAAGCTCGTCCGTTCCTGCCTGAAAAAAATCGGCACGATCGAGGAATACAGCACCGTTGTGACCATCGAAGGGATTGGCATGCCGACCCATCTGCATCCCATTCAGGCCGCATTTATGCAATTGGGCGCGGTACAGTGCGGATTTTGCACGCCGGGTTTCATCGTCTCGACCTATGCCTTGCTGATTAACAACCCCAAGCCCACCCGCGAGGAAGCTCGTGATTGGTTCCAGAAGAATCTCAATGTTTGCCGCTGCACCGGCTACAAACAAATCGTGGATGCGGTCATGGCCGCAGCGAAGGTCATGCGCGGCGAAGCGACTATCGATGAGATTTCCTTTAAAAATCCTGCGGATGGAGAATATTACGGCAAACCGGTCGTTCGCCCAACCGCCCTGGCGAAAGTCTGTGGCCTGGCCGATTACGGCGATGACCAGGAACTGAAAATGCCAGCCGAGACGCTGCATGTTGCCATTGTCCAGCCGAAGTTGGCGCATCATGCCAAAATCCTGAACATCGATTTCAGCGAAGCCGAGAAAATGCCGGGCGTGGTCAAAATTATCACGCATAAGGAACTTAAGGCAGCGGGTGGCAGCAATGTCATGGCCGAAGGCCAATTCCACGAGCGGACAACGGTCATGGTTCCCAGCCGCCAGGTGTTGAACGAGGACAAAATTTTCCGCTGGGGCGATGTGGTGGCCCTGGCCGTGGCTGATACGAAAGATCACGCTCGGGCGGCGGCGGCCAAGGTTAAGGTCGAGATTGAAAAACTCCCCGAATATCTGAATTATCTCGATGCGGTCATGCCGGATGCAATCCGTATCCATGAGGATACGCCCAATATTTTCTCGATGCAGCCTGTGCTGAAAGGGATTGGGCTGGAAGCCCCCTCAAAAGTGGCGGAGGTGATCGACGAAGCGGCCTTTAGCGCCGAGGGCAGTTTCTACTCATCCCGCGAGCCGCATCTTTCCATCGAAGGCGTTACGGTTCAGGCTTACTTTGACGAGGACGACAACCTGGCGGTTCAATGCAAATCCCAGGGCGTTTACTCGTCACTGGGCCGGATCGGGAACTCGCTTGGCATCCCCAAGAGCAAAATCCGCATCATCATGAACCCGACCGGGGCCAGTTTCGGCTGGTCAACCAACGCCGGCGACATCTGCCTGGCCGGAGCGGCGGCGGTTGTGACCAGGATGCCGGTCGCGCTCTCGATGACCTATGCTGAATTTATGCACTTTACCGGCAAACGCTGTCCCTGCCACTCGAATGGCCGAGCGTCCTGTGACGAAAACGGTAAACTGACGGCGGTCGAGTTTGATTTTGGCATGGATCACGGCGCGTATTCCTGGGGCGGCGATGACCTGATGACCAAACCGGTGCGGTTTGCCTTTTTCCCGTACACTGTGCCGAATGTGGCCGGTCTGTGCCGGATTGCCAACACCAACCATAACTTCGGGACGGCCTATCGCAGTTACGGCTCACCGCAGGCCTACACCCTGAGCGAAGCCCTGATGGATATGCTCGCCGAAAAAGCCGGCATCGACCCCTTCGAGTTCCGCTGGCGCAATATTGCGCGCGAGGGCGAAACCAATATCAACAGTTATCCCTTCAGGCAGTACCCGATGGAAGCGATGATGGAGAAAATGCGCCCATTTTATGAGCGCGCCCTTCAGGAATCAAAGGAAAAGGATACCCCCGAACTACGGCGCGGCGTGGGCCTGGCCTGGGGCGGGTTCAACGTTTCGGAAGGCCCCACCGACCGGGCGACCATTCATTTTGAACTCAATCCCGATAACACCATCACCAAGTTCGATACCTGGCAGGATTTGGGCCAGGGCGGCGACATCGGTTCGCTGATGGTCACGCTGGAAGCGCTCAAACCGATGGGCGTCACCCCCGAGCGCATTCGCCTCGTCCAAAGCGACACGAAACTCTGCCCCGATAGCGGTATGTCGGCTGGCAGCCGCTCTCATTATATGAACGGCCATGCCACCCGCATTGCTGGTGAAAAACTGATGGATGCGATGCGCAAACCGGACGGCACTTTCCGTACCTACGAGGAGATGGTCAAGGAAGGCCTGCCGACCAAATACGAAGGCCAATACCTGACCGCCGTCACCGAAGGTTTGTGCCGCCTCGACCCGAACACCGGCATTGGCGACCCGCACCCGGCCTTTACCTATGCCCTGAACCTGGCCGAAGTCGAAGTTAATACCAAGACCGGAAAAACGCGCGTCCTGCGCTTTACCTGCGTGGACGAAGTCGGCAAGGTCGGCAACATCGATGCGGTCAACGGTCAGGCCTACGGCGGCATCTCGCACAGCATCGGCTTCGCGCTCAGCGAAAACTATGACGATGTCACCAAACATGACAACATGGCCTCTGCCGGTGTGCCGTACATCAAGGACATCCCAGACGAAATTACCGTCATCCACAATGAAGGCTATGATGTCAACGGGCCCTTCGGCTCATCCGGCGCTTCGGAAGCCTTCCAATCTTCTGGGCACATGGCGGTCTTGAACGCGATCAATAATGCCTGCGGTGTGCGTATCTACGAAATGCCCGCCACCAAAGAAAAGGTCAAGGCCGGGCTGGACCTCCTCGCACAGGGCGGGAAAGTCCTGCCGCCTAAGAAATACTTCCTCGGCTCTGACCTGTACGATGAGTTGGAAGGCATGCAAGCCAATCCCGTCAAATTCGGCGGCGATGACCTGTTCGTCCCGCTGGGCGGCGCATCTGCGGAGCGGTTCTTCTAAACCTGTTGTTTTTCCCTTGAACGAGGCCCGGACTGTGTATTGAACAGTCCGGGTTGGTCATACAACCACACTGCGAAAAGAGAGCGTTATGAAACTCAGAAAAATGTGGCTGAACATTAACGGCGTCAACCGGATGTTCATGTGCAACCCGGAAAAAGATTCTCTTTCAGATGTCCTGCGCCGCCTGGGGCTGACCGGCACCAAGGTTGGCTGTGACGCGGGTGTCTGCGGTTCCTGTTCGGTGATTTTGAACGATAGATTGGTGCGTTCCTGTCTGAAAAAGATTCGCACGGTTGATGAATACAGCCGGGTGCTGACCATCGAAGGGATTGGTACGCCGACTCATCTTCACCCGATCCAGGTGGCCTTCATGCACCTGGGTGCGGTGCAGTGCGGATTTTGCACGCCGGGTTTCATCGTCTCGACCTATGCCTTGCTGATTAACAACCCCAAGCCCACCCGCGAGCAAGCCCGCGACTGGTTCCAGAAAAATCTCAACGTCTGCCGCTGCACCGGCTACAAACAAATCGTGGATGCGGTCATGGCTGCCGCCAAAGTCATGCGCGGCGAAGCGACCCTTGATGAAATCTCCTTCCAGCCGCCTGCAGATGGGGAATATTACGGCACACCGGTAGTGCGTCCCTCGGCGCTGGCCAAAGTCTGCGGTTTGGCCGATTACGGCGACGATCAGGAACTGAAAATGCCCGCCGAAAGCCTGCACGTGGCAGTTGTCCAACCCAAAGTGGCGCACCATGCCAAAATCCTGAACATCGATTTCAGTGAAGCCGAGCAAATGCCCGGGGTGGTGAAAATCATCACCCACCGCGAACTCAAAGCGGCGGGTGGCTCGAACATCCTGGCTGAAGGTCAGTTCCACGAGCGGACCACGGTCATGGTTCCCAGCCGCAAGGTGCTCAACGAGGACAAAATTTTCCGTTACGGCGATGTTGTCGCCCTGGTGGCGGCTGACACCAAAGACCATGCCCGCGCTGCGGCGGCCAAGGTCAAAGTCGAGATTGAACGGCTGCCCGAATACCTGAACTACCTCGATGCAGTCCTGCCCGACGCCATGCGTATCCATGATGACACGCCCAACATTTTCTCGATGCAGCCGGTACTAAAAGGCGCGGGGCTGGAAGCGCCTGCCAAAGTGGCGGATATCATCGATGACTCGGCTTTCAGCGTCGAGGGAAGTTTCTATTCCTCGCGCGAGCCGCATCTCTCGCTCGAAGGAGTCACACTCCAGGCTTATTTTGATGAGGCTGATATCCTGACAGTGCACTGTAAATCGCAGGGGGTCTATGCCACCATCAGCCGGATGGGCAACCCGGTTGGCATTCCCAAGGAAAGACTGCGCATCATTATGAACCCGACCGGCGGCAGTTTCGGCTGGTCGACCAACCCCGGCGATGTGGCCCTGGTGGCCGCCGCAGCGGTGGTGACGAAGATGCCGGTGGCGCTCTCGATGAGTTACGAGGAATACCAGCATTTCACCGGCAAGCGCAGCCCTGCTCATTCCAACGGGCGACTGGCTTGTGACGAAAACGGCAAAATTACCGCCGCTGAGTTCGATTTCGGTATGGATCACGGCGCGTATTCCTGGGGCGGCGATGACAAGATGACCAAGCCGGCCCGTTTCGCCTTTTTCCCGTATTTTGTACCGCATATCGCCGGGCTGGCGCGGGTCGCCAATACCAATCACAATTTTGGCGTAGCTTATCGCAGTTACGGTTCACCACAGGCCTTCACTCTGAGCGAAGCGCTGATGGACATGTTGGCCGAGAAGGCCGGGCTTGACCCCTTTGAGTTCCGCTGGCGCAATATTGCCCGCCCCGGCCAGACCAATACCAACAGCTACCCGTACCGGCAGTATCCGATGCAGGCCATCATGGAAAAAATGCGTCCGTTCTACGAGCGGGCGGTCAAGGAAGCCAAAGAGCAGGATACGCCCGCAGTCCGGCGCGGCGTGGGCCTGGCCTGGGGCGGATTCAACGTCACTCGCGCCGGTTCCTCGCCCGATAGCGCGGCTGTGGCGCTGGAACTCAACCCCGACAATACCGTCACCAAATTCGATACCTGGCAGGATGTTGGGCAGGGCGGCGACATCGGTTCGCTGATGGTCACGCTGGAAGCGCTCAAACCTTTGGGCGTAACCCCTGACCGCATCCGGTTGATCCAAAGCGACACCGGACTCTGCCCCGATAGTGGCATGTCGGCTGCCAGCCGCTCCCATTATATGAACGGAAATGCCACCCTGGTCGCTGCCGAAAAACTGCTCAACGCGATGCGTAAACCGGACGGCTCTTTCCGTACCCATGCCGAAATGTTGGCGGAAAATATCCCCACCAAGTACGAAGGCAAATACGAGACCACCGCCACCCCCGGTCTGTGCCGCCTCGACCCGAATACCGGCGTCGGCGACCCGACTCCGGCCTATACCTACGCCCTGAACCTGGCCGAGGTCGAAGTGGAGACAAAAACCGGCAAAACGCGCGTCATCCGCTTCACCTGCGTCGATGAAGTTGGCAAGGTTGGCAACATCCAGGCGGTCAACGGCCAGGCTTATGGCGGTATCTCGCATAGCATCGGTTTTGCGCTGAGTGAGAATTATGACGATGTCAAGAAAAATACCAATATCGCCAACAGCGGCGTGCCGTACATCAAGGACATCCCCGATGACATCACCGTCATTCATCTCGAAAATCAGGATGCGAGCGGCCCCTTTGGCTCTTCCGGCGCTTCGGAGGCCTTCCAGGCCAGCGGACATGTGGCCGTCCTGAACTCCATCTACAACGCCTGCGGCGTGCGCGTCCACGAGATGCCCGCCACCAAGGAAAAGGTCAAGGCCGGGTTGGAGATTCTTGCCAGCGGCGGAAAAATCCCGCCCCAGCCGAAATATTTCCTCGGCTCCGACTTATACGACGAGTTGGAGAACATCCAGGCCAATCCGGTCTCCTTCATCAAAAAATAACGTCAGGAAATGAATCTGGAAACCAAAACCGGCAACATCCAGGATTGTCTGCAAAACCAGGCGGCCTTCTGCACGGCGGCCTGCCCGTTCGGTTTGGATGTGCGCGATTTTATCGAAAAAATGCAGCGCGGGGCTTTTAATGCGGCTTACCGCCTGTACCTGAACACAGTCGGATTCCCTGGCATTGTCTCGGCCCTGTGCGACCAGCCCTGCCAGGGTGTTTGCCCGCGCCGGGTGACGGACGAAGCCATCTCCCTGCGGCGGCTTGAAGCGGCGGCCTTGAATTACGCCCGCAACACGGAACCCAACAACTATAACCTGCCGCCCAAAAACAAAAAGGTGGCGATTGTCGGCGCGGGGTTGAGCGGGTTGGCTTGCGCCCTGCGCCTGGCTTCCCGCAAGTATGATGTCACCGTTTTCGAGCATTCGAACCGGATTGGCGGCCATCTTTGGGAGAAACTGCCGCCCGAAGTGTTCCTGCCAGAGTTCGAGCGCCAGTTCATGCACGAAACAACCACCCTGCGCCTCGAAACGGAAGTCACCAGCCTGGCGGATTTACCCTTTGACGCGATTTACGTTGCCACCGGGGCCGGGGGGAACGATTTTGGCCTGGTTAGCGACCCGAACGGAGCCTTTGCCAGCACCACGCCCGGCGTTTTCATCGGCGGTTCGCTGACGGTTGGAAACACGAGCGGCAGCAATATGCAAGCCCTAGCAGATGGGCTGAACGTGGTCGCCGCCATCGAGCGTTATCTCAAAGTCGGGAGCATGAACCAGCCCCGCGAGACCCTCAGCACGAAACTGACCCTCGACCCGGCGCGGGTGGAACGCTCCGAGCCGGTCTATCCCGCCGATGGCCTGGCCTACACCCGCGACGAGGCCATCCTGGAAGCCAAACGCTGTCTGCGCTGTTCCTGCGATGCCTGCGTGCGCTTCTGCGACCTGATGCACTACTTCAAGAAATACCCCAAACGGATTGCCGAGGAAGTCGAACTGACCATCCACCCCGGCACGCTGGATGGCAACGGAACGATTGCGACGCGTTTTATCTCGACTTGCAACCAGTGCGGCCTGTGCAAGGAAATCTGCCCGATGGACATCGATACCGGCGAATTCCTGCTGCAAAACCATCGCATCATGCGTGAAAAAGGGGCCATGCCCTGGGCGTTTCACGATTTCTGGCTGCGCGACATGGAATTTACCAATGGCTCGGCGGCCCAGTTGGCGCGCAAGCCCGCTGGAACTGTTCAAAGTAAATACGCCTTTTTCCCCGGCTGCCAGTTGGGAGCCTCCGCCCCGCAATATGTCACCGAGAGTTACCGCTGGCTGCTGGGACAATCTCCCGATACGGCGTTGATGCTCCAGTGCTGCGGCGCGCCCGCCGAATGGGCGGGGGATGAAAAAATCCACGCCGAAGTCCTGGCCCAATTGCGTGAAAACTGGCTGGAATTGGGTCAGCCGACCCTGGTCTTTGCCTGCCCAACTTGCAAACAGAAGTTTGGGCGCTACCTGCCCGAGATTCCGGGTGTCTTTCTCTACGATTTGATGTTCGCCGCCGGCCTCGCGCCTGCCATTGCCGGGGACGGGGAAACCGTCTCGGTCTTTGACCCCTGCGCCAGCCGCGATGAGCCAGAATTGCAGCAAAATATCCGTCAGATGGTGGATTTGGCCGGATTTAACCGCCAGCCGCTGCCGCTCGAAGGGAAACAGGCCGCCTGCTGCAGTTGGGGCGGACAGGTTTCCACCACCAATCCGCGCTATGCGCGCGAGGTGGTTTCGGCCCGGATTACGCAGAATGACCTGTCCTACGTGGCTTACTGCGCCAACTGCCGCGATATTTTTGCCGTTTCGCAGAAGCCGGTCTATCACATTTTGGATTTGATGTTTGGCCTGCACGGCCCCAACCGGGTGCCGCCGACCCTGACCGAGCGCCGAAACAACCGTATCCGCTTGAAAGCACAGTTATTGAGCGAGTTTTGGGAGGGTGAGTCCCCGATGGAACCAGAGAAAAGCCCCATTAAACTGACTATCCCGCCCGAGGTGCGGCAGAAATTGAGCGACGACACGCTCCTCGAGCCGGAGATTGCCCGGGTGGTCGAACATTGCGAACGCAGCGGCAGAAAAATCCAGCACCCAGAGAGTGGGAATTTTAGCGGCCACCTGCAAATCGGAAACCTGACTTATTGGGCGGAATACCACCCAACCGAGGACGGTTTCGTGCTGGTCAGGGCCTACAGTCACCGCATGAGCATTGATGAGGCTGTCAGTGACAGAAAATAAAGTTGTGATTTGCTTCCAGTGCCAAAAAGAACTGCAACCCATCAAAACCTATCTCAGTTACCTGGGGCACAGCTTTTATGCTGAGATTCCCAAGTGTCCGGACTGTGGAGAAGTTTATATTTCTGAGGAACTGGTCAAGAGTCGGATTGCGGAAGTTGAAATGCAGTTGGAAGATAAATAAGTTCGTTCATCATCACCCGCCGCGAGTGCGTCGCACCAGGTTAAACGGGACTTTTTCAAGCCCAAACGGCTCCGTTTAACGGAATTCTGCCCAAAAATCGGGTGCGAGGCCCGGTAGGGCAAGTTAGAATCTGAAAGGATAGAGGAGACCCCATGTTAAAAAAATCGCTTGTTGTGAATGGAATGAATAAAACCCTGATTGTTGAGCCTGAAGCCACTCTGGCAGATGTCTTGCGCAAGCAGATGTTCCTGACTGGTACCAAAGTTTCGTGCAACGAGGGGCACTGCGGGGCTTGCTCGGTCATTTTAGATGGCAAATTGGTGCGCTCCTGCATTGTTAAAATGAAAAAAGTGCCGGATGGAGCCACGATTACCACCGTGGAAGGGGTTGGAACGCCCCAGAGTTTGCACCCAATCCAAAAAGCGCTGGTGCTGCATGGCGCGGCGCAATGCGGCTTTTGTATGCCGGGTTTTGTCGTCTCGTCGAAGGCCTTATTGGACAAGAATCCCAAACCAACCCGCGAGGACGTTCGCAGTTGGTTCCAGAAAAACCTGAATGTCTGCCGCTGCAATGGCTACAAGCCGACAGTGGATGCCGTCATGGACGCGGCGGCGGTGCTGCGCGGCGACCAGCCTGCCGAGACGCTGGAATTCAAACTGCCCGAGGATGGTCGCATTTGGGGTACAAAATACCCCCGGCCTTCGGCCATTGCCAAAGTGACCGGAACCGCCGAATACGGCGCGGATTTGGGGCTGCATCTGCCAGCCAATACGCTCCAACTGGCGCTGGTGCAGGCCAAAGTCAGCCATGCCAACATTCTCAGCATTGATACGTCCGCAGCAGAAAAGATGCCGGGCGTGGTCAAAGTCGTCACGCATCTGGATGTCAAGGGCAAGAATCGCATCAACGGTTTTGTGACCTTCCCCACCAACAAATGCGATGGCTGGGATCGCCCGATTTTGTGCGATAGTAAAGTGTTTCAATATGGCGATTCGATTGCGATTGTCTGCGCCGACACCAAAGAACAGGCCCTGGCCGCGGCGGAGATGGTCAAGGTCGAATACGAGGAATTACCGGCCTACATGAGCGCCCCGGCAGCCATGGCAGATGATGCGATTGAAATTCATCCTGGCACCCCGAATGTTTACTTTGAACAGGGCATCGTCAAGGGCGAGGAAACCCAACCCATCCTGGCTTCAGCCGCGCATGTGGTTGTAGGCAGTTACTACACCCAGCGCCAGCCGCATCTGACGATTGAGGCGGACATGGGCTTTGCCTACTATGACGAGGAAGGCCGCCTGACGATTCATTCCAAGAGCATCGCGCTCTACCTGCACGCCCTGATGATTGCCGACGGCCTGGGGCTGGAGGCTTCGCAACTGCGCATGGTGCAAAATACGGCCGGTGGTACGTTTGGCTATAAATTCTGTCCGACCATCGAGGCGTTGCTGGGTGTGGCCTGTATGGCCACCAACCGCCCGGTTTATCTCGAATACGATTACCAGCAATTTATTACCTACACCGGCAAACGCTCGCCATTCTTTATCAATCTCAAATTGGGGGCCGATCAAGACGGCAAACTGCTTGCGATGGAAAGTGATTGGACGGTGGATCACGGCGCGTACTCCGAATTTGGCGATTTGCTGACCCATAAGGGCGCTCAATTCATCGGCGCGGGCTACAACATCCAGAACATTCGCGGTCTGGGCCGCACGGTTTGCACCAACCATGCCTGGGGCGCGCCTTATCGCGGTTACGGCTCCCCGCAGAGCGAATTCGCTTCCGAAAGCCTGATGGATGAACTGGCCGAGAAAATGGGCCTCGACCCGCTCGAACTGCGCTATCGCAACGTTTACCGGCCCGGCAGCACCACCCCCACCGGTCAGATTCCCGAAGTCTTTAGCCTGGAGCAGATGATCGACATTTTGCGGCCAAAATACCAGGCCGCCAAAGAAAAAGCCGCCCAGGCCACCACCCCCGAAAAGAAAAAGGGCGTCGGCGTCAGCATTGGCATCTATGGCGCGGGCGGCGACGGCCCGGATACGGCTGAAGCCTGGGTGGATGTTTTGCCGAATGGTGGTGTGCTGATTTCAACCACCTGGGGCGACCACGGCCAGGGCGCAGACGCCGGAGCGCTGGGTACCGCTCATGAAGCCTTGCGCCCGCTGGGAGTTGCTCCCGATAAAATTCGGCTGGAACTGAGTGACACCGCCAAAGCCCCCGATGGCGGCCCCGCTGGTGGCAGCCGCAGTCAGGTCGTGGTCGGCAACGCCATCCGCGTTTGCTGCGAGAACCTGCTCGAGGCCATCCGCCAGCCGGATGGGACCTATCTGACCTATGACCAGATGGTCGCTGCTGAAATGCCGACCCGCTACGCTGGGAATTGGACCTCCCCGACCACTATCGGCGACCCGGAGACGGGTCAGGGCGCTCCGATTCAGAACTACATGTACGGCGTGTTCATGGCCGAAGTAACGGTGGACACCCAAACCGGCAAAGTGAGCGTCGATAAACTGACCATGGTGGCGGATGTTGGCAAAATCAACAACAAAACTGTGGTAGACGGCCAAATTTACGGCGGTCTAACCCAGGGAATTGGCCTGGCGCTCTCCGAGGATTTCGAAGACCTGCACAAGCATACCAATATGGTTAAATGCGGCATCCCCTTTGCCAAAGATGTGCCAGATGAGATTGAGATAATCTATGTCGAAAGTCCGCGTCAATCTGGGCCGTTCGGGGCCTCGGGCGTGGGCGAACTGCCCAACACCGCCCCCCACGCCGCGATTATCAACGCCGTTTACTGGGCCAGCGGCGCGCGGATTCGGGAACTGCCGGCTTATCCGCAGAAAGTTTCGGCGGCGCTGGCTGCTAAACAGTAGCCGCAGGTTTTAACCCATTCAGCGCTTTCTCCAACCTCCCTGAGTGTAGAGAGTGTGGGGGAAGCGCTGTTTTTATTACGCGCTAATGCTATTTCAATCTCAACCAGCGTTTCCTGACGACCTTGTTGGCGCAGGCGGGTGTAAATCTCGGCGGCAAGGACAACGCCTCTTGTAAGAACGTGGGTTTGGGGCGCTCGGAGGCGGTTATAGACCCATCCCGCCGAATATACCTGCTACCCTGCGTTTTCACTGTCATCAGCGGTTAAGGCGCACGCCTGGGCTTGTTCATCAATCCACAAAAGTCCATCCCATTTGCCCGTATAATAAAGGAAATACGCGCGCCGATCACAGATCGTTTGCAAGCGGTCGTTGTTGGTGTATCCGCCATATTGCAGAGCGAGGGCGTAAGCGCGGTTGGTCAGTCAGGGCGTCGGGGCGGCGCGTGTGGATGATTCTCCCCATCCAAACTTCCGACGAGATGGATGCCTGGCTGAAAAAAAACCAGGTAGGTGGGGATGAGTCTGAAAACGATGACGACTGATAAAACGTGTTGCTTAGGTTAAGTGATGGTAGAAATCTCCTTTGTCCCTTCGCTCGATGTGAGCATGGTGCTAAACGCCTTGCTCGCTATTTTGGAGCGCCGAAAAAGCCCCGAAGCGCGTTCCATCAAGGTTAATTGCGCTGATTTGTAACTCTCGGCTTATTTTTCACAAACTGACCCTAATGCTGGAAAGCCCTTTAGCCTGACCGATACCACTGCTCCGCCCCGAACTCCGCGATGTGCGCCCGGACATCGAACATCTGCTCAAACGCGGCGTGAAGCTGGAGCAGGAAGGGATAGACCCTGCCTGCTGAATTTATTGTCCCAAAACAGCGCCTAAGGTATCATGTAGTCATAAGTGACAACGCCAAAAGAAAGGAAAATTACACAAAATAGTGCTGTTTTGGCCGTAAAAATCACCGTTTTGTGTATAAAATGCCATGAAAACTCTCTCTGCCACCGCCCAAAGTTCGCCGAATATTGCCTTCATCAAATATTGGGGCAATCGCAACGCGGCTTTGCGCTTGCCTGTCAACGGCTCGATTTCTATGAATTTGGCAGGGCTGTTTACACGTACCCACGTAACATTTGGCAATCGGCCTGCGGATAGTCTCTTCATTAATGGCGCACCTATCAGCGGTAAGGGGCTGGAGCGAGTTTCCGGCATTTTGGACATTGTCCGCCAAAGCGCCGGGATCGGCCTTAGGGCTGAAGTTGCGTCAGAAAACAATTTCCCGACCGGGGCCGGGATTGCCAGTTCTGCCGCAGCGTTTGCAGCGCTGGCTTTGGCGGCGACCCAGGCCGCCGGGTTGGATTGGCCCGAATCGGCCATCTCGCGCCTTGCCCGTTTGGGGTCAGGGTCAGCTTCGAGGAGCATCCCCTCCGGTTTTGTCGAGTGGAAGATGGGCGAATCGGATGAAGATTCTTTCGCCGTTTCGATTGCCCCGCCCGAACATTGGGATTTGGCCGATTGTGTGGCGATTGTCGCCGCCGGTCACAAGGCGACCGGTTCGACAGAGGGTCACGTCCTTGCGCCGACCAGCCCGTTGCAAGCGGCGCGCGTTGCCGATGCGCCCCGGCGCTTGCAGCTTTGCCGTCGCGCCATTTTGGAAAAAGATTTTGAGACTTTTGCAGCGATTATTGAATTGGATTCGGACATGATGCACGCGGTGATGATGACCAGCCAGCCCGCACTTTTTTATTGGAAACCGGCCACTCTGGCGGTGATGGAAGCGGTGCGCTCGTGGCGCAAGGATGGTTTGCAGGTGGCTTACACCATCGATGCCGGGCCAAATGTGCATGTGATTTGTTCACAGCGCGCGCGTTTGCAGGTGGCGGCGTTTTTGCGTGAAGTTCCGGGAGTAAGTGATGTTTTGCAAGCCAATGTGGGTGGGCCGGCGTGCCAGGTTTAACGCAATACTTATGAAAAGGGGATATAATTTTAAAATTGTGGTTCTACCGGTGTTAATGGGTTTGCAGGATAGCGGCGATCCTTCAGGGACAAAAACGTCGTCTTATACCAGATTTACTTGTAAAATGCTTCTTGGGGTTGCGCCTACAGGGTTTCACGCCAGAAAACAGTAGAGTCTAACTCGGTAAGCCGCCTACGGCAAAAAAGATTTGAACCACGAAGACAAAGAGAAAAAACTTAAAAGAACTCAGCGCTTTTGTGGTTAGCAAAAATTCATGTACCTGTGGGCCTGCGTACAGGCAAAAAGCAAGCATTTAACTTCTAAGTTTCTAAATTGTATTTTTAACCGGTGGCAATATAAAAAAGGATAAAAGATGGATTTACTTACGTTTGCGATTTTCTTTTTGGCTTTGGGCGGCAGCATTTTCTTGCACGAACTTGGGCATTATGTAGCCGCGCGCCTGGCCGGAATTGAAGTGGAAGAATTCGGCTTTGGGTTGCCGCCGCGCCTATTGCGCTTTTGGCGTCTAAAAGGTCAGATCGTGGTGGCCGGACAGACATTTATCCTGCCCAGCAATTTTGAGCTACCTTTTGAGCGCGAAGATGGCCTGGGCCAGGGCGTGAATGTGCTGGCCGAAGCGGTTGACGAAAAATTGATGGTGCAGTCATTGGAATTGGCCGCAACGGAAGATGGGCAATTCCGCCCGACTTACCCAACCATGATAACCAGGGTAGATGGCCGGGTGCAGCTAAGCGGTATTTTGCAAAAAATTGAACCGGGTACAGAATTTACGTTGAATTGGCTGCCGCTTGGTGGGTTTGTGCGCCCACATGGCGAAAATGACCCGAATGTGCGCGATGGCCTTTCGGCGGCGAACCCCTGGAAGCGTTTGGGGGTCTTATTTGCCGGGCCAATTATGAATTTACTGACTGCCATTGTGGTTTTTGCGATTATTGTGGCGCTAAGCGGGGTTGCCATTCCGGGCGTGGTGACGGTTGCCAGCGTTGAACCAGAATCCCCGGCCATGCAAGCCGGTTTTTTGCCAGGGGATGTGCTTCTCAGCCTCAATGGTGAGCCGGTGAGCGAAATTAAAGCAACCCGTACCCTGATTTTTGCCAATGTCGATCAGACTGTGACCATTGTTATTGAGCGCGATGGCGTAGAAAAAACCCTGCTTGCCACACCGCTGTCCAGCCGCTCCGTCAAACAGGGTGCGCTTGGCATTGGGCTGGATTCTCCTCGCCGCCCGGCCACGCTGGCTGAATCACTGGTGAATGGGGTAGCCATTACCGGAATGCAGGCCATCAACATTCTAAATATGCCAATTATGCTCATACAGGGCGCAATTTCCCCCGAAGAAGGCCGTTTGGTGGGCCTGTTTGGCATGTACAACATGTTTGATCAGGCTGTCGAACGCGACACCGAAACCCGCTTGGAAGCCGAAGCCGCCAGCGCAACCGGAGAAGCGGCTCCATTGCCCTCCAATTACACCCTCTCGCTATTTGGCTTATTGAGCGTTTCGCTGGGCGTCTTCAACCTGCTGCCGATCCCCGCATTGGATGGCGGGCGCATTCTGTTCACGATGCCCGAACTTCTGTTTCGTCGCCGCATCCCCTATCGTTTTGAAAACGCGGTCAACGGTATTGCCTTTTTACTTCTGCTGGGCCTGATGCTGTTTGTCAACCTGATGGACGTCATCGATCCTGCCAATTTCAACCTCCCCTAATTTAATCAAATAAAGAGAACCATGAGCAAAATAACCTTTCAGACTGTTTTAAATGCCCTAACCGACACCAGCAGCGCTTTTCCGGCCCGTCATCTTGAACATTTTTCAGATATGGCCCCGGCAGACCTGGCCGCCCTCATGCAAATTTGGCCCGACTTGCCCAAAAACCGCAAACGCAGCCTTTTACAAAAACTGGTCCAGCGCTACGATGAAGATACCCTTATCTCTTATGAAGCGCTGGCCGCAGCCCTGCTCGACGACCCCGACCACGAAGTACGCGCCAATGCCTTGCGCCTGCTGGCCGAAACAGGCAGCACCCACCTGTTGCCCAAATTGATTAAACTTACTGAAACCGACTCTGTCCCTGAAGTGCAAGCCTACGCGGCTCAGGCCCTGGGCAGTTTTGTCGAAATGGGCGAACTGGAAGAAATCCCAACCGAAACCCTGCGCCTGGTTGAAGAAGCCCTCTTGCGGGCGGCCCGGTCGGGTCACAGTGATGTCCAACGCGCCGCCATCGAATCTTTGGGCTTTTCCAGCCGCAGCGAGGTTGAAGTTCTTATCGAAAACGCCTATGAAAAACACGATCCCAAGTGGATTGCCACAGCGCTATTTGCCATGGGCCGCTCGGCCAATGAACGCTGGGAAGAACAAATTTTAACCAACCTCGATAACTCAAATCTTGATATTCAGCGCAACGCGGTTCAGGCGGCCGGAGAATTGCGCCTGGCCGAGGCCCGGCAGTTTTTGCTAACCCTGCTTGAAGAAGAGGAAGACGATGGCATTATTGCCGCCACAATTTGGTCGCTTTCCCAAATTGGTGGTGAAGATGTTCGGATCACCATCGAAACCCTGCTCGACCAAACCGAAGATGATGAACTGCAAGATTATCTCGAAGAAGCCCTGTCAAACCTGGATTTCACCGAAGAAATGAACGCCTTCGACCTGCTTTCCCTTAACCCGGATGTCGATCTGGACGACAAACAATAAACCAGTCTAATCTAATGCAAAAACGCGCTCGTTTGTTCCTTTTTGTCCTCCTGGCCGCTTTTGGGGCCTTCATTCCCGCCAGCGCGCAGGCCAGTGTTTTAGTGGAACAAGTTAGCGCCGATTACTATTTTGGCGAATACGTCACGCTGCGCGGCAAAGTGACAACCTCGCAGCCCATTACAGACGTACTCGTTTTTCTACGTTCCAGCGGTGACGCAAATACCCTGGTGGAACGCGCCAGCCTGGATGCAGACGGGTTTGTTCACCTGCGCCATGCGATTCAGGACGGCGCCTTACGACCTTTTGCCGATGTCAACTTCTGGTTTCGCTTCACACTGGCAGATGGCTCCACCACCGACTCCCCCGAATTCTTCTTCCGCTATCTCGACAATCGCTTTCCCTGGCAAACCAACACAGAACCCAATTTGCGTGTTCATTGGTATGCCGGAGATGCTACTTTTGGACAGGATGCGCTCGACGCAGCCCGCAGCGCCATTGAACGGGTTGGAAAACTGCTGCCGGTCACACTCAACGCCCCGATTGATGTCTTTGTCTACGCCAGTTCCGCCGACTTGCAAACGGCTCTGGAAATGGGTAGCCAGGCCTGGGTTGCCGGTCACGCCAGCCCCGACCTGGGGGTGGCCCTGGTTTCCATTGCCCCTGGTTCAGAACAAGTATTGGCAATCGAGCGCCAAATCCCACACGAATTGGCTCATATCCTGACTTATCGTCTGGCCGGAGAACGCTATTCACTGCTGCCGGTTTGGCTCAAAGAAGGCATCGCCTCGGTGGCCGAGCTTTCTCCCAGCCCTGATTACGCCGTCTCGCTCGATTTAGCCACTCAAAATGGCAGATTGATCTCGTTTTCCACCCTGTGCGACTCATTTCCTCTGGATGCCTCGTCCCGTTTTTTGGCGTATGCCCAGTCTGCCTCTTTTACCCGTTATATCGTGGATGAATATGGCATTTCTGGCCTAAATCGCCTGGTCCTGGCTTACGCCGATGGCCTAAGCTGCGCTCAGGGCGTCCAACAAGGGCTGGGTTTGCCCCTGGAGCAGCTTGAGCGTACCTGGCGGGCCAACCGTCTCGGTGAAAATCGGCTTGGATTGGCTTTGCAAAACCTGGCCGGGTATTTTTTTGTCTTTGCCATCTTGCTTGTGCTACCAATTGCCCCCGCTTTTTTGGTAAAAAAGACCCCAAATGAGCCATCAACCCCAGTTAAATGAACTTTTGCACCTTTGGGTAACTGGCCGGGTGCAAGGTGTTGGTTTCCGCGCCCATGTTCAGTTTGTCGCTCAAACTTTGGGGCTAATCGGTTGGGTGCGCAACGTTGGCTACGATCAGGTTGAAACCGTTGCCGAAGGCCAGCGTGCAGACCTGGAAGAGTTTGCCAGGCTTGTCTGCGCCGGGCCGCGTGCCGCGCGTGTAGACGAATCGCGCATCGAATGGTTTTCAGCCAACAACGACTTTAGCGACTTTAACGTGCGCAGCAGTCGCTAAAGTGGCCTTGCCTCTTGCGGCAAGGTCAGAGTCAAGAGGCAGTCAGGCCATTTGTATTCTTCCCCCTAAAAAAACGCAACTATTTAGCCACAAATCCCACCGGCAAAACAGGCCCATAAGCGTATGGGCTGAATAGTTACAGAAAATCTACACAAACCCGAGACCGCGTTCTTTCAACGAAACCCAACGCCCCTGACCGATCACCAGGTGGTCAAGCACATCTACATCCAGCATTTTCCCGGCCTGGACAATTGATCTGGTGACCGCCACATCATCCGGGCTGGGGGTTGGGTCGCCGCTGGGATGATTATGGGCCACGATGATGGCCGAAGCGTTTTTGCGCACCGCCTCGCGGAAGACCTCCCCAACCCGAATCTGCGAGGAGCTAACCGAACCACGATACAAATCTACAATTTCCAAGACCCGGTTGCGCCTGTCGAGTAAGAGTATCCGCAAGTGTTCCTGTTCCAGGGCCTGCATCTCGTACTGAATCAATCCGGCCGCATCAGCGGGGGAGTTGATGGTTGGCCTTTCTTCGGGCGATTCGAGGGTTAAGCGGCGGCCCAATTCTATGGCAGCTTTGATTTGAGCGGCTTTGGCTTCACCAATGCCGTGCTGATGGATCAACTCATCAAATGGGGCGCGGTGAATGCCAGCAATCCCGCCAAACTTTAGCAGCAATCTCTGCCCAACTTGCACTGCGTTTTCGCCTGGAACCCCAACGCGCAACAAAATGGCGATCAGTTCCGCGTTGGAAAGCGCTTGCGGGCCAAGTTTTTGCAACCGCTCACGTGGACGTTCGTCGTTATTTAAATCGGTAATACGATAGTTGGGGCGGGGGGAATTGGTTTCAGTCATTGCGTAATTGTCCTTACACGGTGGAATAACCAATTTTACAGTAAAATTGGGCAAAACTTTTCTTGACATTCGTCTCTGCCTCAGATAAAATCATTGGGCTTTATTGATGGGCCTGTAGCGCAGTTGGGAGCGCGCCTCAATCGCACTGAGGAGGCCAGGGGTTCGAATCCCCTCAGGTCCACCTCGATTT
>DYPU01000099.1 GCA_020719725.1 Anaerolinea sp. | reverse complement strand
CTTGTGTGTGAAATGGCGCTCAATGGTATAATTCAAGACCTGAATTCATAAATCCCCACCTGTGGTACAAAGAACGAGAAGGAGAACGTTTTTATGTCTGGACATAGCCATTGGGCAACCATCCGCCGCAAAAAAGGCGCTACTGATGCAAAACGCGGCGCAGTTTTTACCCGCCTGGCCAAAGAATTGGTCATGGCCGCGCGCAACGGCGGCGGCGACCCTGATACAAATGTACGCCTGGTACTGGCTATTGAAAAAGCCCGCGCTGGGAATATGCCAAAAGATAACATCGACCGCGCCATTCGCCGCGGGACCGGCGACGATAAAGACAGCGCCGCTTATGAAGAATTGACGCTGGAAGGCTACGGCCCGCATGGTTCAGCCATTATGGTGGAGTGTGTCACGGATAATCGTAACCGCACAGTGGCAGATCTGCGCCATGCTTTTAGCAAAAACGGCGGTAATATGGCCGAGGCAGGCGCGGTAGGCTGGCAGTTTGAGCGTAAATCGTATTTTACTTTTGCCGCCAGTGCCCTTTCTTACGATAAAGCCTTTGAACTGGCAATTGAAGCCGGGGCCGACGATGTAGCTGAAGATGATGACAACATCGAAATTATTGGCCCGGTGGAAGCCTTCAAGACCATTAGCGATGCCTTGCACAAGGTAAAAGTTAACCCAGAAGAAGGTGGTTTACGCCTGATTGCCAAACAAGACCTGGAATTGGACGTGGATGAAACACTGCAAGTTTTACGGGTGGTGGAAGCCATTGAAGAACTCGATGATGTTCAGAATGTTTATCACAACCTGAAACTCTCTGACGAAGTGCTGGCCGCACTCGAAGCGGAATAAACTTTGAATAAGGGCGGCCTGACCAGGCCGCCCTTATAAATTTTCTATGACGCTCGCCATCGGCATTGACCCAGGAACCGCGACTACCGGCTATGGTCTTGTCCGTGAACTGCGTGATGGTTCGCTTGAAGCAGTTGATTTTGGTGTTATTACTACACCTAAAAGTATTCCAGATGCAGAGCGGCTGGATTTGCTTTACCAACAATTAACGGGGATTTTGAAACAATATAAACCTGAAACTTGTGGGGTTGAAAAGTTGTTTTTCCAAAAAAATATTTCCACAGCCATTACTGTTGGGCAAGCGCGTGGCGTTATTTTGCTGGCTTTGGCTCAATCTGGCCTGAATATTGGCGAATATACCCCCAATGAAGTGAAGCTGGCAGTGGCTGGGTACGGCTCGGCAGATAAAAAGCAAGTGCAAGAGATGGTTCGCATTTTGTTGGCCTTGCCCCAAATTCCAAAACCTGATGATGCAGCCGATGCGCTGGCAATTGCCATTTGTCACTTGCATTCTTATCGATTACGTTAATGCGTAGTTTTTATAGCTGTTACGAACAGCATTTTGTAAATGGCTTACGCCGTGCTAAGCCTCGTCGATGCGCTGATTCTTTAGGGCCAAAAGATCGATATGTTTGCGGTTAAACAGAATGGCCGGGCTATCCACCTTCAACGCCGGAATTAGAATAGCGGTTAATAGCGAATTATAAATCGGCACAAAATCGCGTACCCCCTCTACCATAATCACAGAAAACTCAAAACGTCCCGACCACTCAACGACACCATTAAGTTCGTAAATAGGGGTTGTAATATGAACCGGGTACTCAGCCGTGCGAACATAGCCACCTCGCGCCAGCGCCTGCGGCCCCAGGTCTTCGCGCCGCGCCAGACAAACTGCAAAAATCTGCGCCTTGACCAGCCGAACCGATTGATAATGATCCACCAATTTGGTTGGCATGTGTAAACGCGCCATCCGCGCATCGATGATTTCCAAAAACGAGTTAAGCGGATCATTTAATATCGCCATCAGGCCAGTATTAGGGACAGAGATTTTTCCCACCACGCGGTAGCTGGGCGTAAAGAAATCGGCAGAAATGAGACGGTTGGTGCTGGTTGGGCCTTCGGCATTCATCATCCACACTCACTATTCTGATGGCGGCAAAGAACGGTTGACACGCCGCCGCACAGTCGGACGCGGCGCGCGCGGTTTGCGCGTTGCCTGCCCCGCCGCAGGGTTAAGCAGGGTTGTCAGCCAGTTCACTGCGCGGCCATCGTATTCACGCTTACCGCACACATCACAAACCCAGGCTGGAAAATTGGGAACTGTCACCAATTCTTCGTCCAGCCAGGTGAAATAAGTGATAAATCGCAAATTCATCAGCCCAGCCTGACACTGATTGCAGGTAAATGATGGAGGCCGCACTTGCGCAACTTCTTCACTCATAAAATTATAGCTTCCTGTAAGATAGCGATACTCGCACTTGCGCCGATACGGTTTGCCCCGGCCTCGATCATAGCCAGCGCATCTGCCAGAGTGCGAATACCCCCGGCAGCTTTTACCCCAATTTCGGGGCCAACCACCCGCCGCATCAAGGCCACATCTGCCACAGTAGCACCCGCAGGCCCAAACCCGGTGGATGTTTTTACAAAATCGGCTCCAGCGGCTTTGGCAATCAGGCAACCTGCAATTTTTTGGCGCTGATCCAGATAACACATTTCCAAAATCACTTTGACATGGGCATTCTGAGCATGGCTGGCTTCCACTACCGCCCGCACATCTTCGTAAACCAGTTCGTATGCGTTGGCCTTCAATGCGCCCAAATTAACCACCATGTCAATTTCAGTCGCGCCGGCTTCAATTGCCATACGCGTTTCAATCGCCTTAAAAGAAGGCAAATGCGCCCCCAGCGGAAAAGAAATGACCGAACAAATGCCCACTCCATTGCCCCGCAAGACACCCGCCGCCAAAGGGACATAGCCAGGGTTGACGCATACCGTGGCAAACCGATGTTCACGCGCTTCCAGGCACAACTTCATCACCTGCTGAGCGGTTGTTTCTGCCTTAAGCGCAGTATGGTCAATCCAACCAGCCAATCCCACCCCATTGGGCCGCTCCAAGGCGGGCGGAGCAGGTGGCAGTTCGTGCAAAAAGGCTTCTGTTTGAGCAAAAATATCTTTTAAGTCAATCATTGATTCGCCTTTAATAGCTCAAAGTGGTCCAAAACAGTCACCTGGGAAAACGGCCAATAAACAAAAACCGCCTTGCCAATTACCTTTTCTTGTAAAAGAACCCCCCAGGCGTGAGAATCAGATGAGTTGTTCCGATTATCACCCAAAACAAAAAAATAACCGGCAGGAACTTGCCAATTGCCACTGTAAGCCGGAAGCTCGGCGATATATGGCTCAACCAGCGCCACTCCATTGACATAAATAACGCCGTTGGCCGCGCGCACTTCATCACCAGGCAAGCCAATAATGCGCTTAATCAAATCTTGCTGGTTGGGATCATAGTGAAAAACAATAATATCGCCGCGTTCTGGCTCACCAAAACGATAAGCCAACCGGTTTACCAGTACAAAATTGCCATCATTAAGCGTGGGTAACATACTATAGCCATCCACCCGCACCCGCGCCGTAAGGGCATTAATCACCAAAAAAAGCGCCGCCGAAAGGAGAATCGTTTCTAAAATATCGTATGTTAACTGTAGCCAGGCCGCCCGCCCGCTTGGAGCCGATTGCGGCTCTGTTTCGGGTTCAGGCAGAGTAGGGATTGTTGTAAATTCTTCCAAAACTACCTCCAAAATGCTGGGCAGATTATACCCCCATCACCCCTTAAACCCAGCCCCAGGCGTAAAAAGTTGGCACGAACAAAACTCGGCTGGCTGTTTGCCAAGCCTGAATATCCAACCGTTTCATTTTTTGAAGGTCGTCTGACGGGAGCTTGCCCGCTAAATCAGATTGGAGGACTTCCCATTCCAACTCGGTTTCGGCAGGGCTGGGAACGCTCCACCCGCCGCCGATGACCCCGTTTTCTACCAGCCGAATGCCCGCCTGGGCAAATGCGCCTGCCAGGCTGCGTCCCATTTGTGGGTTTGCGCCCTGGGCCTGCAACGCTTCAGTTTGCCATTGCCCGAGGCGTTGCAGCGCTGCCGGTTGATCGATGCGGGCAGCGTGATCAGGTTCTGCCAGGGCCAGCACTGCGCCGCCAGGCCGAGTGATACGCGCCATTTCACGCAGAATTTGGGCCGGGTTTTTGCTCCAAAGCAGCAGGTAGTGACAAAACGTCAGATCGAAGCTGGCATTCGCATAGGGTAAGGTTTCGGCGGCGGCATTGACGGCGGCCAGGCCTGGGGCGTTGTGACAGGCTTGTTTAAGGGTAGGCAGGCTCAAATCCAGCCCGTGCAGCGCTGCGCCGCTGGGGCCAGGAAAATGTTCGAGAAGTGCGCCCGTGCCGCAGCCCACTTCCAAAACTTTTTTGGCGGTGTCCAATCCGGCGCGTTTAAATAAATAATCCCGCGTGTTTTGCGTCCAGCGGGCTTGTTGTTGGTAGCGTTGATGCCAATTCATGGCTCGATTATACGCTTTTGCCGGTGCCAGGTGCGCACAAATTCGGTCTGAGCGGTTGTTTCGGGGGACTGAGGGTGCAGGGCAGATTTTGGAACGGAGCGCCACCATTGGGCCAGTTGGCCCAGCGCTTGCTCTCCGCTGAGACCGCGCTGTACGAGATAGCAGCCAACGACAGTTCCGGTGCGCCCAATGCCGCCCTGACAATGCAGGTAGATTTTTCGCCCGGCCTGGCTGGCCGTGTTGAGGGCGCTGAGAATGGCGTGCATGTGTTCAGGGCCGGGCAGGCCAAAATCGCCTATCGCAAAGCGTTGGTAATGGATTTGCAGCCCGTAGTTCATGGCTTCTTCTTTCAGGATTGTTTCGTAGGGTGGCAATTCGCCAGGGCTGGTCAGGTCGATGAATGTATCAAATCCGGCTTGCAGAAAAGCGTTTAGACGTTGATTGGTGCGGGCGGGGTTGTATGCGCCCGCCGGATATTCACCTGCCAGCAATTGACCGGGGAGTACCCAGTAGCTTTCGGGGATGGGGCGGGGCGGGAGGGTTTCGCTCATAGGCTGTTGGTATCCAACAAAGAGGCGGGGCTGGGCGGGTAGGGTGGAATATCGCGCCGAAATTCATAGGTGACGATCATCTCGGCAATAATTTTGACTGATTCGTCTGCGACTTCGTCGAACTGAAAGCCAATATTATAGAAGGCCGGGTCAATATCAGGCTGACACCAGGCTACTTTAGCTTGCAGATTGAGGTGATCCGTGGAAAAAAGCGGCGGGTCGGGCAAGTCAAAGCGCAGATGGGTAAGTTTACCTTCGGGGAGAGGGTCATCGCTGATGATCATGGCCCCGGTGAGGGTGAGGTCTGAAAGGTAACCCAAAATTTTGCCGCTATCGCGGTCAAAGACGCGCGAGTAAACCATAAGATATTTGCGGGGAATTTTCCGGCGTTCGTCCATTTTTTTTGCTCCTGTGGTTTTATGAGCCGATTATTGATCTGCGGCTCTACGATTTTTGGTGTGAAAACCGGTAGAGCCACAAACGCTCAAGCCTAAAACTAGGTAAGTTTACCTAAAAGCAGGCAAGTTTTTAATTACAAAAGCATAGATAATGCGCCAGGCTCAACCTTCAAGCCGCGAATGTTGTTTGGCTTTGCGGCGCGCAATGGCTTTTTTGCGCCCCTGGCGCATCAGCTTTTCTATCCAACCGGCCAGTGGCTCGGCGGGCAGCGGTCTCACCAGCGCCCAATTGGGCTTTTCGCGCAGTTTTAGCACTTCATTGGCCGCCGCAATCCCGGTCACGGCGGCACGCTCCAGAAAGAATGACGGCGAAGGGTGGCGCACCCAATCTCCAGCGCAAAACAGGCCCGGCCAGGGGGTGACAATCCCCAAATGCTGCTCGGCAGGGCCAACCTCTGGCAAAGTGTGGCTTTCAGGATTACGCTGCAGGTGCTGCCCCAGCCGCGCGCCACGCAGTTCGGGCCAAACACTGTTCACTTCTTGCAAAACCTGGGCCAAAAGAACCGCGTCGGGCCGGGCCAGCACATCTGGCGGGCCGTAAAGGTGAATCTCGAGGGCGCTGCCGCCCGTTTCGCGGCTCCAACGACGATACTGGTTATAGAGACGATCGAGCCAAAAAAAATTATGCCCGGTAAACTCGCCGCTAAAAATTCCGGCTTCAGCGCCACGCTTGGGTTTAGCCGCGAACCACAACCGGATAATGGCATTGGAGGTGGAGCGGGGAAAGAAAAGCTGGCTCCGTTCCGCTTCCCCCATTTTAGACTTGGATTCTTCTAAATTGGGGGAAAGCCCGCAGGCCAGGGGAGCAAGAATGGCTTGGGCTGCCTTGGACTCAACCGCCAAAACAACCTGACCAGCGGCAAAAACCTGGTCGCCGCTATGGGCAGCCCAACCAGCAGACTCAGCTGTGAGCCTGTCTACCGGTGTATTGATGCGAATCTCGCCTCCCAGCGCCAGAATGCGGCTGGCGAGGGGTTCCGTTATGGCCGTCCCACCCTCGTCTGGCAGATAGCTAAAGTTCCAAGAATCGCGCCGCAGCAGGGTATAAAAGCGCAAAAAGGCCAAAAAACCCGAAAGCGGCACTTCATCGGGCGGGGCCGCAAGGGCATTACGCGCTAACCCTTGAAACAAAGCCCGTAAAGCGGGAGACCAGCTACGGGTGAGTCCGTCCAGAGTCAGCCCTGCCAGCGGTTGATTCTCTCCAATAGGGTCAATCCCCAACGCAAAGACCAATCCACTCCAAACGTGAAAAAGTGAAAGCCAATCACGCAAATCCAGCGCCCATAAAAAGCGCGGATTGAGGAATAAGTTGAGATAATGCAGCGGAGCCGGGAAAGGACTGCGCCGGAGGCTGCGACCGACATCGGCAAGGGCGGTGAAGCCATGCCGGCGATAGACCCAGGTTTCTTCGTAGGCGGGGACGAAAACCGGGCGCAAGTTGTGCCGCGCCAGCATGGCGTTGAAGTTGCGGTACGGCGACCAGATGCCATGCACGCCATGTTCCAGCCGAAAAGTTGTGCCATTAAGGGTAATTTCTTCGCCGCCAGAAAGCCTGCCCCCCACACGGGCAGCAGATTCGAGCACCAATGGCTTAAGGCCACCTTCGGCCAGGTGCAAGGCTGCCGTCAGCCCGGCTACGCCCGCGCCGATGATGATTGCATCATGATTCGAAGGTTGCCGTTCAGACTGTTTCACGTTTGAAAACCTGGCAAGAGATACTTCCACAAAATCCCCGCCATCAACCCCAGATAGCCCAAAATGACCGCGTAGATATGAAAAGCAAAGCGCCAGTCTGGGCTGGGGATGGCAAACTGGCCGAGCAAGGCCAGGGCAATGTAGACCAGGGTATAACGAATGATAAAGGTTTGCAAAGGGTGTTTTTCCATTAGAAACAGAAGCGGGACAAGCGCCATGCAAGCCCAATAGGCGAACTGGCCGAGTTGGTTGGCATCCGGGTTGCCCCAGGGTGAGTTGCCGATCAGGAACCACTCGACCATCAGCCCGCTGAAGCCAAACAAGCCGGTATAAAACAGAATGAACCTGGGCCGGTTGTGCAAAGTGCTGAGCAGCAAGCGCGTGACGAGATAGACGCCGGTCATGTAGAGTGTGTTAAAAACCACAGAACCAATAAAGTTATCCAGGTCGTTGCGCAGGAAAACAGAAAATTGCCATTCGCCGATGGCAGCCGTCAGACAGCCAAGCAAAACAAACTGGAAAAACTGCGTCATTGGGAGGCAATTGACTGTGAGATGATTTCGCGCAGGATTGTGAGATTGACATCGGCCAACTTGTTGATGTACAGGCACGAGACGCCGGTCTTGTGCTGGCCCAGATCGGCCAGCAAGGACTGGTATTTGGGGAATCCGTCCATGATATAGAGCGTTAGGGCTTGTTTGCGCGGCGAAAAGCCGACCTTGAACCACTCGCCACTGCGCCCGCTAGCATATTTCGCCAAAGCCGACGATGCTGGCGCCCCACATTTTTGGCTTCAATCCGGTAGCTTGAGACATGATTTCGAGCAGGGTGAAACAATCCTGGCGTTTTTTCTCTTCTGTGAGGCTGTTTAGAAAATCAATGACACTGGCACTGGTCTTTTGGGTCTTGTTCTCGCTCATTTTGGCCTCACAGGTAAAGGATGATATCAGTATACAGTAAATTTTAAAGAAATAACAACGCTTGGCAATGACGGGTGATGTTTTTTGTTGTAAAAATTCTGACTCCCTTCAGGTTTTTGGAAAAATTCCAAGCCAAAATTCAGGAAGGGTGTCATTGACCGGAGTAGACTGGTTCTTCCGTAGTTTACGTGAAATTATCAC
>DYPU01000098.1:2140-8246 GCA_020719725.1 Anaerolinea sp. | reverse complement strand
ATAAGCCCTTGTTATATCACCTTCTCCAGCCTAATTTAGATGCGTTTGCCCTGGCTCCCAGCCGCTTAAAGGGAGTAAAAAAAGAAGGGACTTCTCTTGTATGAGAAGCCCCTTCTTTTTTTTGCTAATTTTTCGTGAAAAATTAGCAAAAAACCTGCAGCGAGAGTTTTTTACGCTTTTTAACCAGATTTCTGATTTTGCCAGATTAAGTCACTGCCTGGATAATTTCCAAAGAAGCGATAGTTCCATCGCCAACCGCGGTGGTGATTTGACGATATTTCTTGTCGCGCACATCGCCCGCGGCGTAAACGCCGGGCAGGTTGGTTTCCATCTTTTCATTGGTGACAATGTAGCCGTATGGGGTTAAGGCCAGCGCGGTCTTCCGCAAAAAGTCTACATTGGGTAGCATTCCGATAAAGATAAAAACGCCATCGCGTTCCAGCCGGACCAGTTCTTTCGTCTTCAGGTTTTCGGCCAGCGCGATCATTTTTTCGCCGTTTTGCTCAAACCCGCGCGGCTCATGTGACCAGAGAATCTTCACCTTGGGGCTGGCGAGCATCTTTTCGGCGGTGATTTTTTCGGCCTGCAAGCTGTCGAATTGGTGAATGACGGTGATGGATTTGACAAACTGCAAAAGCATCAGAGATTCTTCCATGGCGCTGTTGCCGCCGCCAACCACGATGATCTCTTTGCCGGTATAAAACTCCCCGTCACAGGTGGCGCAGTACGAGATGCCGCTGCCCTTATATTCCCGTTCGCCAGGTACATTCAGCAGCCGGGGCGAGGAGCCTGTCGCAATTAGCACTGCTTTGGCGGTATAAGTCTCCTCGTCGATTTGGACCCACTTCTCGGCCCCTTCCAGGTTCATCGCGCTGATTTCGGCGGCCAACTCAAACTTGGTGCCGTATTTTTCGGCCTGTTTGCGCATGTTCCCGGCTAATTCGTAACCCGGAATAGGTTCCACAAAACCCGGATAATTGGCAACCTGGTGCGTGGTTTTCACCTGTCCGCCCGCCGAGGATTCGTCGATGACCAGGGTCGAAACCCCGGCGCGGGCGGTATAAATGGCCGCCGCCAGCCCGGCAGGCCCGGCCCCAATAATGATTAAATCAAATGGATGGGTAGATTGACTCATCTGTCTTATGCCCTTCAAAAGCAGACCTGACAGGCTTTTGGAAACCCGTCAGGTCTGCGCTGCGCCTCTACGCAAAGACCTCGCTGATAATGTCTTTGATCTGCTTCGCATTTTGGATGCTGGTGGTGGCTTTTACCACTTTTCCATTGCGATAATAAACGGTGAAGGGCAACCCGCGAAAGGTGCTGCACTCTGGCAGGCCGCGGATGGCAATCGCATCCGGGAGGTCAAATTCCATATCCATAAATTTGACTTCGGGGTATTTCTCTCGAAAAACCTCGAAAACGTCGTAGACGGGGATGCACATCGGCCCCATCCGCCCACAACAGACGGCAACTTTTTCATTGCTTTCGATGATTTGTTGCAATTGTTCCTTGCTCATCACGTGTTCCAGATTGGTTTGAAGCATGTCTCTTGTTCTCCTTGAAATGAATAAATGATTAGAGGTCAAGTGGACCGGTGGGTAGCTAAGGAAACCCGTCCACTCTTCACTCTCTATCCGTGTCCGTGCGCCACGCTCTCATCACAGGGCGCGGCTTCTTTTAACTTACCCCCCAGGTAACTTTCCAGCGCCTGGCGAACTGTGCCGCTGGCCCCGGTGGCCGCCTTAACCCCAAGCTGCTCAAAAAACTCGATGGCGCGTCCGCCCATCCCGCCGCTTAAAATCACATTGGCTTTTTGCTCATGGATAAAGCCCGGAATTTGCCCCGGCTGATGCGCTTCGGCAAACGGGTTGACAATGCCCTGCGTGGCGGTCACTTCGCCATTTTCCACATCTACCAAAATAAAGAAGGGCGCGTGCCCAAAATGCTGGGCTACCACGCTTTCGAGACCCTGATTGTTCTCGGCGGTCACTGCAATTTTCATCTTAATTCTCCTCGTTAATGATTTTTTCCAAGTCTTCGGCCATGACATAAGCCTCAACAGCAATTTCTTGTGATTTTACACCCGGTACTTCAGCGACCGCCTTTTTGATATCCAACGCCAGGGTTACTGCAATTGGACAAACAAACGACGACGGACGGAAAGTATAGCGCACTTTTCCGAGCGCATCGGCCCACAAATTTTCTATCAACCGCATTCGCACCACATCGAGATTGGTTTCGGGGTCAATGACAGTTTTCAGGCGTTCCAAAATAGCGGTTTCAAGGTCGGTCATAGTTCCTCCAGCGGGGAGACTTTTAGACTCCGGTTGTTTCTGCGACTCGTTTCCAAATTTGGCGGATGGCGAGGCTGGCAGCGGATTCTGGCTGAAAAGCCGTCACCGCTTCGCCCGCCACCATTGCGCTGGCTACCGTTAAATCAAATGGAATCCGCCCGACAGTTTCGATGCCCTGCTGGCGGCAAAACGCTTCGATTTCATCTGCCCCGGCTGGGAAAATATCCGCTTTATTGATGCAAACCAGCGCGCGCACGCCAAAATGCTTCAGCGTATCCAGCGCCCGGTGCATATCGTGGACGCCTGAAACGGTTGGCTCGGCCACTACCAGCGCCAGATCCGCGCCTGAAACCGCCGAAATGACCGGGCAGCCGATGCCCGGCGGCCCATCGACGATGACCAGTTCGCGGTTTTCGTCCAACGCTTGCAGGCGAGCGCGCTGCTTAACCAGCGTCACCAATTTGCCGGAGTTTTCCTGTCCCGGAAAGAGGTTGGCGTGATAGAGCGGCCCGTAGCGGCTCTCAGAAAAATAAAACTTCCCCGCCACTTGTTCGTGCATGGCGATGCTTTCAGTGGGACAGTGATAAACACAGGCTGCGCAACCGTCGCAGGCGATGGGATCAACTACATACAAACCCTCTGTAAAGTTGATGGCATCGAAACGGCAGATCGCCTGGCAGTCGCCGCAGGATGCGCAAGAGTTTTGGTCAATTACGGCCACTTTGCCGCCCTTAAAGTCCTGCGATTCTATTAATTTCGGTTGCAGCACCAATTCCAGGTTGGCCGCGTCCACATCCGCATCGGCCAGGATGACCTGGCCTGCCAGTTGACTTTCCGCGGCAAGATGGGCAAATGCGGCGGTCAGGCTGGTTTTGCCCGTTCCGCCTTTGCCGCTGAGCAGGATGAGTTGTTTCATGCAGCCACCCTCGCGCTAATTTTTTCCAAAAGTTCCCGAAACAATAGACGATATTCTGGCGCGGCTTCCACCAGGGTTTTGCCACTGGCAATCGCTTCGGCGAAGCGCCGTTCCATTGGAATCCGCATCAAAATCGGGATTCCGGCCTCGGCGCAGTAGCTTTCCACTGCGTTATCGCCAATCCCGTTGCGGTTGACTAAAACTCCCGCCGGGAGGCCCAACTCGCGGGTGATTCCGATCACCTGTTTCAGGTCATGCAGGCCAAAGGGCGTCGGTTCGGTTACGAGCAGGATAAAATCTGCGCCGCGCATCGTTTCGACGACCGGGCAGGAAGCCCCAGGCGGCGCATCCCGAATTTCGATTGTGAACGGGCGCGCGGGCGGCCACTTTTTCAGCGCGCGCAGGATTGGAACGGCCATCGGCTCGCCGACGTTCATCACGCCCTGGGCAAAATCCAACCCGGTGGGTGTCTTGCCACCTTCGAGCACACCCATCACATCCAGCCGTTCGCTGATGGCTTTTTCGGGGCAAATAAGTGTACAACTGCCGCAGCCATGGCACAGTTCTGGGAAAATCAACATTTTTTTGCCGATGACGGCGATGGCGTGGAATTCGCAGACTTTTGCGCAGCGCCCGCAGTGGGTACAGAGTGCCTCGTCCACCACCGGTAGTTGGATGCCGACCTCCTGGCGCGTTTCCAGGGCCGGATTCAGAAACAGGGCGGCATTGGGCGCTTCCACGTCACAATCCAAAAAGCGGACAGCTTCCCCGGCGACGAGTGCCAGGCTGGTGGCGACGGTGGTTTTGCCGGTTCCACCTTTGCCGCTGGCGACGACGATGCGCATTAGTGAGCCGCTCCGTGATGACCGGCGTGGGTGGCGGCTGGGGCCTGGCTCAGTTTATCTGCCTTGAACAGGGCCAGGACTTCGGCGGCGCTCAGAGTTTCGCCGGTGGGCGCAAGATACATTGCGATGCCTGCCGGTGTGAGCGTGTCAAATGCATTCGGCCCGTAGGCCCCGCTGACTACGGCTTGTGCGCCCAGTTTGGCGATAAATTGAGCCGCCTGAACACCAGCCCCGCCCGAAGCGGAAAGCGCCGGGTTTTCGTGGGCAGTCCATTCGCCGGTTTCGCTATCTACCAGGCAAAAGGCGGCGGCGCGCCCAAAGCGCGGGTCAAAGGGGGAGTCGAGTTTGTTGCCAGAAATGGAAATTGCGAGTTTCATAGTTCTCCAGGGATTTGACATCCGATATTCGGTACTCGAAAAACGATTGCCGAATATCGAATATCGCTACTTATTGTTGTCCAACCGCTCTGTCAGCTTTTGAATGGCGGCTTGCAGGTTGTTGAGTTGGGTTCCGATCCAGGAACTGTTCTGAGTGTTGTTCGGGCCAGCGCCGCCTCCGCGACGATTGCCAAAACCGCGGCCTTGACCCTGGCCGAAGCCGCGCCCGCTGCCCTGTCCGTTGCAATTGCCCATCCCTCGCCCGGTGCGAGGGCCTTGTCCGTTCGGACCCGTTCCATTATTGAATGGCATGATCTTTTTCCTTTCAGTTATTTCTGCTAAACGCTTTTTTTGACGGCGTCATACGCCGCCTCCAGCGTTTCGATTTCCCTGCGCCAACGGCGCAAGGCTTCGATCCACTCGGCCAGGGCGGCTTCGCCCTGCGGAGTGAGGGTGTAGACCCGTCGCTGCGGGCCGAGGCTGTTTTCATCCCATGCGCCGCTGACCAGTTCAGCCGCTTCCAGGTCGCGCAGTGCGCGGTAAAGGATGCTGATGTCCATTTGCTCGGTTTGGAAGCCAAATTCGCGTAGACCGTCCATCAGGCTGTACCCGTAACCCGGCTCACGGTGCAGCAGCACGAGCAGGCACGATTCTAGAAAAAATAGTTTGCGTCCGCCGCCTTGTCCAAAACCACGTCCACCGGGCATAAGTATCAGTTCCTTTGTCTATAGTCTACAACACTATAGACAAAATGTCAATAGTGAGCTAAAAAATATAAAAAAGCAGGGCTGATCAGGAAATCACAGCCAATCGACAATGGACATTTTGCAAAAGTCGGTTAGCAGGCCACCTTGAGTTTGAGATTGTAGATAGCTACAATCAAGTTGAAGTGCACCCCAAATCGTTTGCGCCGATTCTGATAGCGTTTGCACAAAATGCGAAAGATATTTAATCTGTGAATGACATTTTCAACAAAGATGCGTTCTTTGGATATTTTGCTGCGACTGTTTTTTTAAAGTGAAAAAGCGTGCTTGCTGCCGTTACAAAGATCTGTAGCAATAATTTCGAGAGTCTTTTGGTTCACGATCAATTGTGCTTTTTGGGGGTGGGGCTTCTTTTTGCCGGGTAAACGAAATTCGCCTGATTTCATCAGCACATTTTCGATCTTTTTGATGGTACGACAGACTGTCGCTTCACTGACACCATAGGGCAAACCAATGTGGAACTCGGGCCGGTATTTCCGTATACCGCAGCGTCATTAATAACTGGTCTTCGCGAATCAACTTTGGCGTCCGACCAAAATCACTCAAGTCTGTTTTTACCACGGTCAGCATCTTTTCAAACATTGCCCGGCTGATGCCGGTTGACCGCTTGAAGTCTTCGTCTTTCAGAGTTTGTATGGTCGTATCTCATGTGCCTGTTATCAGGGTACATCCACTGCTTATGCAAGCTGTCTAAAGAACTACCCGCAGAGCGCATTGGCGTTGAACACAGTATTGGCGGTGTCAAAACTTTTTGAATTGTTCATGATATTTTTCCGCAACTTCCGCGAAGGATTTGATGACTTTGTGATGGAAACCGCTTGTGGCTTGCGCAACTGGCGTCTTGATTCTTGCTTGACCATCTAATAAGTACGGCAATTTCAACCGGTTCAAATCCCTTGAACTTTATTTT
>DYPU01000098.1:0-2040 GCA_020719725.1 Anaerolinea sp. | reverse complement strand
TTTTCTTCTTCCACAACGCGAATGTGTAACTCACGCAGTTGTTTTTCGCTGGCTGGTGAGGGGGCATCGGCCATTACATCGCGCCCGGCCTGGTTCTTGGGGAATGCGATGACCTCGCGGATGTTGGGTTCGTTGGCAAAAATCATCACCAAGCGGTCTATGCCAGGGGCCATGCCGCCATGCGGGGGGGCGCCAAACTCAAAGGCTTCAATCATGTGTCCAAACTTGGATTGAATTTCGTCATCTTTCAGGCCGAGTAGTTCAAATACTTTATGCTGAATATCGCTGCGGTGAATCCGGATCGACCCGGAAGCTGTCTCGTAGCCATTGAGAACCATATCATAAGCATCCGAAAGGATTTGCGAAGGATCAGTTTCAAACTTGGGCAGGTCTTCCAACTTGGGCATGGTAAATGGATGATGGGCTGCATCCCATTTTTTATCTTCTTCGTTCCACTCAAACATTGGAAAATCCAACACCCAGCCAAAAGCCAGCAAATTTGGGTCGGCCAGGTTAAGCTTATCGCGGAAGTACAGCCGCAGCGCCGAAAGGGTCTTGTGGGCCACTTCCTTACTATCAGCTACAAACAGCACCAGATCCCCCGTTTTTGCGCCAGTGCGTTCCTGTATGGCGGCCACTTCTTCAGGTTTGATGAATTTTTGGGCCGTGCCTTTCACACCCTCGGCGGTTAGCGCCAGGGTTGCCAGTCCTTTTGCGCCCTGCGTTTTTGAAAATTCGGTTAGCGCATCCACTTCTTTGCGGGTGTATTCGGCGCAGCCCGGCGCAACAATGCACTTAATCACGCCGCCGTTTTCCAGCGCCATTTGAAAGACGCGGAAATCAGACGCAGCGAAAAGATCACTCAGCGGATATAGTTCCAGCCCAAAGCGCAGGTCTGGTTTATCGTTGCCATAGCGTTCGATTGATTCGGCGTGTGTCAAACGCGGCCAGGGCGAGGCCAAAAGACGTTTTTCTGGTAAAACATCCCGTACCATGGCCGTGAACAGGCCCTCCACCATATCGAGCACTTCGTCCCGTTCTACAAAAGACATTTCTAAATCGAGTTGGGTAAACTCAGGTTGGCGGTCGCCGCGCAAATCTTCATCGCGCAGACAGCGCGCAATTTGAAAGTAACGATCTATTCCCGCCACCATCAATAATTGTTTTAATTGTTGTGGCGATTGCGGCAAAGCATAAAAATGACCGGGGATGGTGCGCGAAGGCACAAGATAATCGCGCGCGCCCTCGGGGGTGGTTTTGAACAACATGGGGGTTTCCACCTCAATGAAATTGCGCTCACTCAGGTAATCCCGGGTAAATTTGATGACCTTATGGCGCAAAATTAGATTTTTTTGCATCCGTTCCCGGCGTAAATCGAGATAACGGTACTTCAAACGCACGGCCTCATCGATGTCTTCATCTTTATTGATTAAAAACGGCAAGGGCTTGGACGGATTGAGCGCTTCGCACTTTTTGACTTCCACTTCAATCTGGCCGGTTGCCAGGTTTGGGTTTTCTGCGCCGCTTGGCCGCGCGCGCACCTCGCCAGTAACCTGAAGCACCCATTCTTGCCGCGCATCTTGCAATGTTTGCACCGCCGCCAGGGTCGGGTCACCAACAATCTGCACCAGGCCGTAACGGTCGCGCAGGTCAATGAAAGTGACCCCGCCGTGGTCGCGCTGACGATGCACCCAACCTGCCAGCATTACAGTCTGACCGATGTGCTCTGCGCGCAGTTCACCACAAGTATGAGTTTTATACATTCTGACCTCCTAAAAATGAGTTCTGATAAAAAATATCGCCCATCGCATGTGCTTTGGGCGACTGGCTGTAAATGATAGCAGGCTCAGGCAGGCAAAACCAGCCTACCGCCCCGACGCCAGTCGGTCGGCAGGGGATTATTGTCGGTAATATGGGCCAAACCAATTAATTTTCCTAACATTTTTCGATTATAGCACAAACTACCTGCGTCAAAATATTTTTTCGTCACGCACATGCGTTCTTTGTGACATTTAGCGCAGACCAGAATTTTCTTTGGGG
>DYPU01000018.1:5111-39357 GCA_020719725.1 Anaerolinea sp. | reverse complement strand
CGGCCACCTATCCGACATCTACACCCTGCCCGCCACTGGCGGCTGGCCGGAACGAATCACCACCAATCGCGCCCTGGTCGCCTACTGGGACGATGAAGTGCCACAATGGTCGCCAGATGGCCGCTGGCTAGCCTTTAGCGTAGCCGGACACGTCCACATTGCGCCAATGCAGGGTGAAAACCGCCTACCGAAAAAGCTGACCGATTTCACCGAATCGGCCAGCAGCCCATGCTGGATGCCAGATTCGCGCCACATCATCATCAGCGTCAGCCGCCACGAAGCCGACCAACTGCTGCTAACCAATGTGGATGGAAGTTGGCCGCGCGCGCTAACCGACGACTCTAACGGCGACCACTGGCAGCCAGACCCGGCCCCAGACGGCAAAACCATCGCCTATGCCCTGCGCCGCTTCGACGACCTGAACCGGGCCGATATTTGCCTGATCGACCTGCAAACCAACCAAACCCGCAGCCTCTATGGCCTGCCAAAAATCCGCGCCTGGGGGCCGCGCTTCTCGCCCACAGGCGAATGGATCGCCTTTACCAGCGAACAAAACGGCTGGAACGACCTATGGCTCATCCGGCCAGACGGCCAAGACCTGCATCAAATCTCGCAACTCAACGCCGATATTGTCCAACACGAATGGTCACCAGACGGCAAAACACTGGCAATCATCGTCAATCGCGGCGGAGCCTTCAGCCTGGGATTATTGGACGCCCAAAGCGCCGAATTTAGCGAACTGCGCGGCGGTCAGGGCCTGCACACCTCACCCAGCTTCACGCCAGAAGGCACAGCCCTAACTTTTGAATACGAAAGCCCCCTGCAACCACCCGAAATCTACAAACTCGACCTCGCCAGCCACCAAATCGTCCAGCTAACCTTTTCTTTCATCCCCGCTCTGGCTGCCAACCGCCTGATCAACCCCGAACTCATCCACTACAAATCGTTCGACGGGCTGGAAATCCCGGCCTTTCTCTACCGCCCACAAAAACCAAATGGAGCTGCCATCGTCCACCCGCATGGCGGCCCCTCCTCTCAATATGCCTTCGAATGGGATGTCCTGGCCCAATACCTGGTTGCCAAAGGCTACACCTTCCTCGCGCCCAATTATCGCGGCTCCACCGGCTACGGTATCCCCTTTGAACACGCCAACTACAACGACTGGGGCGGAGCAGACACCCAAGACTGCATCGAATCCGCCAAATACCTGGCCGCCCTACCCGGCATAGACCCAACCCGCATCGCCAGCATGGGCGGCAGCTACGGCGGCTACCTGACGATGTGCGTCCTGGCCCGCGACCCCGGCTACCACTTCGCCTGCGGCATCGCCAAATACGGCGACAGCAACCTGATCAGCTCTTGGGCGCAATGCAACCGCGAACTGCGCCTGTACACCGAAATCTTCCTGGGCCACCCCGCCCAAAACCGGGCCGTCTACCAGGCAGGCTCGCCCATCAGCGACTTGCACAAACTCCAAAAACCGGTACTCGTTTTACACGGATTAGAAGACACCGTCGTCCCACCCGAAGCCTCCGAAGAAATCATCCACGAACTCAAACGCCACGACAAAACCTACGAATACAAAACCTACCCCGGCGAACCACACGGCTTTCTGATGCGCCAAACCCAACTGGATGCCTACGAGCGCCTGGAACGCTTCCTCGATTGGTATTTACTACCCTGAAAAAACTTAAAGGAACTCCCAGACTCAGTGTCTCCACAATTAGTAAAAATTCTTGTACACATCTGCCTGTGGCCCAGTGCAAGCAAAAACAAGCATTTAGCTTCCAAGAGCAGAAGCCAGAAACAACCGAACACAAAGCTAGTGAATATTGGCTACACGCTTACTGAAAGGATAAAATGGCTGAATTTTTCCATTTCGACGATTTAACCTGGCCCGAAATCGCCGGCCTGCCGCGCGACATCCCCCTCATCCTGCCGCTCGGAACAGGCTACCCGGAGCCTGTTGTGGCAGAAGCCCTATCACACCCCACCCGCATCGGCCTGCTGCCAGCATTTCCATTTGGCTGGCGACATTCGGGGCTGGAAGTGCCGGAACCTACCCTGGCGGCATATCTCAAAAACCTGCTCGATTCTTTGCGCGACGACGGCTTCAGCCGCGCGCATATCCTGACCCCGCAGGGCATCGAGCTGGGGTTGGGCGCGGCGCAAATTCGGATCAAACTGCCCATCAACACCGCGCCCAGCGCAGCCCTTCCAGCCGACGAACACCGTGAGAAAGTAATCCTATTGCCTATCGGGCACACCGAACAGCATTCCCTGCACCTGCCACTCTCAGTCGATACACTCATCATCGAGGCCATTGCCAATGGCGCAGTAGATAAAGCACCCAAAGTGAGCTACACACTGCCGGTAATGGCCTACGGCGTCAGCACCCATCGTGAGGCCTTTGCCGGAACTCTCAATGCCGGGGGCCGGGCCTTCGAAGATTTCTGGCTGGCCGTGGTGAAGACGCTCGTCACACGCGGGTTTAATCGTTTTTACTTAATGAGTGGGCATGGCGGCAATTCGTCTTTTCTGGTCAACGTGGTCAAATATGCTGGAGACCGGCACAAACGCATTTTTTGCGCCACCGCCTGGCTGCACACCTCCGGCCCAAGCGGCGTGGCGGCCTTGGAACAATTCCGCGAATCTCAGATCGGAGGGATGGGCCACGCCTGCGAGTTGGAAACCTCAATGATTTTGGCGCTCCGTCCAGAGTTGGTTCACATGGACAGGGTGCAGGATGACCTTGATTTTGTGACCACGCCCAATTACTACATGGATTGGGTCGAGGGCGGCGCACTCGTGGCAAATCCGCCTTGGGACGATGACTCACGCTACGGGGCGTATGGGGCCGGTAGTTTGGGCACTCCAGAAAAGGGTAGAAAGTGGTTGGAGGCGGCCATCGCCGAAAAAGTGGATCATATCCACGAAATCCACGAACAGCACCGGCGGCGAGAGGAACGTCGCCAGGCCGGGTTTGGAAATTGGGCGAAAAAGTAATTTGAAACCAGGGCGACCGACCGGAGCGATCGGTCGCCCTGGTTTAGCGGCCACTTTTTTGTTTTTTCCAAAGGGCTCGATCCTGAGGGTCTTCAGCATCGAGCAAACGCACATCCACTTCTTGGTGAACCTTGTGACCGTGAGCCTGCCATAAGTCAGCGGCCAGTTTGCGTCCATCGGCTTTTAGGCCCTGTTTGATAAAGTAATCACAAACCCGGATCACGTCCCGTTCAAAAACTTTGAAGGCGTTGCGGTTTCCGCTAGGATTGACAACCTGCGGAAAGTCTATCAGGGTGATGTTGCCGTCCCAGTACAGAATATTGTAGGCTGAAAGATCACCGTGAATGCGATTGGCATCCAAAAATAATTTGATGTTGTGCAAAACGCGCTCAAAAAGTATTTTGGCCTCGCTATGAGCCAATGAAACTTCATTCAGCGCCGGGGCAGAAGTCAGTTCATCCCCAATATAGCCCATTAGAATGGCGTTTTTCTGCATGGCATAGGCGGCGGGCACATCGGCTCCGACGGCGTGCAGGGTTTGCAGGGTGGTAAATTCATGAGCGATCCAGGAAGTGTGGCGCAGTTCTTCGCCATACGAGGAGCGCTTTTGCATGGCGTGAACATCTGCGTCTTTGAAAAGGCTCTGACCATCTTCGTTCAAGTCAGTGCGGCCCTCGCGGTAAGCCGAATCGTTTTTGAGATTACGCAACATACGCGGGCGATAGACTTTTGCCGCAACCAATCCGCCAGCAGGGATGGCCGAACCAGCCAGGCATTGATAGACCGAGGCTTCTTTGCCACCCTTGACACGCCGAAGCACATCTGAAATCCACTGATGTTCGTAAAAGTCGCCGAGCGAATCGAGCAACCACCATTCTTCGAAGCGGGCGGCCTTGTAGGTAAATTTGAAACTGGCAGACGAGTCATCTTGTTTTTGCAAAAAGCTCTGCTCCGATTTGGGCAATTTTTTGGGGTTACGGTTTGGGAAACGCTCGCGGCCTTGCTCATCAATATCAAGGTTATCGAGTTCTTCAAAAAAGTTGTAGGTGTTTTTAGTATTCATCGTTTTTTTAGGTGAAAAAGTTAAAATAAAAACCGCAGGATTTTCCTGCGGCGAAAGCGTTCTATACGCTAGATAAAACAAAAGCCGCAGGGCAAGCGCACCTGCGGCGAGAAGAGCCTGAAAGCGTTAGTACATGTTGCTTTCCACAGGAGGCGCAAAAACAGAGGGGATGGAAACAATTTTATTCATAAAACAAGCCTCCTTTCGTAATGGTAAGGATAAGATAGAGCGATTTTAGCTGGGATGGTAAGAAACGTCAAGCATTTTAAAAATTAGGAAAAGGCTAAATATATCCAGCGGCCAACAACTATTTCAGGAATCCAACCTCAGGCGCTGTTGAATTCCTGAAATAGACTTTTGACGGCTTCGCGGAAAAGCTGGGTATGATAATCCACATCGGCCTGGCTGGTTTCGGGCGAGATGAGGGCCATGTTGTGAAAAGGGGTCATCAGAATGCCGCGATTGAGCATGTAGAGGTGCATATAGCGGTCGAGTTCATGGTCGATGGCTGCCGCCGCTTCGCCGCCGTTTTTGGGCGGGCGCGGGCGAAACCAGTATTCGGAGCGATTGCCGAGGCGTTTGACGATCCAGGGCAGGTTGAATTCGGCGATGACGGATTCGACCCCGGCAGTGAATTTATCCTGTAAGGCGGTGGCTTTTTCGTAAAATTCGAGGGTCAGGACATTTTCCAAGGTGGCTTTCATGGCCGCGATGGAGAGGGCATTTCCGGCCAGTGTGCCGCCAATACCGCCCACGTCTGAGTCGTTTAGATCGAGGCGAGCCAGAAAGGCCTCGGCTACTTGATGGGTGAAGCCGTAGACTGCCGCCGGGATGCCCCCCGCCAGAGGCTTGCCCACTGTCAGAAAATCTGGTTCCAGGCCGTGGGCGGCTGTGTATCCGCCGGGGCCGGCGCAAATGGTGTGGGTCTCGTCGATGATGAGGAGTGTGCCGTATTTGCGGGTCAGTTTACGCAATTCGTCGTGGAATCCAGGTTGAGGGTGGATGATGCCGATGTTCGTCATGACGGGTTCGGCTAAAACGGCGGCAACATCTCCGGCAGAGAGTGAAATCTCCAGCGCGGCCACATCGTTAAATTCAATGACTTTGGTGGTGTAGGTTGGGTCTACCTGTGGCCCAAGGTTATTGGGGCGTGAGATGGCGGTGCCTTCTTCGTCGAGGATGATAAAAGTTTCGTCAACGGTTCCGTGGTAGCAGTAGTTGAAGACCAACACTTTGGGGCGGTTGGTGATGAGGCGCGCCATGCGTAGGGCGTGACGATTGGCGTCGGTGGCGGTGAGGGTAAATTGCCAGAGCGGCAGGCCAAAACGACGTTGGAGTTCTTCGCCAACGCTGATAATGTCTTCGTAGGGTAGCATCAGCGTCAGGCCTTTGGCGGCTTGTTCGGCAATTGCCTGGAGGGTGGCGGCGGGGGCATGGCCGGTCATCGCGCCGGTGTCGCCCAGGCAAAAATCGATGTAATCATGTCCATCTACATCGGTAAAGTGGGCACCGTGGGCTTCTTTGACGAATATCGGGAAGGACCCGGCCCAACGAATCATCCAGAGCATGGGCACGCCGCCGGGCAGTGATTTTTTGGCGCGCTGATAGAGGGCATAGGACTGGGGGTGTTCGGCGTGGAATTTTTGTTCTTCGGCAAGGAGCAGGGTGGCGAGGTGATTTCTATCCATTTAGAATTGTCCTTTTTGCTGCGGGGCAGGTTTTAACCTGCCGAAACCTTTAGCGCTTCGGTAAATACGGCCAGCCCGTCATTGACCTGTTCGGCTGTCACGTTCAACGGCGGAATCCAGCGAATGGTAGAGTCAAAAGTTCCGCAGGAAAGCAGTAGTAGCCCGCGCTCTTCAGCGGCGCGCAGAATGTCTTTGACCAGCGGTTTGGCTTTGCGATAATCACCTGCTACGGCAAACTCGGAGCCAATCATTAGCCCCAGGCCGCGCACATCGGCCAATTGCGGGTATTCTTCCTGTAATTTACGCAAGCCGGTCTGAAGTTGGAGGCCACGCTCGTTGGCGTTTTGGAGCATCTGCTCTTCTTTCATCGCCCGGACTGTTGCCACCCCGGCTGCCATCGCCACCGCGTTGCCGCCATAGGTGCCGCCGTGCGAGCCGGTCGGCCATTTTTTCATCAATTCCAGGCGGCTAAAGACTCCCGAAAGTGGCATTCCGCTGGCGATGCCTTTGGCAACAGTCATAATATCGGGCACAATGCCAAAGTGGTCTTGAGCAAACCACTTGCCAGTACGGCCAAAACCGCTCTGGACTTCGTCAAAAATGAGCATGATGCCATGCTTATCGCACAGTTCGCGTAAGGCTTGCAGAAAAGAGGCGGGCGGGACAACGTAGCCGCCCTCGCCCAGCACCGGCTCGATCAAAATCGCCGCGACATCATGCGGGGCAATCTGGCTGATGAGGAGTTCATCCAGGGCTTCGAGGGCGTACTGGCTGGCTTTTTCCTGGCTCAGACCCAATTTAAAAGCGTATGGAAATGGGGCCACATACACGCCTGCCGGAAGTAATTGGGCCGCGCCTTTGTAGCCCGTCTTGGAGGTGGTCAGCGCCATGGTTTGCCCCGTCCGACCATGAAAACTGCCCGTAAAAACAATAATGGCCTGACGCTTGGTGACGGCGCGCGCCAGCTTGACAGCGCCCTCGACCGCCTCGGCACCAGAGTTGCTAAAGAAAAATCCGTCAATGGCCGGGGGGACAATTGTTCGCAGTTCTTCAATTAATTGCAACATCGGCTGGTGAACAACGATGTTGGCTTGGGCGTGTAAAAACAGCCCGGCCTGTTCGCGGATGGCGGCAACCACCTTGGGATGGCAGTGCCCGGTATTGGTCACGCCAATGCCGCAAGTGAAATCGAGGTATTTTCGGCCATCGCTGGCATAGATGTAGCTTCCTTCGGCGCGTTCCGCTTCGAGGGGAAAGATATGTGACCAGACGGGGGACATGTGGGGAAAGTTTACTTCATAGAGTTGGGTCATAGGTTAAATATCCTTTTTGAATAGAGGGTGCGCGTTGCGCCCACGCAACACGTTGTATTTAGAGCCATTGCGCCGCCCAGGCCAGATTCAGCTTTTCCAACTTGAACCGGGTTGGAATACCATCATTCGTCCATTCGGCTAATTTGTAATAAATGTCCAACGCCGATTCAATTTCCTGATGGGTCAGAGCAATACCGGCAGTTGGCCCCTGGCCTTGCAGAGCCTTGTAAAATTTCTTAGGCAATTTATCATCTTTGCGACTCAGGCCTTCGCGCGCATTGAAGACCCGCATCAAATTCAAGCGGCGCGCGCCAACAGACATCAACTCGTCCACAGTTACCGCCCAACCCGTCACCGCTTTTAGTAGTCGAGCCGTCTCTGCCGGGCCATACAGCGTCCAGCCTGGCCCCCATACAAACTGGCAAAGTTCGACAGAATCAAGCATCGAATAGAAAAGTTCCGTCAGGTAAGCAAATTTAACTTTCTCCCATCCCAGGCTTATCGGCTCCAAGCGCTCTTCCAAACCTAAGAGCGCCAAACGGCTCATGTACAAATCTGAAGCAATGCCTTCTTCAATCATCCAATCGTGTTCGCTGGATTGGTGATCTGCGCCAAATGGATTGACGGCATAAATCAGGCCCAGGCTGCGTTTGGCCTGCGGCATGTGCGCCGGAGACTCGGCGCCCTTGACAGTCGTCAGGCACTCGTCTGCGCCATTGCCCCAAACAGCGGCAGCGCGCTCCGAACCCTGGCCGAGCAATTTTCCCAGCGGCGTAGAAGCGGTCACAATTTCGTCTAATGCTTGCAGCATGGCATCGGCATCACCAAATTTCAGTTCAAGACCGCCGGTTTCGACATTACCAATAATACCTTTCTCGTAGCACTCCATCGCAAAGGCAATCGTCGCGCCTGCCGCAATCGTATCAATGGCTTGCTCGTTGCAGACCTGGTTGGCGCGCGAAATCGCCGCCAAATCGCTCACGGCGCAATACGAGCCAAATGTGCCAATCGTCTCATATTCCGGCCCGCCATACTTGGCGTCCACCTTATACTTACCCTCCGACTCTACCACCCGCTTGCAACGCACCACACAGGCATAGCAAGTATCGCGGCCCAGCTTATCCTGCTGGCCCTGCATCGCCCCGCGCAAATATTCGTCATATAGCTTTTCGCCGCTAATCGCTTCGGAAAATTCAAATGCGCCTTCGTTATAGTTGCGAGTCGGCAAAGTCCCCAGGCTATGCTGAGGCAGAACCACGCTGGCCGTGCCATACTTCGCCAACCCGGCCATATCGGCATTCCCAGGTAACAACTTTGGCCCCTCGCGGCTAAGCGCCATCAACGCTCTGGCATCTGCCACAAGCGGCTTCTTCGTCCCACGCACTACCACCGCCTTCAGGTTCTTCGAGGCCATCACCAGCCCCATACCGGTGCGGCCATTGGTGCGGTTCGACATGCTTATTAAACTGGAATAAAGGATGCCTTTCTCTGCGCCCGGACCGTGTTGCAAGATTTGGATATGATCGTCGCCCAATTCTGCTTGCAGTGCAGAATCGACCTCCCCCGTCAGCTTGCCTACCAGTAAACCAGCATCGCGTAACGCTGGAAAACCGTCCTTAATCCACAAATAGACCGGTTTTGGCGCTTTTCCCGTAATGACGATTCCATCAAACCCGGCAAACTTCAACTCAGCCGGAAAAAAACCGCCCCCCTGAGAATCGCCAATCCCGCCCGAAATCGGCGATTTGGCATTGGCGTTAATTCGGCTCTGGCCGCTGATGGCGGCCCCGGTGGTGACACCTGTCATCAAAGTCAGCACATTTTGCGGGCCAAGCGCATCTGCGCCTTTTGGCATTTCGTTCAGAATGTAATAAAGCCCCATCGCGCTGCCCCCCAGATAGGTACGGTAAAAGACTTCGGGCGGCTCTTCCACCGTCAGTCTGGCAGTCGTCAAATCTACATGTAAAATTTTTCCGTTATAGCCGTAGGGCATAATTGATGCTCCTGCCTCAACCGTGCTAAGGTTAAGAAGACAAAAAAACAATTTTCTACAGTACTGTCCAAAAAAGTGTCCCTTTCTCGTCTCGTCAAGAAAAGGACACAAAGGCAAACGCAGCCTACTCTGGGCTGGCTTCGAACGGATCAACGTCTGGCACGCCAGGTTTCAAGTACTTTCGGAAAGGATAGTACAACGCTGCCCCAACCGACATCAACGCCAGCGCGACTCCAATGGAACCCCAGCCCGCTTCAACAATCTGGCTGTAGAAGGCGATCAAAATGATTCCTGCCAGGCTAACCGAAGCCACAATCAAACCGACCATTCCGCCTGGAACGCGGGTGCATGGTCGGTTTGGCTCGGTGCGCCGCAACATCCATAGCGCCGCAATTTCAGCCAGTACGACCAATAACTGCAAGAAGACATCTGCCACCACCAAAAACTCAAAGGCATTGGTGGCAAAGATGGTGTAAATCACACTCACCACCAAAATGGCAACATACGGCGAACCATGCTTCGGGTGAACTTTGACCATCCAGCGCGGGAACATGCCGTCTTCAGCCAGGGCAAACGGCACACGGCTGCCACCCAGGCTGTTGCCGATGAACAAACCGGTCATCGAAAGCACCGCCGAAATGGTTAAAATTGTTACCATAAAAACGCCCAAGGCCGAATTTGGGTCACCGGTGATCTTGGCTGCCACAATCTGTCCAATTTGCGGGAATTCCCAGCCGGTTACATCTGTAGCCGAAGAGACGCCCCAACTATCAATCTGTTCGGAGCTGACGCCATAGGCTTCCACGTCTGGAGCGATGCCCGCTTCCTCGTCACTGGCTTCAATGCCCCATATTGCATAGCGACCGTCCTCCCCGGCCCCGCCATACAAAGCGCCCACTACAGGCAAAGAATAGGTCAAGATTGACAAGACCAGCACAATCACCATCGCGCGCGGGTACGTTTTGCGCGGTTCAACCACTTCGTCGCCTGCCGCAGAGGGCAATTCCCAGCCCATATAATTCCACATGACCACAAACAGGCCGGTACTAAAAGCTGCCGTTAGAGAATCAAAATTGATTGTTTCGCCCCCTGGTAAAAATGGCAATTGCGGCGTTACGCCTGATTTGAACCAGGCATAAAAGCCAAGAATAGCCAAAAGCCCCAACGGGATAATCATCAGCACACCCAACGAGTTGGTAAACAACCCGGTGACGCGCGAACCGCGAATTTGCAGCCAGGCGACAAACCAAATCATCACCACCGCTACCAGCCATTGTAGAAAACCGGCAGATACCGCAATACCAAAGATGGTCGCGCCATTGTCCAGGGCCGGGATAAAAGCACTGAGATAAAGGGCAGCAAAAACCGGGTAGATCGACACGTCTAACCAGGAGACAACCCAGTTGTTCCAGCCTGCCAAAAATCCGGCAAATGGGCCAAAAGCGCGTTTAATCCAGTGATAATAGCCACCCTGGGCCGGCATCATCGTCTGAAGCTCCTGCACAATCAGCAGATTGGGCAAGCTAAAAATAATCGGGGTCAGAGCGATCAGGAACAAGGCCAGGCCAGGCCCGGCGTAGCCGATGAGTGGTTCGATGCCAAATGAACCACCACAAACCGTAAAATAGATGAGACCGGAAAGCGGAAACAGCGTCAGGGCGCGCTTCAGCTTTTGGGTCTCCTGTTGAATGGATGCACCAGTCTTGTCATTCTTTTCTGCCATAGCACTTCTCCTCCTTGGATTTGGATACTATAAAGTATAAGGGCGAATGAGTAAAAATTCGCTCATTCGCCCAACTTTTACAGTTTTTTTTTAGGCCGTCTTTGGAGTCATTTCTTTGATGCCGTAGGGGAAATCATAATCTGCCATTCTTTCCATAAATGGGTCTGGCGGGAAAGCTTCGGGGCCAAGTACGCCTACGCCCTGCCATTGACCGTTTTTGAGCAAATCCATGGCAATAACGGCGCTAAAAGCAGTTTGCGCAACTACCGCCTGACAGCCCCAACGCTTCATGCAGGCGGCATTATCGGCCACCTGGTAAAGGTAGACTTCGCGCGGCTGACCGTCTTTTGTGCCCTTCACCCAGGTTCCAGCGCAGGTTTTTCCGCTCATATTGTCTCCCAAATGAGCGGGATCAGGCAAGCAGGCGGCGACCACATCACGCGGGGCAACTTGCACCCCTTTGACGTTGATTTTCTCTTTGTTATCCAGCCCCAGCATGTGCAAGGTTTTCAGCACCCCAATAAATTGGTCGCCCAGGCCATATTTAAAAGTGGCGCGTTTGGTTTTGACCCAGCGCGGCACCAGCAAAACTTCTTCGTGTTCCACGTTGACAACTTCCACTGGGCCAATTTCGGGAAAATCAAAAATTTCTGGTTCAGAGAAGGGCGCGGTGGTGAACCAGCCTTTGCCTTCTTCCCAAATCACCGGCGGGTTAAGACACTCTTCGATGGTGGTCCAAATTGAAAAATTAGGAGCAAATTCATAGCCAGCAATTTCGATATTTGCGCCATCCCGAACGCCTACTTCGTCGATTTCGTCAAAAAGATGATCCTGGGCGTAGCGCGCAAAAATATCGGCCATGCCTGGCTCAACGCCAATTCCCACCACTGCCAGCAATCCTTTTTCTTCCCAGGCTTTGGCTTTTTCAAATTGGTAGTCACCCAGCTTGATTCCGGGTAGTTCAAATGGCTTTTCAGGATGCGGCTCTGAGAGAGTCATCGCCATATCCATGTAAGTAACCCCCGCATTATAGGCTGCATCAAAAATTTGCTTATTAAAAACAGGGTCAACCGCATTCATAATCAGGTCAACTCCGTATTTTTGGGCAAGCGCCTCGATCATTTCCTGTTTTGAGGCGTCAATGAACTCAACAGGAAAACGTTTGGGGTCGCCGAGTTTAACGGCAACTTCTTCGGCGCGTTCGACATTGTAGTCTGCGAGAACAATCTGCTCCACCCAGGCACGTTCTTTTGCAATAGCGGCGATTGCCTCTCCCACACCACCAACACCAACCAGCAATACTTTCATAAAATTTTCTCCTTGTGATTTAGATTGCAGGCTCAGACGTTTTACACTCAGGTAAAACGATAATCACTTTTAAGGAAACTCTGCCCCAGCTACAAATAAGGTTGCAGTGCAGAAAATTTACAAAATATCTGGTTTAAAAATAAATTTCTTTGATGATTTTTAGATAAACAAAGGAGTTTGTTTCGCGGATACCTTCCACCTTATACAGGCTTTCCGTTAAAAACTTCAGCAAATGATCGCGGTCTCGGCAAAATACTTCGACCATGATGTCGTAAGAGCCAGAAGAAACGACAAGGTAAACCACTTCGTCCAACGCGGCAATTTTTTCAGCTACTTCCAATAATCGGCTGCCCTGCACGCGTACCCCAATCATCGCCATCGTATTAAGCCCCATGCGCAACGGATTGGAAACAGCCACTACATGCAAAAAACCCATCTCGACCAAGCGGTTGTAGCGCATCCGAATCATGCCCGGCGAAACATTCAGCTGATGGGCAATTTGGGCAAATGGCATCCGCCCATCCTGACGCAAGGACTCAATTACAAAGCGGTCAATTTCATCCAAGCCTTCCACAGCGCGACTACCGATTAGGTTTTCCATAAAGCAATATTACTCCTTTTTTGCATAAAAGTCAACTTATTATTGACGATTATGCAATTATTTGATTTTTTAAATCAAAAAAAGAAAAATGCCCAAAGCGCAAATTGGGCAAAAAACGCGCTTCGGGCATTGCTTTACGGATCAGGCCCGATTACATTTCTTGGGCCACATCGGCCAGCGCTTCTTGCAGCGCGGCCAATCCCTGATTAATTTCATCGTAAGTAATTACCAATGGCGGTTCGATGCGGATGGTCTGGGCGCTGGTCAGTGTGCCAGCGACCAATACACCGCGCTTGAACAGGGCCGCCGCTACCGCCCCGCCCAATTCGGGGGTCTGGAAGTGCTGTCCGATCAGCAAGCCTTTACCGGTTACGCCTTTGTAAATTTGCGGATATTTTTCAGCCAGGGCCTGTACTTTTGCCAAAATGTAATTGCCCTTCTCCTCGGCCACTTCCCAGAGCCGGTCGCGCACGGTGACGTTAATCGCTGCAATCGCCGCCGAACAGGCCAGCGCGCCGCCACCAGTGGTGGTGGTTTGCAGGAACGGATTCGGATACATGAAAGACTGGAAAATCTCCTCGGTGGTGATGACGGCGCAAATCGGCATGACGCCGCCGCCCAGGGATTTGGCCACGGCGATAATATCCGGAACGACGTTCCAGTGATCGACACCCCAGAGTTTGCCGGTGCGGCCCAGGCCGGTCTGGACTTCATCCGCAATCAGCAGCGTCCCATGTTTCTTCGTCGCCTCGCGGATGCGCGGCCAGAAATCATCTGGCGGAACGATACCGCCCGCCTCACCCTGAATCGGCTCCATCAGCACCCCGGCCACCCCAACGCCGATTTTCTCGCAGATTTCGAGCTGCTGCTCCACCGCAGCCGCATCGCCAAATGGGACGTGGTAGACTGGGCCGCCATACAAAACACCCGGCGGAACGCGATAATCGGCTTTGCCCATCATCGAGAGCGCGCCCATCGTTTTGCCGTGAAAGGCCTTGACCGCCACAATGAAGGCTGGCTTTTGGGTATAAACCTTGGCGAGCTTGATGGCGGCTTCAATCGATTCGGTGCCGCTGGCAGCAAACCAGGCGTATTTAAGATCGCCGGGCGAAATATCCGCCAACAGCTTGGCGAGCACCCCGCGCAACGGATCGATCAGTTCCTGGCTGGGCATCGGTGTTCGTAACAATTGTGCCTGTACCGCCGCGACAACTTCTGGGTGGCTCCAGCCCAAGTCCATCATACCGAATCCGCCTAAGAAGTCGATATATTTGCGTCCGAGAACATCTTCGAAGGTCGCGCCGTGCCCGGTCCATTCGGTAGCGGCCCATTGCCCGGCCTGAGTGACCGATTTGCGATAATCGAGCCAGCCTTTGTTGAAATGTTCCGCAAAGTTGTGCATCGACTCTTCGATAATCCACTTGCCTAGCTCTTCGGGCGGCTGTTCCGGTTTCTTGATAATTTCCAGCCACTTGGCGGCATATTCTTGGGCAGCATTCAGGTTTTGAGGCATGTTGTTCTCCTTGGGTGTTAAGTTGTTCGGTTGACGAGTGTTCCAACCTCCCTGCGGAAAACTCGTCAACCAGACGAATAAAAAATGATAAACCAAAACGCATTACTTATCGTATTCTTCAGGGCGCAGTTTGCGCAGCGCATCTTTGATCGGCATAATCCCAAGGAAGTGGAACGGATTGGTATCCATCAGATTCCCATCCACATCCGTAATCGGCTTGGGCGCATCCGCTTTTTGAGTAGCCAGCGAAACCACCACCATAAAGGCCATCGAGGCCAGGAAAGCCGGCAGCGAGGCAATATAGACCGCATCCCAGAAGGCGCAGTCAAAATCACCGGCGCAGACCACCATCGTTGAGTCACCGCCCATCCCAAAGCTGTAGGCCACCCAGGTCAGCAGCCCCCAGGTGGCAAAACCGCCCAGGAAAGCGGCCATGCCGCCAGATTGGTTGGCTTTCTTCCAATACATCCCAAACGCAAAGGGGACAAAGAGACCAACCAGCAGCAGCGTCCAGGCGACTACACCCAACTCGTAGATGACGGAGGCTGAAACGGCAATGACGATCCCGATGAAGCCGTTAATCCCGACCATGATCCGGGTCCACTTGACCTCGTCTTTGGGGTCGAGTTTCTTCCCAAAGAGCGGGAACAGGTTTTGGGTGACGACCGAGGCTCCCGCGAGCAGAGAGCTATCCGCGGTGCTCATCAACGCCGAGGCCAGCGCCGCCATGAAGATGGCGGTCAACACCGGCGGGACGTAGAGCAAAGCCGCGCCCACGAGAACGCCATCCGGGTTGGCAAAAGCCGGATTGAGCTTGAACATCATGATCCCAACCAGGGGCGACATGATCCCAAAGACCAGGTACAAAACCCCGGCCAGGTACGTTCCCCAAACCGCAGTGGATTCGTTGCGGGCCGACATCGAGCGCTGGAACAAATCCTGGGTCGGCACCGAACCCAAACCAACGGAAAGCCAGGCCGCGATCCAGTACATCCAGCCCATCGAGCCGAAGTAACCCAAATAACCTGCTTCACCGCCCATATCCGGCAGCAGCGTAAAGGGCTTGGGGTTATACATCGTGGATGAAATGCTCAGCAAACCATCCAGGCCGCCAACCTGGTAGAGGACATAACCAAAAATCAGCGCCATGCCACCCGCTGTGAAAAACATCTGGATGAAATCGAGCAAGGTATCGGCCAACATGCCACCCAGCATGGTGTACCCGGAAACCCAGACCGCCACCAAAATCATCCCCACTTCCAGCGGCACACTCGGGAAGAGCGCATTCACAATCGTGCCAGCCGCCACCATCTGCGCGCCGGTCCAAACGAAGTAGGTCATCAGTTGGGCAATGGAGGCCAAAATGGTCATGCCCTTCCCGTAGCGGTGTTCAAAGAAGTCCACCACCGTCAGGTAACGCGCTCGGCGCATCAGGCGGGTGAAAAAGAAGCCCGAAAGGAACAGGCAGGCCGCCGCTCCAAACGGGTCAAAAATCACACCCTGAAACCCATACTGAAAGCCAGTGGAGGAAGCCCCCATCAACGTTTCAGCGGCGAACCAGGTCGCCATCACCGACGCGCCGATCATATAAATCGGCAGGCTGCGCCCGGCCACAATGTAATCCGCAGCGTTCGAGACTTTGCGCGAAGCCCAAATCCCGACGCCCATACGGACGGCGAAGAAACCCACGATGAAAATCACGATCAGCCAAACATATTCATAGCCTGAAAGATCCATTTCACTTCTCCTTGGGTGAATGTCCCCGCCCCTCAGGCGGGTAAATTAACATTGGGGCGTGCAGATCACGCCCCAATAAAAAAACCTAGAATTTCCGCGTCCACTCCTTCGGCCAGCGCTCCACAACCACTTTTTTCTGAGTAAAGAAATCCACTGCATCCATAGCTTGACCATGCAGATCACCAAAGAAGGAATCCTTCCAGCCGCTAAATGGAAAAAACGCCATCGGCGCAGCCACGCCAATATTGATGCCCACGTTCCCAGCCTCCACTTCATAGCGAAACTTACGTGCCGCTGACCCGCTGGAAGTAAACAAGCTGGCCTGATTACCATAAACATGGCTGTTCGCCAACGCAATGGCATCGTCGATAGTATTAACATGCATCAGGCTCAAAACCGGGCCAAAAATCTCGGTTTTCCAGATTTCGCTGCCGGGCTGCACATCTGTCAAAATGGTGGGGCGGACAAAGAATCCGTTTTCGTAGCCTTTTACCAGCGTCCCACGCCCATCCACCGGCAAACCAGCCCCCTCCGAAGCCCCCAAACCGATCAACTGCTCGATGCGCGTTTTACTGGCTGCATTAATAACCGCTCCCATCTGGGTTCCGAGGTCAAGTCCATATCCCACAGTGCGGCCAGAAGCCGCATCACAGATCCCTTCGCAGAACTCATTGCGAGCCTCACCCACCGTAATCGCCAGCGAAGTTGCCAGACAGCGCTGCCCGGCACAGCCAAAGGCCGAATCGGCAGTAATCTTGACGGCCATCTCCATATCCGCATCTGGCAGGATGATGACCGGATTCTTGGCCCCACCTTGAGCCTGAACTCGTTTCCCATTGGCCGCCGCGCGGCTGTAAATATAACGCGCCACCGTGGTCGAGCCAACAAAAGTGATGGCGCGAATGGCTGGATGATCGAGAATCGCATCCACGGCTTGTTTGGAACCGTTCACCATATTGACCACACCCTTAGGGAAGCCGACCTGCTCAATCAGCCGGAAGATGACTTGCATCGTCACCGGCACCTTTTCAGAAGGCTTCAACAAGTAGGTGTTGCCGGTTGCCAGGGCATAGGGCAAATACCAAAACGGAATCATGCCAGGGAAGTTGAACGGCGCAATCGTCGCGACCACCCCCAACGGCTGACGCAGCATAATTTCATCGATACCAGGGGCGATGTCTTCAGCAATCTCGCCTTTCATCAGCATCGGTATCCCACAGGCCACTTCCACATTTTCAATGGCGCGCACCATCTCGGCTTTGGCTTCTTCAAAAGTTTTACCCGATTCATTAGTGATGGCGCGCGAAACTTCATCGAGATTAGCCTTCAGTAGATCGCGCAATTTAAAGAGATATTGCACCCGATCTTGGGCCGGAACACGCCGCCAAGCCGGGAAAGCCTGCGCCGCCGCCTGGGCTGCCGCTTCGATAACAGAAGCCGGGCTAAGGGGCGTCCGGGCGATGACGGCCCCTGTCGCCGGGTTAATCACGTCCACATAGTCCGCAACCTGCGGTTCCAGCCATTCGCCGTTAATGTAATTTAGAATTTTTTCCATATTTTCCATCCCGCAAGGGCACGGCAGTTTGATCAGGCAAAAAGCCGTGATTTCTCCACCGTGCCGCTACTATGATTATTTGACGTTCTTATCAGCCGCCTCAAGCGCCTGTTCAACAATCGCCAGCCCCTCATCCAACTGCTCTTTCGTAATGCACAGCGGCGGAACGACAAAGACCATACTGCCCAGGTTGTTCGCCATGATGAAGGTGAATAAACCGTTCTCACGCAAAATTTTGCCGACTTCGCCCATCACGCTGGCGGGCATAACAGCTTTGCTGGCGCGGTTTTGCACCAGTTCGAGGGTGGAAAACAAACCAATGTAGCGCACATCGCCCACCGAGGGATGATGAGTTTTGAGGGCTTCGAGCCGTTCGCCGAGGTATTGGCCCATTTTGCGGGCATTTTCGAGCAGGTGTTCATCCTCGTAAACAGCGATGGTTGCCAGGGCGGCGGCGGCGGCCAGGGCGTGGCCGTTGTATGTAAGACCAGCGGAGAGATATTTGTCATCGAAGAATTTGGCAATCGGCTCCGAGACAATCACCGCGCCGAGCGGGACATAGCCGCTGGTGATGCCTTTGGCGGTGGTGATAATATCTGGAACAACCTGCCAGTTATCAACGGCAAACCACTGGCCGGTGCGGCCCCAGCCGCTCATCACCTCATCCGAAATCAGCAAGATGCCATATTTATCGCACAACTCGCGGACGCGCGGCCAGTAATCCGCGGGCGGGATGAGAAGCCCATTCGAGCCCACCACACCTTCCAGAATAATGGCGGCAATTTTGTCTGGTCCTTCATATTGGATGATTTCTTCGAGGTGGCTGATGCACTGGCGTTGACAGGTTTCAGGCTTTTGCCCAAAGGGACAGCGGTAACAGAACGGGTTAAGGAAGTGAACGCCGCCAGGCATAGTTGGTTCAACAGCGAGACGGCGATAATCGCCGGTTAGGGCAATCGCGCCATGCGTCGCGCCGTGGTAAGAGCGATATTGCGCCAGAATTTTGTGCCGCCCGGTGTAAAAACGGGCAATTTTTATGGCGTTTTCGTTGGCTTCGGCCCCACCCAGCGCAAAAAAGGTCTTTTTCAAGTTGCCGGGAGTCACTTCGGCCAGCTTTTTGCCCAACAGGGCGCGGGCTTCGGTGGTGTTGCCAGGGTGAACAAAACAGACTTCGGCGGCCTGATCTTGAATGGCTTTAACTACTTTGGGGTGTTGGTGGCCGATATTGGTGTTCATCAACTGCGAGGAAAAATCGAGATAACGCTTGCCATCGGCATCCCAGAAATAAACGCCTTCGGCTTTCGTGACCGGAATCGGGTTAGCCTGTCCTTGCACCGACCAGGAAAAAAAAGTGTATTCGCGGCTCAGATCAACCATTTCTTTGGAAGTTAGTTGGGGCATGGTTCCTCCATGAGTAGAGGCGCAGCAAATGTTGCGCCTCTACTCCGTTTAATTCATTGTCTATTTCTTACAAACCTGAACCGCCTCGCGGAAAGCCGTTAGCGTGTCATCGATGTCTTTTTCGGTATGGGCATAACACAGGAACCAGGGTTCGCGAGCGTCATGGTCGGGCATGACGCCGCGCTCGATGAGAGCATCCATAATTTCCAGATACAGTTCATGGTCGGTGTTATTCCATTCGCGCTGACTGGTGATTTTTTCTGCGCCAATTGCAAAAGTGAACATGGCCGGGTAGCCGTTGATGGCATGAACCAGGTCTGCTTCGGTCAGGATCTGGTCTACGCCGTCCATCAGCCGTTGACCGCGCTGTTGGATGCTCTTAAGAATGGGTTTTTCCTTAAGCAGCTTAAGCGTTGCCCAGGCCGCCGCCATACCGGGTTTATTGTTGGTATAGGTTCCACCCTGGGCTACACCGTGCCCAATAATACTCATTACCTCTTTTTTGCCGCCAAAAGCCGCTGCCGGATAGCCATTGCCCAATGCTTTTGCGTATGTAATCAGATCAGGCGCAAGGTTGTAATACTCCTGCGCGCCTCCATTGCCAATTCGGAAGCCGGTCTTCACTTCATCCAGAATAAATAAGGCCCCGTATTCGCTGCATTTCTGCTGGATAAGCTCCAGAAAGCCGGGTTCTGGCAAAATTGCGCCGCAATTTCCCTGGCAGGGTTCGGTAATAACTGCCGCAATCTGGCGGCCATACGAGAACATGGCTCGCTCGAAGGCTTCTTTGTCATTGAAAGGCAGGGTAATGATGAGGCTGCCCAAAGCGCGCGGAATGCCAGATGAAGCCGCAACCGGAATCGGGGAGCGGGCGTTGCCGTATGTTTCAGCCGGAGCGTAGGTGCTCCAAAGGGTATTATCGTGAAAACCGTGATAATTCCCTTCAAATTTGAGAATCATCTCGCGCCCGGTATAGGCGCGTGCCACGCGGATGGCGTGCATGGTAGCCTCGGTGCCAGTTGTCGCCAGACGCACCATTTCCAGGCCGGGAACCATCTCAATCATCATCTCTTCAACTTCAATTTCCAACTCCCCCGTCATTGCAAAAAGAACACCTTTGCGGATTTCTTCGGCAACTTTATTGTCCACTTCTTCGATAGCGTGACCCAAAATAATAGGGCCAAACGCCATGCGATAATCAATATATTTGTTGCCATCCACATCCCAAAGATAGGCATCTTTGCCTTTTTGGACATAGGGGGTGATCCCTTCCCCCCAATAACGGAAATTGGAATTAACCCCTAGCGGAGTCACTTGTTGAGCACGTTTTTGCATGGCCTGGCTCTTGGCAAAGTTTTTCATACGCTCTCCTATATATCGGTTGTTATCGGGCTGAAAAGCCTACTGGTTGAGCAAAAAACAGAGACTTAAGACCACCTTCTCAATCGCTAACGATTCCGGGTGGAATTTTCCACTGATACACATCCTTGAGCACAAGGGGCACGATCGACGTAGTGGTTTTTCTTACCCCAGGCGACTTACCTATCACCTCCGTTACAAAACGATACACTTCTGCGGTATCGTGCGCCAAAATTTGGACACTGACATCTGTTTCACCAATGGAGCAGGCCACATAGCTGACATTATCATACTCTACCATGCGCCGCGCCACATCCATAATCGAACCAGCCTCACACTCCACCCAAACATCCGCCACAGTCATCATGCCAATCGCCTTGGGGTTAACAACCGCGCCAACATAAATAACGTCGCTTGCAACCATACGCTCAATACGATAGCGAATTACGCGCTCAGAAACAGTATTCACCCGACGGGCAATCTCGGCGGCTTGCATTCGACCATCCTCCATAAGGAGATTTATAATTTCCAAATCAATTTTGTCTATTTTATACATAATAATTCGCTCTTGCTTCCGTTTCCTACAAGATAGTACATCTTTTTTTCCGGTAAGTCAATCACACATCATCAAAATTCAGCGAATTGTTTCCGCGCCATACTTTAATTTTTTAAGCGGGTAGCATCTTCAAACAAAACGAACCATATATAACTATTAAGGGTTAAAATAACAGCATATCTGAGGAGTTGAAAAAATGCCCAAAATAGCACTGATCACCGATACTGATTCCAGCCTGCCCGCAGAAGTCGCCAAAAAATACAACATTGTGCAAGTTCCAATTATGGTGCAATTTGGCGAAGAAAGTTTTAAGGCCGATGAACTCGACGACCGCAGCGTTTTTGCCAAAGTTGACCAACTTGGCAAGTTGCCAAAAACATCGGCGCCAGCCCCCGGCCAATTTGTCGAGGCCTATCAGTCTGCCTTTGCGCAAGGCTACGATGCGGTGATCTGCATTACCGTCTCCAGCGAAATCAGCGCTACCTACGCGGCAGCGCTTAGCGCGGCCCAAATCATGCCCGAAAAAGAGATTACCGTGCTCGATTCAAAATCACTCAGTATGGGACAGGGCTTTATGGTTCTGGCGGCGGCAGAAGCGTTGGAAAAAACCGGCTCGAAAGCAAATGCCCTTGCAGCCGCTCAATCGACCGGAGAACGTGTCCATTTTTTTGCGGCGCTTTCCACACTGAAATATCTTGCCATGTCTGGACGGGTAGGACATTTAGCCGCAGGCATCGCCAGCCTGTTAGATGTGAAACCCATTCTGACAATTCGCGGGGGAAAATTGGAAATGCTCGAAAAGGTACGCACTCAGAAAAAGGCCTGGGAACGAGCGATTGGGTTAACAGTGGAAACAGCCGCAGGCAGCCCGATTGAGAGAATGGCAATTGTCCATGTTAATGCGCTTGAAAATGCGCAAAAGCTGGAAGAACAATTACGCAGCTTTCTGCCCTGTCCCGACGAAATTTTATATGCAGAGTTAACTCCCGGTCTTTCGGTTCATGCTGGAGCCGGGCTGGTTGGGATTGTCAGTGTCATTCGCTAAATCATCACCCAAATAAAAACGGAGGAGAGCTTATGGAAGGTGAATTTTATTACCCATCACAAGATGCTATCGCGCAGACCTACGTCCGGGACTGGGAGGCCCTGGCCGAAAGCGCGCGCAATGACCTGCAAGGCTTTTGGGCCGAACGCGCCAACGAGCTATTCTGGTTTAAAAAATGGGATAAAGTGCTGGATGATAGCAATAAACCTTTTTTTCAGTGGTTTACCGGCGCAAAGGTGAATATTGCCTACAATTGTGTCGATGTTCACCTGCAAACCTTCCGTAAAAACAAGCTGGCGCTCATTTGGGAAGCCGAAGACGGCAAAAGCGAGCGCGCTTTTTCGTATTACGCACTCAACCGTGAAGTAACCCGCATGGCAAATATCATCAAATCGATGGGCGTCAGCAAAGGCGACCGCGTTACCATTTACATGGGACGTGTTCCCGAAATCGTCTTTGCTATGCTGGCTTGTGCCAAAATCGGCGCGATTCACTCGGTGGTGTTTGGCGGTTTCAGCGTGGACGCGCTGCAAGGCCGCATTGCAGATTCTGAATCGAAGCTGGTAATCACCAGTGACGGCTCAATGCAAAATGGCAAGCTGGTGGAACTCAAACGCATCGTAGATGAGTCGCTGCGGCACTGTCCCACCGTTGAAAATGTGATTGTCGTCAAACGCACCAACCACGATATTCCCATGGAAGGCGGGCGCGACCACTGGTATCATGATCTGTGTGCGCTACCCATTGCCAATGGCAAATGCGCCACCGAAGTCATGGATGCGGAAGACCCTCTTTTTATTCTGTACACCAGCGGCTCAACCGGCAAGCCTAAAGCCATTTTACACACCCACGGCGGCTATATGGTTGGGACATACACTACCCTGAAATATGTCTTCGACATCAACGACGAAGACCGCTTTTGGTGTACCGCCGACCCTGGCTGGATTACCGGCCACAGCTACCTGGTTTACGGCCCAATGCTCAACGGCGCAACCACCTTCATGTTCGAGGGCGGCCCGGCCTATCCCTACCCCAACCGCTGGTGGCAGCTCATCGAACGTTTTGGCGTCAGCATCTTCTACACCGCTCCCACCGCCATCCGCGCCCTGATGCGCTTTGGCGATGCCTGGCCCAACAAACACGATTTATCCTCACTACGCCTGCTCGGCTCGGTCGGCGAACCGATCAACCCCGAAGCCTGGAAGTGGTTCCACCGTGTAATCGGCAAAGAACGCTGCCCCATCATGGATACCTGGTGGCAAACCGAAACCGGCATGTTCATGATTACCCCCACCCCAGTCGTCCCGCTTAAACCCGGCTCTGGCACACGGCCCTTCTTTGGGCAGGAAGCCGAAATCGTGGATGAAGAAGGCAATCCCGTTCCAGACGAACAAGAAGGCTACCTGGTCTTAAAAAACCCCTGGCCCGCCATGATGCGCGGCATCTACGGCGACCCGGAGCGCTATGTCAGAACCTACTGGAACAAATACCCCGGCAAATATATGACCGGCGACAGCGCCCGCCGCGACAAAGACGGCTACTATTGGATCATTGGCCGCGTCGATGATGTCATCAAAGTCTCCGGGCATCGCCTGGGTACAGCCGAAGTTGAATCGGCCCTCATCACCCACCCCGCAGTCGCCGAATCCGCCGCCATCGGCCTGCCCCACGAAATCAAGGGCCAGGCCATTATGTGTTTTGTCCAACTCAAGCCCGGCTTCGGCCCCACCGAAGAACTTAGCGAAGAATTGCGTAAACACGTCGCCACCCATCTTGGGCCAATCGCCCGGCCCGATGAAATCAAATTTATCGACAAATTGCCCAAAACCCGTTCTGGCAAAATAATGCGGCGCGTACTCAAGGCGCGCGCTCAAGGATTGCCAGAAGGTGACTTGAGCACTCTGGAAGAATAAGCATCAAAACACCTTACAAGGAGAAACACGTGAATTCAATTTTTACCCGTCTGCGCTTTTTAGGCTCCGAAGTCGTCCTCGGCATCCTGATTACCGTATTGAGCATCGGCACAGCTTCTGCCAGCTACTTAGGCGCCATGGCTGATTCAGACCAGAACAAATTCGAAATTCAGGGCATGAGAGCTCTCAACGACGGCAACACCACCTACTTGGGAACCAATCAGAACCTGAGCCAGGACTACGCCTACTACGATAGCTGGTACACCAATGAAGGCGTTGACCAGGACAAGTCCGACTATTATCTGGAGCAAATGAGCGACGAACTCGCCACCCTGGCCACCAGCGACACCATGGACGAAGCCGCCTGGGAAGCCTACGAACTGGGCATCTTCGCCGACTCTTTACAACTTTTCGATCGCGCCGACGCCTCCTTCACCCTCGCCACCGCCTTCGATGAAAAAGGCGACTCGCTCCAGCTCGTGATGCTCTTCATGGCACTCGGTCTGGCCTTTGCCGCCTGGGCCTCCCTGCTCGATGCAGAAAGCAACCTGCGCCCGCTTTTCGCCATCTTCGCCATAGTCACCCTCGTCGCGGCCCTGGTAACGTACTTCGGCATCCCCGCCATCCCGGCCATTGATATTCCGCTTGATCCGTTTGCATAACCAGACCTTCAACTAATATTGTTCAAAAGGTGGGGCAAGATTTTATCTTGCCCCACCTTTTATTAAGGAGAAAGATGAACACTCGCACCTTGTTCCTGACAATCCTTCTGATCCTGGCGCTGGCCGCCTGCTCCACCCCAGCCGCTGGAACAGACTCCCCCGCGCCTGCCGAAGCAGCTAGCGAGGTTGTCTCAACCTCCGAACAGCCTGCCGTTAACGCTCCGCCCCCTTCCGCAGAGCCGCTGCCGATGGGCTATTACGATCCCGGTGACCCCGCCGTGACCGACCTTTGGGTTGATCCGCTTAACGGAGATGACACCGCCGACGGGCTGACCAGCGCCAGCGCCCTGCAAACGCTGGATGCCGCCTGGCAAAAAATCCCGTCCGGGCAGGTCCTCGCAAGCGGATACCGCATCCGCTTGCAGCCGGGAGAATACCCGGCGGAGAGCATTCCCAATTATTGGGAATCAAGATACGGGTCGTATGAATCGCCAGTGGTCATTCAGGGCCAGGGAAATGAAGCGGGTCAGGTCATTCTCAAGGGCTTCGTCAATGTCTTCGATTCTCAGTATCTTTATTTTGAAAACCTGAGCATTCTAACCAATGGCGATGCCTTTCACTGCGAAAAATGCGACCATTTGCTGATTCGCAATGTGATTATGAATGGCTTTGGTGATGCGCACGAGGTGATCAAAGTCAATCAATCACAATATATCTTCATCGAAAGCAGTGATCTGGGCGGGACTTATGAAAATGCCATCGATTTTGTGGCTGTACAATACGGGCATATCTTACGCAACCACTTGCACGATGCCGACGATTGGTGCGCGTATGTTAAAGGAGGTTCGGCCTACATCCGCGTGGAAGGCAATGAAATGTACAATTGCGGCACCGGCGGCTTTAGCACCGGGCAGGGAACCGGTTTTCAGTTCATGACTGCGCCCTGGCTGACCTACGAAGCGTATGATATTCGAGTGGTCAACAACATCATCCACGACACCGAAGGGGCCGGGCTGGGCGTGAACGGCGGTTACAACATTCTGATGGCTTACAACACACTCTACCGGGTTGGCAGCCGTTCACATGGCATTGAGGTGGTCTTCGGAATGCGCTCCTGTGACGGCCAACCCGGCGACGAGGGCCGCGAACGCTGCCAGCAGTATCTCGATGCCGGCGGCTGGGGCACGACCGTGGTTGATAACGGCGAAAATTTTGTCAACATCGGCAACCAGAATGTCTTTATTTACAACAACATTCTCTACAACCCGACCGGGTTCCGCACTGAATACCAGCACTTTGCCATTTACGGCCCGCGCCAAAATGCAAACGGGAGCGGGCTCGACCAGGCCGTAACCGACGCCAACCTGCAAATCAAAGGAAATATTATCTGGAACGGTGATACAAACATGCCGCTCGGAATCGAAGATGACAGCCAAGGCTGTCAACCTGCAAACCCGACCTGTAACATAGAACAATTGCGCGCCGAGAATACCATCAATACCTTTGAGCCGGTTTTTGCAGACCCAGCCACGAATGACTTTGCCCCGCTTGGCGATTGGCTTTCTAAATTTCCTGGCTACGAAATTCCCGATTTCGGTTGGGATCTGGTGGGCATCCCAGCCGGGCAGGCCAGTAATGCTGTCGCCGCAGATGCAGCCGAAAACGAGCGCAGCCACCCTGGCGCGGGGGCAGTACTAAAATAGCGCAAACCAGGCCATGAAAGGGCTACGAGGCCAGATGGGTGTTATTCTTAGGAATGAAAGATATTGAGAGTTTGAACCACGCAGCTACGGAGAAAAAACTTGAAGGAACTCCGTGACTCAGTGTCTCTGTGTTTAGCAAAAATTCTTATAAGCCTATACCTGCAACCCAGTGCAAACAAAAAGCAAGCATTTAACTTCCCGGTTCCTAAAAATGGATTGATGCAACATAAAAGTCGGATTTATCCAACGTCGTTCATAGCCGGAGGGCTTCAGTAATCGAACCGGCCAAGCAGTTACGAGAAAACAGGTAATTCATGAAAAAATTGATCGTACCCCTGATATTACTCTTCGGGTTGCTGGCCGCCTGTGGCGGACAAGAAGCGCAAGAACAAGCCCGTATTCAAGCGGCAGTGGCAGCAACTTTGTCGCATATCCCAACCCAAACGCCCTATCCGCAGCCGACCGCCTTCTTTCCGCCAACCCCAATTGCACTCGATGGAACATTTTGCGAATATGGTTTCTGCATCGGCCACCCGGCAGATTTGTATTTGGTCGATGCGACTATTCTCAATAACCCAGCTTCACCCAGCAACTTTGCCTATGGTATTCTGTTTGCCTTTAACCCCGGCCTGTTTATACAAGTCACCTGGACGACATCTGGCCCCTCTTTTGACCACAGCCTTGTGCAGGGATTCATTCTGGAAGAAAAAGATGCGTTAACTGGCGCATTGGATGTGATGTTGTATAAAAACCTGAACATCTACTACCAACCCATTGGCCCAACCGCTTCTGATTTGCTGCCCTACGGAGCCATTGCCGCCTGGCAATGTGGTGGACGCGACTTTGCCTGGAAAGTTTACACTCCCCAAGACGGAATGGCTCAAAATTTACTCCAACAAGCGCTGGAGCGGTTTCGCTGTGAATAAAACAGAAAACACCCTGCTACGATTCAATATGCAAGGGTAAAACCTGCTCACCTTCCGAAAATTCTGAGAGAAGAACCAGCGCATTTGTAACCGTATTCCCCGGATTGCGCCAACGATGGGTCAGTTGGGCTACAAAAAGCAAGCTATCGCCAGTTTCGAGAAGATAAACTTTGTTCTCCACAATATATTCCAACTGCCCGCGTAAACAAAAAACAAACTCATGGCCGCTATGCACCACCGTGCCGGGGCCACTCGAAGCGCCGCTTTCCAGAGTCAACATAAATGGCATAACCCGGCCCATAAAGTTTTCGCCACCCAGCCCTTCCCACAGGCCACGCATAAACGGTAGACGAGTGCGCTCATCCACTTTAAGAAAAACCACTTTTTGACGGGCTGTCTCATGGGCAAAAAAATCAGTAACAACAATTCCCAGAGCATCTGCAATTCGATAGAGCGTACTCACTGAAGGCGAAGCCTTGCCGCGCTCGATCATACTGAGAGCATTGGCTGAAAGCCCACTCATGGTTGCTAGGGTGCGCATGGAAATTCCACGCGCATCGCGCAACTGCCGGAGACGATTTCCGATATCCACCGAAAGGGCTTCTTTTTTAGTTAGCGCCATTTGAATACACTCCGATCTAAATTAAATAGTGACTATTATGTAAAAACAAAATAGCACGCCAACGCCAGGAAGAGCAGTTTCTATGTTTTCAACAATGCTCCGTTTGGGCAAAAAATCACACTTCTTTGCAGTCGCAAAGCGCTTACAAAACGAATTTTACTCCAACCCTGCTAAAATCTGTCTTATTTGGCAAATTTCCCTGAAGGCCAGATCGTTAAACCCATGTAAGAAAAGAGCTATTTTTGGCAGTAAAATACGCGTACCGTGCAAACCATTTTTGCCGCCAAATTGCCTTGCCGCACGATTACAGCGATTGGATTGTGCTATCCAGCCCGTCAGCATTGGACAATTGGCGGCAGGTCCCTTTAGCACAGGCTCCTTGGCGCTAATCATAGCCGCGTTGGGAATACACAGCTTGTTCACTCTCTTGTTCGCTCTGATCTGGAGGTAAGACATGTCCAAAAACGATTGGCAATCTCTACTGGAAGTATACGACCGGCTCGAAGCCGAGATGATAAAATCCGCACTGGAAGCTCAAGGCATCCGCGCCGAGATTTTTCAGGGAACCGTGGGGACGCTTTACCCGGCCACGTTTGGGCCAATAGGCAAAGTGGATGTCTGTGTTGCGCCCAACGACTGGGGCGCGGCCCAGGCTTGGCTGCAAAACTATCAAAACCAGACACTACCTCAAGTTGATGAGCAACAAAGCGATTCAGACCAATAACATGAGGCTGGGCAGGTTAGCCAAAACCCTTGGGCTGCCACAACCCAATCCATTGCAATGCAAATTCTAAAAAAATACATCAGCGCCTTCTTATCCATCACCATTTTTATTTTTATGGTGCTTTTGGGTTCAATTCCAAGCCAAACCGCGGCGGCAGCTAGTGGAGATTGGCCGCCGCCGCGCACCCAGCCCCAGGCTGGAGAAGAGACCGGAAGCGCACTCTACCACAGCTTCTGCGCCGCCTGTCATGGGGCAGCGGGCCAGGGCCTGACAGCCGCCTTTCGCTCCCAATTTGGCCCAGACGAAGACTGCGCCGAATGCCACCAAAACACCAGCCCGGCTTACACCTTTCCAGAAAACGCCCCAGCCCTGATTGGCCCCAAAACACTCAAGCGTTTTGTCAATGCCCGTCAATTGAGCAACTATATTCAGGTCAAAATGCCGTGGTGGGACGCTGGCGGACTTTCAGCCAGCCAGACCAGCCCGCTAACAGCCCACTTATTGCATCAAAATGGCATACTCGTCCCCTACAGCCCGAAAAAGGCCCATCAAATTAGCCTGCGCCAGCCCGAACAAACCACCCCAAACCCAGAATTTGGCGGCTGGAGTCTCACCGCCCTGCTGGCGCTGGCCGCCTTCAGCCTGGCCCAACGCGAAAAACCCAACGAAACCGCCAAACCTGGCACGCGGCCCAGCTTCTTCCATCACCTGCACCCACCACGCATCCCAGCCAACCAATCCCGTTGGCGCTACACCCTCGGCGCAGGCGGCCTGGCAGTTTTTCTAACCATCATCGTCGGCCTGACGGGAATCCTGGAACTCTTCTTCTACGTGCCAACCCCAGAACAAGCCGGGCTATCCGTCCAACTCATCACCTACAGCGTACCATTTGGCGCACTCATCCGCGGCCTACACTTTTGGGGCGCACAAGCGCTGGTGATCGTCAGCATAATACATTTACTGCGCGTCATCTTCACCGGAGCCTTCAGCCACCCGCGCCGCTTCAACTTTTTATTAGGGCTGGTACTCCTGGTCATCCTCCTTTTTCTCAATTTCACCGGCTACATCCTACGCTGGGATGAAGGGATTCACTGGGCGCTGGTCGTCGGCACCAACCTGCTGCGCAGCATCCCTCTGGTAGGAGAAACACTCTACCGCTTCACCATCGGCGGGCCAACCCTGGGCGCAGCCACCCTAACCCGCTTTTACGCCTGGCACATCTTTGGGCTAACCCTGATCGGCGCACTACTCATCGGCTGGCACATCTTCCGCGTCCGACGCGATGGCGGCATCGCTGCCCCGCCCACCAACCGCGAGTACATCAACCGCTTCGAACTGGTGCGCCGCGAAACACTCGCCATGCTCATCAGCCTGGCCGGCCTCATCCTGGCCGCCATCACACTCCCCGCGCCCATCGCCACCCCCATCAGCAGCAGCGCCACCGTCCTCACCGAAATCCGCGCACCCTGGTTCTTCCTATGGGTACAACAACTGCTACGCTACGGCGACGCCTTCTGGCTGGGACTTGGCCTGCCGCTGGCAATGCTGGCAACCCTGGCCGCCTTCCCCTACCTGTTTCCGCGCCTCCCCGATGCCGAAAAAGGCCGTTGGTTCCCACGTACCAGCCGCAGCGCCCAAATCATCACCGCCTGGCTGGCCCTGGCCTGGCTGGCATTAACCCTGCTGGAGCTACTGACACAATGACTCATTTTAACCGGCGCGATTTTTTAAAAATAGCATCGAACAGCCTGCTCGGTTTAAGCGGCCTGATCGGCCTAAGCGGCTTATTCCGTTTTCTCAGCTACGAACCAGCTCCGCCTCCGCCACTTGAATACCCAATTGGGCCAATCGACTCTTACCCGCCCGGCTCGCGCACCGTACTGACAGAAATTCCAGCCCTGCTCATTCACGACCCAGAGGGATTCATCGCCCTAAGCCTGACCTGTCCACATTTGGGCTGCACCGTCGAAAACCTCCCAACCGGGTTCGAATGCCCCTGTCACGGATCACGCTTCGACCCTAGTGGACAACTGCTCGCAGGCCCGGCGGCCAAAGCCCTGCAACCACTCCAGATTAAAATCAAAGACGGCCAGCTATTCCTCTCGCAAACCACCCCATAAATTCCTACCAAAAACCAAAAGGAACGCCATGAACTTTGACTTAACCGAAGAACAACGCATGTGGCAAAAAGTTGTCCACAATTTTGTAGCCGCGGAAGTCAAACCCAAAGCGCAAGAAGTGGACGAAACCTCCACCTTCAACTGGCAAGCCACCCGAAAAATGGGGCCGCTTGGCCTGCTGGGGCTATCCATCCCCGAAAAATACGGCGGTGCCGCAATGGATGCCATCAGCGCGGCTATTGCCATTGAAGAACTGGGCTGGGGCTGCGGCTCCACCGGCCTGGCGCTGGCCGCCCATAACGGGCTGGGCACAGCTCCGCTGATAGAATTTGGCTCCGAAACACTTAAAGAACGCTGGCTGCCACTGCTGGCCAGTGGACGCGGCAAATTGGGCGCACTGGCCCTCACCGAATCTGGCGCAGGCTCCGATTTACAAGGCGGGGTCCGCACCAAAGCCGAAAAAGTGGGCAATGAATGGGTGTTAAACGGCTCCAAGATGTGGTGTACCAATGCCAGCATCGCCGAATACATCATCACCCTGGCACGCACCAACCCGGCAGGCAGTTCACGCTCGCTGAGTATGATTCTGGTTCCAACCAACACCCCCGGCCTGACAATTCACCCAGCAGAAAAGAAAATGGGGCTAAAAGGCTCGCCCACCCATGCCCTCAGCTACGAAGAAGTGCGCGTCCCGCTCGAAAACCTGATCGGAGAACCGCATCGTGGACTGCATCAAACCCTCTCCACGCTAGACGGTGGGCGCATCAGCATTGGAGCGCTGGCAGTAGGGTTGGCGCAAGCCGCCTACGAAGCTGCTCTGGATTACGCCCGGCAGCGTCAGACCTTTGGGAAAGCGCTGGCCGAACATCAGGCCATTCAGTTTATGCTGGCCGATGCCGCCACCGAAATCGAATCGGCCCGGCTGTTGGTGTATCGCGCAGCCTGGCTTAAACAACAAGGCCGCCCCTATAGCAAAGAAGCGGCCATGGCAAAACTATTTGCCAGTGAAACCGGTGAGCGCGTGGCGCGGAATGCTATTCAAATTCACGGCGGCATGGGATACAGCAGCCAAATGCCGGTAGAACGCATCTACCGCGATGCGCGCCTGATGACGATTGGCGAAGGAACCAGCGAAATCAACCGGCTGGTGATAGCGCGACAGGTTTTACTGAATCGGTAAGAACTCCAGCTAAATTGGTTTTTCGTAACCATTTAGCTGGTACGCTTGCTCACCTGCTTTTCCGCAGGCTAAAGCCCTGTAGAAACCTATCCAACCCTGAGTTACACGAGTTTTCAACTGAAATGAACTCGAATGATTACAATTTTTCAACGATAACCCAGGCATTGTAGTCCTGGGTTTCAATTTTTATACGGGCTTCGGCAGGCAACAGCGCCGCAATTTGGGGCGGCGTGAGAAAATGACTGCGCATCAGGGCCAATTTTTCGGCCAGCGCAATCAACTTAACCGGGAAAGTACGCACATCCGGCTCTTCAACCACCAATCGTCCACCCGGTTGCAAAACACGAAAAAGCTCACGCAAGGTCTCAGCTTGATGGATGACATGGTGCAAAGCATCCACCATTAGAACACGCTCAAAAGAATTATCTGCAAAAGGCAGGCGTTCGGTTTCTGCATGGAGCGCTGGCAGGCCTTTGGCGTGGGCCTGGGCCAGCATCCCACCAGAGACATCCGCCACCAGCACCTCGCTTAGATAAGGGCGCAGGACCGTTGCTACTCGGCCTGTGCCGCCACCAGCATCGAGCAAACGGCCAGCGGCGGGCAGGGCCAATACTTCAAGCATCTTTTTCAGCCGCGAAAATGGAATGGCGCGGTCGTAAAACGGGGCAATAAAGTCAAAATGATGATTCATGGTATTTCGCCTCCAGCCGCGCCAACTGTTATCAATGGACGCAGGGTTTCGAGAGTGGTGGAGCCAATGCCTGGAACTTTTAATAAATCGTCCACAATGGCAAAGGGGCCGTTTTCATTGCGATAATCGATGATACGTTGGGCAGTGGTTGGGCCAATGCCAGGCAATGTGTCCAGTGAGGCAATATCGGCGGTGTTGATGTTGACCGGATCGCCGAGGCTGGGTGTTAATGTGGCAACCAGGCCATTGCTACCAATGACAAACTGCGGAGTGGGCAATTCTCCATTGCCAGGGATAATCAACTGTTGACCATCTTTAAGCCGTTCGGCCACATTGACTTCGGTCACAATGGCTTGTTCACTAAAGCCGCCAGCCGCCTCAATCGCATTCAGAATCCGGCTGTTGGGCGGTAGCGAGTAAACGCCAGGGCGTTGAACCGCTCCCAGCACATAGATCACAATCGGTTCCGGGGAGACGGTCGGTAAAAGCTCCACTGGCAGGCCATCTGGCGCGCGAGTCGCAAGAAACAGGGCTGCGGCGGCCAGTAATCCGACCAATAGGCCCGCGACAACGTCAACGATTCGTTTCATAAAGTCTCCTGCACAGGCAGAGTGTCTATCTCACCCTAAAGGGTGAGGGTGAGTGAAAGGGAAAGTAAAAACCAAGTTGGCCGGGTAGAAGCTAAAATTAGCCCAAAAAGCCTCCGGCGAGTAAAACAACCAGAGTGAAAATATACCAGTGAATAAGAAATGGATACAAAAAAGAGCGGGTGCGCCAGGCCAGCCAGCCAAAGGCAAAACCGCCGAAGATGGTCGAGAGTGTTTCGAGTTCGGGCTTGCTGATGTGCGCCAGGGCAAAGGGCACAGCTTGTAGCCAGAGCGCTTCGGGGCCAAATTTGCGTTCATAGCCAAACAAAATCCAGCCGCGAAAGATGAATTCCCAGCCAAAGAGTTCGAGCAGGGTATAAATCGGCAGGGGCAGCGGGCCGGTGAGCACATCTGCATAATAATTGCGCATGGAGGTATCTCCATGCAGGAAAAACCATAGGAGGGGTGTCATCAATCCAATTGCGGCAAGGCTAAAGGTTAGCCCGGCTTTCCAATCGCCGAGGCAGAAGCCGTATTCGGCAGGCGATTCGCGGAAGATGAACAAAATCACCAAAAGCGGGATAAACAGGTAGAGCAGAATGCGGTCGTAGGCCTTGAGGGGAGTTAATTGGTGGTAAGAATCCACCATTAAGAGCAGGGTAGAGACGATGGTGATGGTGACAATTTTCCAGTCGAAGCGAGGCATTTTCATAGGGAAAGTGGATTAATAGGGAAAGCGGGTTTTGTTGCCACCGGGAGCCAGTAATTGAGAAAGCTGTGGCCAATCGCGGATCAGTTCATGGCCCCAGGCCAGGCATAGCAGGAAAACCGCCAGAGCTGCCAGGCTGATGGTAAATTTCCCGGCGCGGGAGGCGGCCCAGGCCTGGCTTATGGCGTTGGAACCGCCCTGCCAGCTTAAAGCGGCCAAAATTGCCAGCAATGGGATGAGACTGTAATGGAAGCGCTCTTCGGCCAGTAAAAGGATGTGGGGGGCCAGGTAACCAAAAACCGCCAGCGGCAGAATGGCTGAGGCCGAGTTCCAGGGCCAAAGTGCCAGGCCTGGCGCAGCAGAGCAGGCCAGGAGTACAAATGGCGCAAGTAACAGGAGAGCGGCAAGTGAGAGCCAGGGTTGCGGAATATAGCCAAAGAAGTTGTTGGAGTAAAAATATTGCAGGGCGCGGCGTTCCAGGCCAAAAAAATGCCCGGCGCGCAGGATCGGCACCATGGCCCGGGCGGCGGCGCCGTCAAGCGGCTGCA
>DYPU01000018.1:0-5101 GCA_020719725.1 Anaerolinea sp. | reverse complement strand
GAAACGGGTCGGCCTGGATAAAGGCGAGGCCTTTTTGGGTTCCGAGTTGGTCGCGCAGGCTGTCATCCAGGTAAGGCAGCATGTCGAGTGAGATGCCGTATTGGAAGGTTCCGGTGCTTTGTGGGTGATAGCTGACGTAGAGATTGTAGCCCATGGAGGTTTCAATTCCGGTTGGGCGGCCATGCAAGAGTGAGTTGCGGACGATCCAGGGCGAAATGGTGAGGGTCAATGCCAGGGCCATGAAGAAAAAGTTGCGCCGCTGCCGCAAGAGAAAAAAGCCCCAGATGAAAATTAGCCCGCCGAATGCCAGAATCACGGAGCGGGTGAGGGCGGTCAGCCCCAGTAGCAAGCCAGAGAGCAGAAAAAAGCGGGTTAAACGGGTCTGAACTGCCAGCGTCAGCATCAGCACTGTTCCCAAGAATAAAACGAAAAAGAGATTTTCGGTTGCCAGGGCCAAGGGGTATATGATGAGCATGGGGTAGAGCGCTACAATCCAGGCGGCGAGAGCGGCCAGGCGCGGCGATTGTGGAAAGAGGCGGCGCGCTAAAGCAAAGGTGAGCGGGACAAGGGCGGCGTTGAGCAGGGCTTGCGCCAGCCGGGCGATGAAGAAGCGTTCGGGGCTGAGGCCGGTTAGATGATAGAGGCTGGCTAGAAAGGCCGGGTAGAGTGGGGGGCGAAAGGAGGTTGGGAGGCCGCGTGGGTCATAATCGGCGGGGATTTGAAAGTGGAGGCTTTTGAAATAGTCCTGAACCAGGTAAAGGTCTGGCTGGGCGTACCAGCGGTAGCCGTTTCCGGCTACGATGGAGCGGGCCAACATGTCATATTGAAACATGTCGTCCAATCCGATGGGCATGGCGCGCAGGGCGATGACGAGCGCGAGGCGCAGCGCGAGGGCAATACTAAAAATAAGGAGCGGGGAACGCCAAATAATTGTCATTTTCGGGTTTTGCAGAAATGATTTTGAGAAAGACACGAACAACGCTCGGGTCAAAGTGGCTGCCGGCGCTGGTAATGATTTCTTCAAGGGCTTGCTCGTGGGAACAGCCTTTGCGATAAACGCGGTCGTCAATCATGGCGCTGTAGGCATCGACAACCGCCAGAACGCGCGCACCCAGCGGAATTTCTTGGGCGCGCAGGCCAAAGGGATAGCCGGAACCGTCAAATTTTTCCTGGTGGGCCAGGATGATCGGGATTACATTGCGTAGTTGGTGAACAGGCCGCAGAATGGCCGCGCCAATTTCGGGATGCTGCTTCATAATCTGCCATTCTTCGGGGGTTAGCGGGCCAGGTTTACGCAAGATGGAATCGGGAACGCCTATTTTCCCAATATCGTGAAAAATCCCAGCCCAGCGCAGGTCTTCAAGTTCGTGCTCGGTCATGCCAAGTTGTTGCCCAATTTCTTTGGCAAAGGTCGAAAGGCGCTGGCTGTGGTCGCCGGTGTATTGATCGCGGGCTTCGATGGCATTTGCCAGGGCCAGCCCAGTTTGTAAAAACGAGTCGCGGACATTTTCGTAAAGTCGGGCGTGTTCGAGGGCGAGGGCGGCATGGTTGGCAAATGCCTGGGCCATGATAATATCTTGCGACTGGTAGGCGTTTATTTTGCAGCTATCCACAGTTAGATACCCGACCGTTTCATCGTGTAAAAAAAGCGGAATGCCCATCCAGCCGCGGACATAGCTGCTGCCTCCCCAGCCTAAAAAAGCTGGCTCTTGGCGCACATCACCAATCAAAACTGGCTGATGGGTTAAGCAGGCCCGCGCAAAAAATATATCTGTGGCCGGGTAGACATTGCCAATTTGGCTGGAAAGATCGGGCAGGCCGCGCGCGGCGGCAATGGTCAAACCGCCATCGCGGTATAAAAATAGGCTGGCGCTGTCATATTCCACTACTTTTTGCAGGTTTTCCAAAATGGCGTTCAGCACTTCTTCAATATTCAGAGAATCGACCAGGGATGCGGTGGCTGCGCGTAAAATTTCGGCTTCGTAACGGCGGCGGCGCTCGGATTCGAGTAAACGCTGGCGCTCGATGGCCGTGGATAAATACCCGGCCAGGGTAATCAGCCAGTGTTCGTCGGCCAGGCTGTAGGCGGCAGGCTGCTTGCTTTCAACATTAATGACTGCGATATTTTTTTCGCCCAACTTGACGGGAACGCAGAGTTCCGAACAAATACCCGGCGCACAAGCCCAATAAATCGGAGATTGGCTAACATTATCGAACCGCAGCGCAATTCCGGTCTGCGCTACTTGTCCCGTCACTCCGCGGGCATGAAAATCGGCAAAAAGCGCGGCTTCAGGAGGCGGGCCAACATACGAGGCGTGATACCCCAAGGTTTGGCTTTCAGGATCGAATAAAAGCAAGCCAAAATTATCGGCAGACAAAAACCGGCCAAGAATAGTAGTAACTTGCTCAATCAGTTCATCCTGACTGGCGGCTTGCAAACCCAAAAGGGTGGCTTCATACAGCAGGCTAAGTTCCTGAATACGGCGCTTGCGATCCTGCTCAGCTTGCTGCATTTCCGTCACATCTCGTACCACGGCCCCAATCATGAGACCCTGGCGGGTATTCACCGGAAAAGCGGTAATCTGGGCCACGCGGCGCGCGCCGTTTTGTAAAACGACTTCCTGTTCCAGCGAGTCGGATACCTGGTTGGAACGCTGTTGGCGGTATAACGCAATTATCTTTGTTCTTGTCGCCAGGATCTCAGGGCCGTCGCCCAGCAGCCTAATCGGAAGGTCCCAAACATAGCGCCCCGTCGCTTCTTGCGCGTCAACCTGGGCCATTTTGGCAAAAGCCTGATTAAATTCGATGATTTTACCGCTCGCATCGAGCAAAATCATGCCATCGCGCGCTTGCTCGATAAAATTGTGAAACTTGGTTTCACTGTCTAAAAAGTCATACCGGGCCTGGCGCAAATCGGTAATATCTAAAAGATAGCCCAGGTAACTGGCAACTCGCCCATTTTTGTGGCGTTGCACCAGAGTCGTGTCCAAAATCCAGCGCACTTCGCCATTCGCAGTCAGAATACGATATTCCTGCAAAAACCGACTGGCCCCCGCCAGGCTGTAAGATTCGACCTCTTGCGCAACCCACTCCAAATCGTCTGGATGAATAATCTTGGCATACAGAATATGACCGGCCAGGAAATCTACTGGGCGGTAGCCGAACTGTTTTACATTAGAAGTCACTTCTAAAACCGGCCATCCAGGCCGCGCCAACCAATGAAAGGCAACCACAGGCCCAAAATCGAGCAGGTGAAACATCTCCCGCCACTCATTCCTCAGCTTAGGCTTCCGGTGCACTGAACTCATTTGCAAAAAACTAATTCAGCAATTCTTCGAGAATTGCGCGCGCCTTCTGGGCATCGGCCTTGCCACCCATCCTGCGCATGACCTGCCCGACAAACCAACCCATCAGCGTGGCTTTGCCCGATTTATATGATTCTGTCTCGGCGGCGTTTTCGGTGAGAATGGCCTGGGCTGCGGCCCGAATGGCTGAATCATCACTGACCTTTGCCAGGCCCTCGTTTTCGACAATTTGGCGCGGCGAGTGACCGCTGCTGTTAACCTTTTCGAGCAAGGTTTTTCCAGTATTGGTGTTGATGGTTCCAGCATCGACCAATCGAATAATTTCGGCCAGGTACACCGGTGTCAGCTTCAAACCCGTCAACGTCAGCCCGTTCTCGTTGAGCAGGCGCAAAACATCATTTAGAAGCCAGTTGGAAACACGCTTGGGATCACCGTCATAGGCGCGAACCGCATTTTCAAAATAATCTGAAAGCGCTCGCTCCGTCGTCAGAATATCAGCATCATATTCGGGCAGGCCAAAAACACTCAAAAAACGAGCTTTACGCTCCAAGGGCAGTTCCGGGAAATCTGCCAAAATTTCGGTTTTCCACGCTTCACTCATATAGACAGGCAGCAAATCCGGTTCGCGGAAATAGCGATAATCGGCTTCGGTCTCTTTAGAACGCATCTTTTTAAGCGTTTGAGCGTCTTCGTCCCATTCCAACGTCCAAGACAGGATTTTTCGCCCGGCATCATATTCTTTTTTCTGGCGTTCCACTTCTTTTTCGATGGCCGTCCGCACCGCTTCGATGGAGTTGACATTTTTGATCTCGGTCTTGGTATTGAGATACTCTGCCCCAACCGGACGAATCGAAACATTGGCATCACACCGCAAATGGGCTTTTTCCATATCCGCTTCAGAAACACCGATCCAACGCAAAAGCTGACGCAAACGGGTTAGATATTCGGCGGCTTCGGCGGCAGAACGCAGGTCGGGTTCCGTCACCATTTCGACAAGGGGCACGCCACAGCGGTTGAAATCGATCAGGCGGCGGGCCTGCCCGACGAAGGTGGCCGGGGCATTTTTGGTTTTTCCGGCGTCTTCTTCGAGGTGTAATTTGTGAATGCCAACCCGGCGCACATAGGCGGTAGCCTGCCCAACCGCAGGCATCAACACATCGAGATAACCGCCTTTAGCCAGAGAACAATCGAACTGAGAAATTTGAAAGCCTTTGGGCAAATCGGGATAAAAATAGTTTTTGCGATCAAAATAAGAAACTGGCGGAATTTCTGAGTGCATGGCGGCAGCCAGAAGAACTCCTTTTTCTACCACAGCTTTGTTTAAGACCGGCAAAACACCCGGCATCCCGGTGCAAACCGGGCAAATATTGGTGTTGGGCGTTTCGTTCCACGAATCGGCTTTGCAAGAGCAAAAAATTTTGGTTTGAGTGTTGAGTTGAATGTGGGTTTCGAGACCGATGACAACTTCGTATTCCATACACAATCCTTTCAAGCGGGGCTGAAAGCAATTATACCGTCTATATGAAGCCCGCCGAAAAACTGTCAAGAAGGATTGTGGGGCAAGAAGGCCCAGCTTTCGCACAAGAGCAGCTTGCGCATTGACTCTGATTAACCCTTTTGCCACGAAGAAGATTTGGCAGGAATTTAGCATTTTGCCTTGCAACGATGTATGATAAACAAAGCATAGGAATGTTGCATTTAAGGAGATAGGGCTGTGAGAGTCAATACCCCCAAGGAAAAGGGTAGTGGTCAAGTAACAAGTGATAGGTTGTAGCGAACTACATAGAGCCGTGTAA
>DYPU01000017.1 GCA_020719725.1 Anaerolinea sp. | reverse complement strand
CTATTCATCCCGTTTTTCAGCCTTCCGCCAGCCCGTAATTGGCGAAGGTATTGCAATATACACTGCTTAAAGGCCGTTTGAAAGGCACTCAGAAACGAAAATTATCTCAATTGTTGGATATGCTCTATACACCTGCCGAAATTGCCGACCTGCTCAGTTTCGGAAAACGCCAGTTTTATCGCGTCTACATTCCTAGAGGCTGCCCTCACCAGCGCGAGGAAAATGGACATCTCTGGATTAATGGCGCAACATTTCGGCGGTGGTATCTGGAACAATATCCGAAGATTACATTATCCGAGAACGAGGCTTATTGTCTGGCATGTAAGAAAATTGTGCCGATGACCAATCCGGAAATCAAACAAAAAGGTTCCTACATTTACCGAGCCTCAACTTGTCCCAATTGTGGGCATGGTCTTTCCAAGGCGCATACCAATAAACGAGGTGAAGATGATCAATCGACAAAACAAGTTACTGGTTGATGAATATTTGGCCTACCGTTTGCGGTTTGACCAACTCGACCCAAAATCAGTGCGGCTGGAACGAACCTTGGCCTTACATTACCTGACTTGGGCTAGCGAGCAACCCTTCAAAAATGCGCCGAAGTTTGATGTCAGCCTGATGGAATATGTACGAGATTTTAAAAGTGCTGATGGGCGAGAATTATCGCCAAATTATCGTCGCAAGATCATTGGCTCGGCCAAAACGTTCTTCACCTGGCTGACCATTCACAAACAAGGCTTTCGATCAATCACACCGGCCTGGCTTTCAACTCTTAAAATTCGCCTAATCCAAAATGAGTTTGATGATCAATCTACTGTTTCTCTGGATGAAATCTTGCAAATCGCGCGAACGCCGATCAAGAACTTGATTGAGGAGAGAGTACGCGCTGGCACTGTGTTTTTATATCTCTCAGGAATGCGTATCAGCGCTTTTGTCTCTATGCCCGTGAAGGCCGTAGATTTGACCGAGCTCGAAGTCAGGCAATCTCCCACACTGGGTATCAGAACGAAAAACAAGAAAAGCGCTGTAACTTACATCCTGAGACTTGCCGAACTTTTTGATGTGGTCAAAGCCTGGGATGTAAAGGTGCGGGCAATCCTGCCACCAGAAGGTTTCTGGTTTGCGCCTATCTCGCCTAAAACTGGAGAAATTGATCCAACTGTGAAAAGTATCGGGGAACATCGCTCGGCAGCTTTTCACAAGAACTTGAGCAACTGGTTATTGAGCCACAATCTTGAGTATCACTCGCCTCATGCTTTTCGTCGAGGCCACGCCAATTATCTTTTTGATAATGCCAAAGATATCAATGACCTTGAAGCTGTACGAGAGAACTTGATGCATGAAAGCCTGACAACCACAGAGCGCTACGCCCGGCAAAGGCGGAATCGATGAAAGACAAGAATTCTGCAAATGAGCAAGGCCGAGGTAAACGAACCTCAGTCCAACATACAAGCAGAAATTCTCAACAAACTAAACAGTCTTGCACAAGCCGTCGAGATGTTAAGGAGCCAATAATGCAAAAAATAACACTGGCACAAAACCCCCGTAATAAAATGGTCAATTGTGGGCCCGGCTGGAGTCGAACCAGCGATCAAGAGATTATGAGTCCCCTGCTCTAACCACTGAGCTACGGGCCCGATTTAAGCTTCAGGTGTCAGATGCGCAAGTGTCTTGTGACACCAAAACACCTGACACCTGAACCAAAAACAGAGAGCGGGAGACGGGATTCGGACCCGCGAATATCAGCTTGGAAGGCTGATGCCTTACCACTTGGCGACTCCCGCACAAGCGACCTGTATTCTACCGTGAGGCGGGCAGATGGTCAAGCCGCAGACCAGCGTCCAAAAACGGCCTGAGAAAGTAGCCGCTGCGCGCTTGTCTCGCGTGTCACCAATTCACCAGCTTGTACGCTTCCTTTATATTTCCTCATCAACTCTTCCAACGTAGCATATAAATGAACGCCCGAAGCTTTAACCGCGTACATCGTCAGCACCATAAACAGCGGCGAGGGGCTAAGCACCTCCCGGCAAGCCTCTAATAGCGTTGGCAAAGATTGGTAGACCTCCCACACTTCACCCTTTGGCCCGCGCCCAAACTTGGGTGGATCCAAGCAAATACCATCATACTGCGCACCGCGCCGCGCTTCGCGTTGGACAAACTTAAGCGCATCGTCCACAATCCACCGAATCGGTTTCGCGCCCAGCCCAGAAAGCTGCTGATTCTCGCTGGCCCATCCCACCGACTTTTTCGAGGCGTCCACATGCGTCACCGTTGCTCCGGCGCTGGCCGCCGAAAGGGAAGCCAACCCGGTATACCCAAACAAATTCAAAACTTTGACCGGGCGTTCTGCCGTTATAATTTTTTCAGCCATCCAATCCCAAGTCGCGGCGCACTCTGGGAAAACCCCCAAATGCCGCCCAGGCGTGGTGGTGGCCCAACACTTGAGCGGAGCAACCCCTGGCAGTGGATAACGCATCTCCCAGCGATCACGCAATTTCTTCCGCACCTCCCAATGCCCCCCACTCTCCTCATTCGTCGGGCTGAAAACCGCATCGGCCTCCCGCCAAATCGTCTCAGAAAGCGCCCTCGACCAAATGGCTTGGGCCTCCGGGCGCACAAAACGATAGCCTCCAAAACGCTCCAATTTCAGGCCATTGCCTGAATCCAACAACTCATAATCTTGCCAACGGGGTGATTCAAGCAGAAGAATGTCCATAAGCGTGCAAAACCATAGCAAAACATAGGATAAAAGTCCTACTCCACTTGAATTTCACCCCAAAGCGGTGTAAAATGTGGGAGTAAGTGGGAAGAAGTGGGAAGAAGTGGAGCGCCGGGCGAAAGTCCGGCGTTCCGCGCATTAAAAAGAGAGTAGAACATATGTTCTTAGGTCAGTACCGCCACAATCTCGATGAAAAAGGACGCCTGACAATTCCGGCGGTCTTTCGAGATTCTGTCGGCCCAGGCGCAATTATCTCACAAGGCTTCGACCGTAACCTGATGGTTATGACAGCCGCCTACTTTCAACAAGTCTACGACCGCATCAACGCCATGAGTCTCACCGATCCCGCCGCCCGCATGTTACGTCGAATGCTGCTTTCCAGCGCCTATCAAACTGAAGTAGACAAGGCTGGGCGCATCCTCTTGCCACAAAATCTGCGCCAGTTTCTGAAGTTGGATGGCGAGGCAATGGTAATCGGCCAGGGCGAATATTTCGAAATCTGGATGCCTGTCACCTGGGACGAACAAATGCAATTGCTTCAGGATGCAGAAGCCAATATCGGGCGGTTTGTTGCGCTCGACCTTTCGACCGGTCTGGTATGAACACGCCGCATCTTTCGGTACTTTATCAAGATATTATACACGCTCTCCGCCCACACGCCGCCGGCCATTATATCGATGGCACACTCGGCGCGGGCGGCCATGCCGCCGGGATTTTGGAAGCCAGCGCCCCCACTGGCGAGTTGCTTGGTCTCGATCTTGACCCGCAAGCCCTCGCCATCGCCACAGAACGATTGGCAGCTTTCGGGCAGCGGGCGCACATTGTCCGCGCCAGCTATCTCGAAATGGTCGAACAGGCCAAACGAGTGGGCTGGGTACAAGTGGATGGCATCGTTTTGGATTTGGGCGTCTCTTCAATGCAGTTGGATAATGCGGAACGAGGTTTTTCTTTCCTGCAAGATGGCCCGCTGGATATGCGTTTTAGCCCCAACGCCGCGCTAACTGCTGCCAACCTGGTAAATACGCTACCCGAAAGTGACCTGGCCGAAATTATCTTCCGGTATGGTGAAGAGCGCCTTTCCCGCAAAATTGCCCGGGTACTGGTGCAAAACCGTCCTTTTGCCACCACCCGCCAATTGGCCGATCTGATTTTAAAAGCGATTGGCAAACGAGAGCGGATTCATCCGGCCACCCGCACCTTTCAGGCTTTGAGAATTGCGGTGAACGGCGAGTTGGACGCAGTGGAGAAGGTTTTACCCCTTGCACTGACTCTGCTCCGGCCCGGTGGCCGTCTGGCAGTGATTGCCTTTCATTCGTTGGAAGATCGCATTGTCAAAACGTATTTCCGCCAGGAAAGCCGGGATTGCCTTTGCCCGCCGCATCAGCCGGTTTGCACTTGTAGTCACCAGGCCAGCCTGATCGAAATCAACCGTAAGCCAATTGAAGCTGTCGAGGCAGAAGTTCACGCTAACTCGCGCGCTCGCAGCGCCAAACTAAGAATTGTTGAAAAACGATGACAAGCACACCCGCACCTCAACCCAATCAGACTCGCCGCACCTTTGCCGCTTATATCGAAGCGGTGCAGGCTTTTGACGCCGGACGCGCTATGCCTGTTAACATTCAACAGCAATGGGTGGTGTTGTTTGGCGTTGTTGTGGCTGTGGTGGCGCTGGTGGCTGGGCTGTATCTGGATGTTACGGCGCGTGCCGCCATCACAGGCCGTCAAATTCAAAACTTGGAGTTGAGTATTGCTATCAATCGCCGCAGCAATGCCGATTATGAAACCGAGCTGGCTTATTTACTGTCTAATCAGGTGATGCAGGCCAGGGCAAAATCGCTGGGATTTGAGATGCTTAAGCAAGAAGAACTGAGTTATATGGTTGTTCCGGGCTATTTCCCCAAAGGCGGCGTCCAAATTGCGGGTCAGGTTTCACAAAAACAGGCTATTTCAGCTTCGCCAGAATTTCACGAATCGCTTATTGATTGGTTCCGTGAACGGATGCGGGCGGCTTCCATTCCAATGGGCGGTACGCGATGAAAGATTACTTCCAAACCCGCACCAAGCTGTTGGCCTGGTTTTTTGCATTTATTGGATTTCTGGTGGTTGCGCAAATGGTACGCATCCAATATAGCCCACAAGCTGCCGCGTTTTTACAACAGGGCGATCGTTACGCCGGGGAGTATCGCACTTTGTACCCGGAGCGCGGCCAAATTTATGACCGCAACGGCTATTTGCTGGCAGGCAACACCACTATTTACGAGATTGGGGTAAACCTGCAAGAAATGCGCGATCCCAACACCATTGCCTTAAGCCTGAATGTGGTTTTGGGCCTGGATTATGCGCTGGTCTACGACACGCTGACCAATCCGCCGGAAGGGTTGGTTTATGTTGTTTTACAGGATTATGTTGCCTCTGACCGGGCGCTTGAGCTTCAAAAAATGCGCAGCCAATTGGCCGAACGATATGAGCAGAGTGGCGATCTCAGCCTGGCCGGGCTGGATTTTAGCGCCCACCTTCAGCGGAGTTACCCAGAGCAGGAATTAGGCTCCAATATGCTGGGCTTTGTCACCCGCGAAGGGCGCGGCTATTTCGGCGTGGAAGAGAAATATAACGATTTACTGGCGGGCGTTCCGGTGACGGTTTGGGCTCCCCAAGACCCCAATCGCGCCTTTGAACTGCCCAAAGCCCCCAAAGGTACCGATCTGGTGCTAACGGTTGACCGCGAGATTCAGGCCGCGGTTGAAGAGATTTTGGTGAATGCCATCGCCGATTCTGGCGCAGAATCGGGCACAGTGATTGTGATGAACCCTGAAAATGGTGAAATTTTAGCGTTGGTTTCGACCCCCCAAATGGACTTAAACCAATTTTGGACTTATACCGAACAGTACAAATATGCCAGTGATTTTAACCGCGCCATCTCGACCCAATATGAACCCGGCTCAGTCATTAAAGTTTTGACCATGGCTGCCGCTATTGACAGCGGGATTGTGGCTCCCAGCACAACCTATTTGGATACTGGTTATTTTGAAATTGGCGGCGGCTACGTTTACAACTGGGATAAAGGCGCCTGGGGCCCGCAAGATATGATTGGCTGTTTGCAAAATTCGCTCAATGTTTGTATGGCGCGGCTTGCCAGCCAAATGGGCCAGGAAACTTACTATACCTATATGCGCCGCTTTGGCCTGGGCCGTCCAACCGGCATCGACCTGGCCGGTGAAGCGGCAGGCCGCTTGAAAACCCCAGGTGACGCCGACTGGTACGAAATTGATCTGGCAACCAACTCTTTTGGGCAGGGAATTGCCGTAACTCCCATTCAGATGTTGACGGCGGCTTCGGCGCTGGCGAACGACGGCAAAATGGTCTATCCACACGTTTTGTATGGCATGGTCAATAATGGCAGTCAATACAACACCCCGGCTCAGGTACTTGGCACACCCATCTCACCCCAATCGGCTCGCACCGTCAGTGAGATGCTGGCGCTAGGCATGGAACGGGGCAATTCGCTGGCGCTGGTCGAAGGCTACCGGATTGCCGGAAAAACCGGAACGGCCCAAATTCCTTCTGAAAGTGGGCTTTACAGCCCAGACGAAATCAACGCGTCGTTTATTGGTTGGGGGCCGCTGGATAACCCCAAATTTATGGTTTATGTCTGGCTCGAAAAGCCAAAAACCGAAGATTGGGCTTCCTATCTGGCCGCTCCGGTCTTCAAAGATGTAGTTGAAAAGCTGGTGGTCTTGCTCGACATTCCACCCGATGAAATTCGTCAACAGTTGGCTAGCCCATGAGTGACATGCTGACCCTTGCCGACGTTTTAGAAGCCCTTACCGGTCTCCGCCCCGTGATAAACCAGACAATCATCACCGAGGCGGCGATTGATTCCCGCCAAGTGATCCCTGGCAGCTTGTTTGTAGCAATTCCGGGTGAGCGAGTTGATGGACATAACTTCATCACCCAGGCTTTTCAGGCTGGCGCAATCGTGGCGTTGATCGAACACGACATAGAGGAGCCATTTGCGCTGATCGATGTCCGAGCCGCAAACAGCCCACTAATGGCGGGCCGTATTCAGCTTCCACTGTGCATTTTGGTTGAAAATACGGTAACAGCCTTGCAAAAAATTTCTACGTTTTGGCGGCGCAAACTAAGTCTGAGAGTCATCGGAGTCACCGGCAGCGTAGGTAAATCGACCACCAAAGAAGCCATTGCCCAGGTTTTAAGCCAGCGGTACAAAACGCTCAAAAGTCTGGCGAATCTTAATAATGAGATTGGCCTGCCGCTTAATATTTTGCGCCTGACACCCGGCCATCAATATGCTGTGCTGGAGATGGGATTTTACGTCCCAGGCGAAATTGCCCAGTTGTGCGAAATTGCCTTGCCCCAAATTGGGGTAATCAATAACATTGGAACTGTCCATGCCGAACGAGCCGGTTCGCAAGAAATCATTGCCCAGGGCAAAGGTGAATTGGTGGAAGCCTTGCCCGCTGCCCCGGATGGAATCGCTATTTTGAACTATGACGACCCGTTTGTGCAGGCCATGAACCAACGCACCCAGGCTCAAGTTTTTTACTATGGGCTGGCTCCTGCCGCCGATTTGTGGGCCGACCATGTGGAAGGGTTGGGGCTGGAAGGCATTCGGTTGCGCCTGCATCATCACAAAGAGACGCTGGTCGTGCGTGTGCCGATGATTGGGCGGCATTCTGTCCACACCGTTTTACGCGCAGCGGCGGTTGGGCTGGTGGAAGGCCTCACTTGGGATGAAATTGTGCGCGGATTGCAAGAAAGCCAGGCCCAATTGCGGCTGGTGGCCGTCCGCGCTGAAAATGGCGCTCTTATTTTGGACGATACTTACAATGCCTCGCCCGAATCCACGCTGGCGGCGCTGAATCTACTCGAAGAGCTAAAAGGCCGCCGTGTAGCAGTTCTGGGTGATATGCTGGAACTCGGCCAATATGAGCGTGAGGGCCATGAAAAAGTTGGCGCGCGCGCTGCCGAAGTGGCCGATGTTTTGGTTACATTTGGCGTGCGAGCGCATCTCATCGCCGAATCGGCCCGGCGCGCAGGCATGAAAAAGCCGATGGTACACGAGTTTGAAGACCTGGAGCCAACGGTACAGTGGCTCGATAAGAACCTGACCGGGCAAGACGCCGTGCTGGTCAAAGGTTCGAATGGCCTGCGCATGGATCGTATTGTTTCGGCGCTGGAGGTGGCGCGATGAAAGACTCCACCCTGGCAATCAGCCTGGCCGGGCTAAGTTTCATGCTAACGGTCATTTGGGGCGGCCCGCTTCTGCGGGTTTTGCGCCACTTCAAAATCGGTAAACTCATCCGAGTTGAAGAACCGGGCAAACACATGGTCAAAATGGGAACCCCCACCATGGGCGGCGTGATGGTCATCGTGCCGGTTTTGATGCTGACGGTGTTACTTAATGCAGTGGCCCTCATTGGCCTAAAAATAGCCGGTCAATCTGTGCTCGTCCCGTTGGGGACGATGATGGTTTTTGCCATTCTTGGCGCAATCGATGATTGGGAAGGCTTGCGAGGCAAACGACGCGGCGATGGTCTGAGTATTCGTGTCAAATTTTTGGCGCAATGGGTGCTGGCGGGCGGGTTGGCCTGGGCGCTCAAATATCTATTGGATGTGCCGGATGTACTTTTCCCCGGAATGCAATTGGAGGTGGAACTGGGCTGGCTGTACGTCCCCATGGCCGCTTTTATCATCGTCGCCATGTCCAATGCCATCAACTTCACCGATGGTTTGGATGGCCTGGCCGGGCTAATTTCAGCCACCATTTTTGCGGCCTACGGTGTTATTGCCATTTTACAAGGCCAAATTTTTCTGGCTCAATTCTCATTCACGGTAGTTGGCGCTTTGTTCGGATTTTTGTGGTTCAACGTTCATCCCGCCCAGCTTTTTATGGGCGATACCGGCTCTTTGGCGTTGGGCGCGACAATTGCCGTTGTTGCGCTAATGACTGGTCAGTGGACACTGCTGCCACTAATTGCCATAATCCCCGTCAGCGAAGCCCTTAGCGTCACCATACAAATTGGCTATTTCAAACTCACCAAAGGCCGCCGATTTTTCAAAATGGCCCCAATTCACCTCCATTTTGAACTTCTCGGCTGGAGCGAAACCCAAATTGTTCAGCGTTTCTGGCTCATCAGCCTGCTGGCCGCCCTCATAGGGGTTGGCCTGGCGATGGCCTGAACCACACCCGGAAAAGAACTATGACGACAAACTGGCGCAACCAAAAAGTCATCATTCTTGGCGCAGCCCGGCAAGGGCTGGCCCTGGCGCGCTATTTGGCCCGACACGGCGCAACCGTAATTATCAACGACCGCCGCCCGTCCGATGCGTTGCAAGATGAAATGGAAACCCTCGCCAAATTTAACGTAGCCTGGGCTGTTGGCGGGCACGACCCTAAGATTTTAGTTGGAGCCAATATCGTTTTTGTCTCTGGCGGCGTCCCGCTCAACAATCCCATTGTCGTAGCCGCCCGCGAACAAGGCCTTCCCATCTTAAATGACACACAAGCCTTCATGGATGCCGTTCCATGCAAAACCATCGGCCTAACCGGCTCGGCTGGCAAAACCACCACCACCACCCTGCTGGGCCGCATTGCCCAAACCGGATCAACCGGTAAATATGGCCGGGTCTGGATTGGCGGCAATATTGGTGACCCCCTCATCAACTATGTCGATGAAATGCAAGCCTCCGACCTGGCTATTTTAGAAATTTCATCCTTCCAGTCCGAGTTGATGAGCAGTTCCCCCGACCTGGCCGCCATCCTGAACATTACACCCAATCACCTGGATCGACATGGCACAATGGAAAACTACAGCGCCGCCAAAGCCCAGGTACTCCTTCACCAAACTGCCAGCGGAATCGCCATTTTGGGCCGCGACGACCCCGGCGCATGGGAATTGCAGAATCAGATACGCGGAAAACTGCTTTCGTTTGGCATTAGCCCGCTGCCAGAAAAAGCCAACGGCGGCTACATCCAAGGCGAACAGTTCTTCATCCGCCAAGACGGCCAGACAATTGAGCTCCCCATCGCCGACGTAATCGAACTGCGTGGCGAACACAACCGCCTGAATGCCCTGGCAGCCTGCACCATTGCACATGCCGCCGGTTTTAGCCCCTCCGCCATGCGCGAAGGCATCAAAGGCTTTCGCGGCGTGCCACACCGCCTGGAATTTGTACGCACCTGGCGCGGCGCACAATGGTACAACGACTCGATTGCCACCGCCCCAGAACGCACCCTGGCCGCCATTCGCTCCTTCAGCGGGCCACTCATTTTAATGCTGGGCGGGCGCGACAAAGACCTGCCCTGGGAAGACCTTGCCAAACTGGTTCACCAACGCGTAGATCACGTTGTTCTGTTTGGCGAAGCCGCCCCCAAAATAGAAACCGCCCTCGGCGCGCGCACTCCCGGCAGCCGACCCTACAGTCAGGTGCGCGTACCGGCCCTCAAAGACGCAGTTTTAGCCGCCTCACGCCTGGCCCAACCCGGTTTTATCGTTTTACTCTCACCGGGCGGCACAAGCTACGATGAATTTAAAGATTTTGAAGAACGTGGAGAAAGGTTCAAACAATGGGTGCTCGAGTTTTCCGAAACACTGCGGTAGCCCCCGCCGAAACAACCTCAGCCCTGCCAGGCGCTGTTCGCAAATTGGGCGGCACAGTCGACCTGCCATTGCTCTTGGTAATGATTGCCATGTTGACCTTTGGCATCATCATGGTCTTTTCGGCCTCCTGGGATTTTTCTCTGGCGATTTACGACGATCCCTGGCGCATGTTCACCCGTCAACTGTTGTGGCTTGCGCTGGGCGTTTTACTGGCCTACGGCCTATCACGAATCGACTATCACTACTGGCGCACCATGATTGTGCCGGTTATGCTCGGAACCATCATTCTGCTGGTAAGCGTCTTACTCGTCAATGAAATTCGTCTGGGCGCAACACGCGGCCTGAGTGCCGGTTCCATTCAACCTTCCGAACTTGCCAAAGTAGTGACGGTACTCTACCTTTCGGTCTGGCTGCACTCCAAACGCGAACAACTCCACGATATTACCTGGGGCCTGCTGCCATTGGCCGTTATTTTAGGGATGATAGGCGGCCTGATCTACCTTCAGCCAGACCTTTCGGCAACCGCCACTGTTTTTCTGCTGGGTGGCTTGCTCTTCTTTTTAGCTGGCGGCGATTTACGTCAAATTCTCTTCTTGTTTGTGGTAGCTCTGGTGGTAGGCGTGCTGGTCGTTCAAGTAAGCGCTACAGGCCGCGACCGCATGAGCGCCTTTCTGATGGGCATTCAAGACCCTCTACAGGCATCCTACCACGTTCGCCGCTCGCTGGAAGCCATAGTCAAAGGTGGCTGGTTTGGCGTAGGCATTGGTAGAGCAGACACGAAATACCTCGGTCTGCCCGTTCCGCCCACCGACAGCATCTTTGCCGTAATTGCAGAAGAATTGGGTATTTTTGGCGCACTAGGAACCATTTTATTGTATGCTGGCATCATTTGGCGCGGCCTGCGTATTGCAGCCAAAGCGCCAGATGTACTCGGAAATCTCCTGGCTTTGGGAATCACCTTTTGGATTGCCACCGAAGCCGCTTTAAACATTTTGGTCATGGTTGGGCTGATGCCCTTTGCCGGAAACGCACTACCCTTCATCAGCGCAGGCGGATCGAGCCTGGTAGTTTCGTTGATGTCAATCGGAATTTTGATGAATATTTCCCGACAAGCCAGCCCTCTGGCCGAGCGGGAAGGACGGAGAAATTACAGTGCGATACTTGATTTGCGCGGGCGGGACCGGCGGCGGAGTTTATCCCGCGCTGGCCGTTCATAAAGCACTCCAAACCCTGAACCCACAAGCGGAAGCGCTCTGGGTTGGCGGTGTGAATGGAATGGAAGCGGGCCTGGTACAGCGGGCCGGTATCCCTTACGATTCCATTCCAGCAGCTGGAGTGCATGGGGTTGGGTTAAAACGCCTGCCTGGCAACTTAATCAGTCTGGCGCAAGGTGTTGCAGCCTCGCGGCGCATTTTAGAATCGTACAAACCAGATGTGCTCTTTTTCACCGGTGGCTATGTGGCTGTTCCAATGGCGCTGGCCGGAATGAAACTACCCTCCATGTTATATGTACCCGATATTGAACCCGGCCTGGCGCTTAAGACCCTTTCTTATTTTGCCACCCATATCGCAATCACGGCTGAAATTTCGCGCATCTATTTTAAGCAGCAGGGCAAAATTACGGTAACAGGCTACCCTGCACGCACTGAATTACAAGAATGGCAGCGCGCGCAGGCCCGCAAAAACTTTCAGGTTCAAAGTGACTATCCGGTTTTGTTGGTTTTTGGCGGCAGCAAAGGCGCACATTCTATTAATCAAGCCCTCCTGGAACACCTGCCAGCCTTGTTGGAAAAAGTTGAGGTGATTCATATCAGCGGTGAGTTGGATTGGCCGATGGTACAAGAAATTACCCAATCACTGCCTGGCAATCTACCAGAGCGCTATCACGCCTTCCCCTATCTATATGAAGAAATGGGCGCAGCCCTGGCAGCAGCAGACCTGGTGATTTCGCGGGCCGGAGCTTCAACCTTGGGCGAGTTGCCTCTATTTGACCTGCCAGCAGTGTTAGTTCCATACCCCCATGCCTGGCGCTACCAAAAGGTCAACGCCGATTTTCTTGTCAGCAAAGGCGCAGCGCTAACCATAGAAGATGCCAAACTAAAAAGCGGGCTGTTTCTAACTGTGGAAAAACTGCTTGAAACACCTGAAAAACTGCAAAGTATGAAAAAAGCCATGCGCGAGTTGAAACAACCCCAAGCCGCAGAAAAAATTGCCAGAGTTTTGATCGAACTGGCAGGAGCCAAGCATGGTTAGCCTGACCTTTATGTTTTGGATGTTTGTCATTCTATTTGGCGTGGTCGGCGCGGTACGGGGCTGGGCGAAAGAGCTGTTGGTCACATTTAGCATGATTTTGTCGTTGGCATTCACCCGGCTGCTGGAACGCTATGTACCCTTTATTGTGGTCATGGTACAAGACCAGGCCAACATTGCACTGTTTTGGCTAAGAGTGCTGATTGTGCTGGTGCTGGTCTTCTTTGGCTATCAAACCGTTGCCATGCCACGTTTTGCAACCAAAGCCGCCCGCGAAAAATTACAAGATGGTTTGCTGGGTTTTGTGCTGGGCGCTTTTAATGGTTACTTGGTTGTGGGAACCCTATGGTTTTATTTACACGAAGCGGCTTACCCCTTTGCCTACATAGCGCCGCCTCAAGAAGGCACCGCCATGGGACAGGCCGCCCTGAACCTGATTCCATCGCTCGCGCCGCGGCTGCTGGGCGAACCCTGGATTTATTTTGCCGTCATCTTATCGTTCATCTTTGTTCTGGTCGTTTTCATCTAAGAAAGCAGCTATGACACAAGTTCATTTCATTGGCATTGGTGGCACAGGTCTTTCAGCAATTGCCCGCATCCTTATGGAAAGCGGCTATAAAGTCACGGGATCAGATCGAAGCCTCTCGCCCTTGGCCGCCGAGTTGAAAATCGCCGGAGCAACCATTTTCCTGGGGCACGAAGCCCGCCAGGTTAAAGGCGCAGACTTTGTAGTGCGCTCTTCTGCCATTGCAGACGATAACGTTGAGGTACAGGCTGCAATGGCAGCCAAAATTCCGGTTTACAAACGCGCCGATTTTTTGGGCAAACTAATGCAAGGCAAAACTGGCATTGCGGTGGCTGGAACGCACGGTAAAACCACCACCACCGCCATGATTGCCTGGATGCTCGATACGCTCAAACAATCTCCCTCTTTCATTGTGGGCGGTGTCTTAAGCAATTTGGGCGTGAATGCCCATCTTGGAAAAGGCCCAGCATTTGTGATTGAAGCCGATGAGTACGATCGCATGTTTTTGGGTTTGCAACCGGTTTACGGCATTGTCACCAATATTGAACACGATCACCCCGATTGTTACCCCACTCCAGCCGAATTTCACGCCGCGTTTGTGGATTTTGCGGCGCTGATCCCATCCAATGGAGCGTTGATTGCCTGCGCCGAAGATATGGGCGCGTTGGAACTGATGAACGAAGCGCGCCGCATGGGAAAACGAGTGGTAAGTTATCGAATTTCAGCTGATGGCCGAACCGAGGCTGGCGAAGGCACAATTGCCCGTTCGCTGCGCTCCAATTCGTTGGGCGGATTTAGCTTTGATGCAATTTTGCGCTTTTCAGGTATGGTGCAATATATTTCGGCTGTGGAAATGCAGGTTCCGGGATTACACAACGTCCGCAATGCGTTGGCAGCGCTAACAGTGGCTGGATTAATGAACCTGCCCCTCAAAGAGGCCGCAATTGCCCTCAGTCAATTTCGTGGAACCAATCGCCGTTTTGAAGTGAAGGGCCAAGTGGGCGGCGTTACGGTAGTTGACGATTATGCCCATCATCCAACCGAAATTCGCGCCACCCTTTCTGCAGCCCGCGCCCGTTATCCGGGCAAGCGTATTTGGGCGGTCTGGCAGCCACACACCTATTCGCGCACCCAAACTCTGTTTGACGAGTTTGTAATTGCTTTCAACGACGCTGATGAAGTGATTGTGAGTGAGGTTTATGCCTCGCGCGAACCTAAACAGAATTTTTCAGCCGAGCAGTTGGTCAAGGTGATGCGTCACCCTGCCACGCGCTTCATTGCCGAACTCAATGCCATTCGCGCCCATCTGCTCGAAAATCTGCGTCCTGGAGATGTTTTGTTGGTGCTTTCTGCCGGAGATGCCGATTCGATTAGCCGGGATGTGTTGGCGGCTTTGCAAACCCGCGCAGCGCATTAATTTGTTCTTTTTGGAAAGGCAGGAGAAAATGTCTGAAAAAACAAAACGCCAGTTCGAGGCAAATGTGATTGGGCTGCCCCCTCTAAGGCTGGTTTTGGGCAATGTGCCAGAACCAGACCCAGGAGATGGGCGCAAGCCGCTGCGTTTTTTTGGTGAAGAAAAAGCGGAAGAAGCTCGCAATACCCTGACCAAGCTGATTGGTCATTTACAAGATACCCAAAAGTAAACTGACAGGTTCCTACCAATGCAAAAACTGGCTGCCGCGCGTGACTATTTTGGAGAGAAGGCGCAAGAAAATATCTTGCTTGCGCCTTATACCTCCGCGCGGATTGGCGGCCCGGCTGATTTGCTGGTGACAGCCTCCAGCGCTGATGAATTGGCAAACGCGGCTCATTTCTTTTGGCGCGAAGCAATCCCTTTCACGTTGCTGGGCGGTGGATCTAATATCTTGGTCAGCGACAAAGGCCTGCGGGGCGTGGCGCTGCTGAATCGGGCCAAAAGCGTGGATTTTCGCGCGGGCGCAGAACCCATTTTGTGGGCCGAATCCGGCGTGGTTTTTTCCAACCTGGCTCACCGCGCAGCCGCGCAAGGATTTTCTGGGCTGGAATGGGCGGCGACCATTCCAGGTACTTTGGGCGGAGCCGTTTATGGCAATGCCGGAGCGTTTGGCAGTGATATGGCCCACGACTTACTGCGTGTGGAAGTTTTGAACGAAGCAGGCCGGGCCTGGTGGCCGGTGCAAGCCTTGGGTTACGGCTATCGCAGCAGCATTTTAAAGCGCCGCGAGGTCTCTGCGCTGATTTTGGCAGCCGAATTTCGGTTAAAAAATGCCAGCCCGCAAGAAATTAAGACTAAAATTGATCAGTTTGTAACACGGCGCAAGGCGACTCAGCCGCCCGGCGCAAGCATGGGATCGATGTTTAAAAATCCCGCCGGTGATTTTGCCGGAAGGTTGATTGAAGCGGCAGGGTTGAAGGGCGCGCGCATTGGCAGCATGGAGATAAGCCCGCTGCACGGTAATTTTTTCATCAATCACGGCCAGTCCAGGGCCGCTGATGTGCTGGCGCTGGTGGAATTGGTGCAAAAAACGGTTTTTGAGAAATTTACAATTGAGCTTCAATTGGAAGTGGAATTGATCGGAGAATGGTAAAACTTATGCCCAACCTGGCAACCCGCAAGATTACTGTGGCCGTGCTTTTTGGCGGACGTTCTGGCGAACATGAGGTTTCTCTCATGTCGGCCCGCTCAGTGCTGTCGGTGTTGGATTTGGCAATTTACAATGTTATTCAGATTGCAATTACTCACGATGGAGCCTGGCTCACTGGCGAAAATGCGCTGGAGTGTCTCGAAAAAGGGGACACCTTTGGTTTGCGCCCGGTAGTTCTTAGCCCCGACCCGGCCCGGCCTGGCCTGCATCTTTTGTATTCTGCTGATGGCAGCACCGCAATTGACAAATTAGCCAGTGTGGATGTCTATTTTCCGGTTTTGCACGGCACTTATGGCGAAGATGGAACCTTGCAAGGCTTGTTCGAACTGGCAGACGTGGCTTATGTTGGCGCGGGGGTGCTCGGCTCGGCGGTTGGGATGGATAAGGCCCTGTTTAAAGATGTAATGCGCGCCAATGGTATTCCGGTGCTCGAATCGATTGTGGTTTTACGCTCAGAGATTTATAAACACATGGATGAGGTAACTCACCGCGCCGAAATGGTTTCGGCCTACCCGCTATTTGCCAAACCTGCCAACCTGGGTTCTTCGGTCGGTATCACAAAATGCCGTTCGCGCTCCGACCTGGCCGAAGGGTTGTTGGAAGCTGCCCAATATGATCGACGAGTGTTGATCGAGCGCGGAATTTCCAACCCGCGTGAAATTGAAGTTTCGGTGCTCGGAAACGATATGCCGGAGGCCTCGCTTCCAGGCGAAATCATCCCCGGCGCAGATTTTTATTCTTATGAAGCCAAATATTTTCTAGATTCTTCCAAACTGGTAATTCCTGCCGTACTTGGCCCCGAACAAAGCGACATGATTCGCCAACTGGCGGTACAGGCCTACCGGGCTTGTGATTGCTTTGGCATGGCGCGGGTGGATTTTCTACTGGAGCCAAAAACAGGCGAAATTTACTTAAACGAAATCAATACTCTGCCAGGGTTTACCAAAATTAGCATGTACCCCAAGTTATGGCAGGCTTCAGGGTTATCCTATTCTGCGCTCATCAATCGTCTGATTGAACTTGCCCTGGAGCGCAAAGCGGAACGTGACCGCACCATTCGTCAGTTTCGGAGGCAAGCATGAGCCGCGATCAGATTACGATTACCCGGGCCGAGGCTATTCGGCAAAGACGCGAAAGCGAACAAAAACGAACTGCGACGCGCAAAAATCCGCCAAAGCCCAAGCCAGCGGGCACGCGCGCTAAAATAGCGACGAAAACCCTGCGCCTGACACCCGCCTCGAGTACTCGTCTGCGCCGCCGCTACGATATTGCCATGAGCGCCACCCCGCGCCGCGCCGCGGGAATCCCTGCCTTTGAAATTCCGGCCATTGCCATTCCAGAAGTACGCTATGGCCCACGCTGGATTTCTTTCCTGTTGCTGGCGGCCTGTATCGCGTTAATTTACGCCATGTTCAATGCTGAAGCCTATGTTGTGCAAAGTGTTACCATTTTAGGAAATCAGCGTATTCCGGCAGGTGAAATTGAAACGATATTGGGAGTCAGACATCAGCCTTCTTTCTTGCTTAACCCGGCCCAGGTCGAATACAATGTTTTAGTGGCCTACCCCGAAATCTATAGCGTTGATGTGAAAATCAGCTTGCCAGCCAAAGTCGTCCTTCAAATCCACGAACGCCAACCCATCTTAGCCTGGGATCAGAGCGGCGTAGTAAAGTGGGTCGATGAGCAGGGCTATGCTTTCTCGCCACGGGGCGCGGTTGCGGGGCTGGCCCACATTTCTGCAAATGGAGCTGCTCCAACCCCGCTAATCGTGGGAATAACGCCAATCACCATCGGCGCGCAGCCTTTCATCACCCCAGAATTGGCTCGTTCGGTGGCAGAATTGGCCCCGGCAGTACCAGAAGGCGCAACACTGGTCTACGACCCGGAGTATGGGCTTGGCTGGGACGACCCGCGTGGCTGGCATGTCTATTTTGGGCAAACCGGCGCAGAGATGCCCGTCAAATTAGAGGTTTATCAAAGCCTGGTCAATCATCTGATGGAGAACGACCTGCAACCCGCCATCATCAGCGTAGAATATCCTTCTGCGCCTTTTTACCGCTTGAATGAATAACGGAGAGCCAAAACAAGTGTTTTGGCAAGAGCGCTTATGGACGATATCGTTGTCGGAATTGACGTAGGAACCACAAAAATCTGCACCCTAATCGCGCGGATCGAAGAAGATGAGAATTTTCGTATCCTGGGCGTAGGTGTAGAGCCTTCGGAAGGCATCCGAAAAGGCGTGATTGTAGATTTAACCGCTGCCTCCCAGTCGATTGCGCGCTCGGTTGCCAAAGCCGAGCAGACCTCAGGGCTGAAGATTGATTCGGCGTTAATCAGCCTGGCCGGAGCGCATGTTTCATCTGTCAACAGCCGGGGCGTGGTTGCCGTTTCTGGCGAGGTGGTAGATGAATCTGATGTGGAACGCGCCCTCGATGCCGCCCGCGCCGTGGCAATTCCCAATAGCCGCGAGGTCATTCATGTGATTCAGCGCGGATTTGCCCTGGACGGAGAAGACGGAATTCATCACCCGGTTGGAATGCACGGTTACCGGCTGGAAGTGGAAGCTCACGTTATCACAGCCGCAACAGCCACCGTTGAAAATATCCGCAATGCGGTTGCCAGCGCCGGGGTCGAAGCGGCCCAGTTTGTTTTAAACCCACTGGCTTCAGCCGAAGTAGTGCTAACCGATACCGAACGTCAAATGGGCGCAGTGGTCTGCGATATTGGCGGCGGCACAACCGACCTGGCGATTTACGTCAATGGCGATGTGTGGCACACAATGGTATTGGCAGTCGGTGGCAACCACATTACCGCCGACATCGCTCATGGCTTGCGCTTACCGATTGACCAGGCTGAAGAGGCAAAAAAACAGCACGGACACGCCCTGCGCGCTGAAGTGCTGGCCGATGAATCCTTCACGGTAACGCCATTCGGCGAAGAACAACCCGTTCGCATCCGGCGACAGGATATGGCTCACATTATCGAAGCGCGTGTCGAAGAAATTTTCGATCTGTGCCTGCAAGAAATCAAGCGTTCCGGGTATGATGGTTTGTTGCCGGCAGGGATGATTTTAACCGGCGGCGTTAGTTTGCTACCTGGCATTCGCAGCCTGGCAACCCGCGTTTTAGGAATGCCAGTCCGCACTGCCCAACCCGAAAAACTACGCGGGTTGGCCGATAAATTAAGTTCACCCTCTTACTCCACCAGTGTGGGGTTGCTTTATTGGGCCGCGGCCCTGTCATCGTTTCCCGCAAGCGATGGGTCGTGGAAGAAGCCGCGCAAACAGCAGAAAGGAGATAGTCAGAGTTGGAATACAATGAAAAATCTGTTCAAGCGCTTGCTTCCGTAATAACAAGTGCGCCTTTAAGCCGGTGCGCGATCACAACGAGTTCCCGTTATCGTGGCGAACTCCCCCGTTTATCGATTTTTTAAGACTTATCCAGGAGAACAAAATGGAACCCAATAAAAATGCAGAAAACTTTGCCCGCATCAAAGTGGTCGGCGTTGGCGGCGGCGGCACAAACGCAGTCAATCGCATGATTGAAGAGGGCATTCAGGGCGTAGAATTTGTGGCGGTTAACACCGATGCTCAGGCCCTGATGCTTGCCAAAGCGCCCAGCAAAGTGCGGATTGGCGAAAAACTGACGCGCGGCCTTGGCGCGGGCGGCAACCCTGAAACCGGGCGTAAATCTGCCGAAGAATCAGCAGAATCGCTTTATGGCATTCTCAAGGGTGCTGATATGGTTTTCATTACCGCCGGTTTGGGTGGCGGCACAGGAACCGGCGCAGCCCCTATTGTGGCCCAGATTGCCAAAGAATGTGGCGCACTCACTATTGGTGTGGTAACACGTCCCTTCACCTTTGAAGGAGCCAAACGCCAGCAATCTGCTGAAGCAGGCATGGACTTACTAAAAGAACACGCCGACACGCTGATTGTCATTCCAAACGACCGCCTGCTCCAAATTGTAGACAAACGCGCTACCCTGAATGACGCCTTCCGCATGGCCGACGATGTTTTGCGCCAAGGCATTCAGGGGATTTCAGAACTGATTACCGTACCCGGGTTAATCAACCTGGATTTTGCTGATGTCAAAGCCATCATGTCTGAGGGCGGAGCCGCGCTTATGGCCGTTGGACACGCTTCAGGTGACGAACGCGCCCGCAATGCCGCCGAGCAGGCCATTTCCAGCCAATTACTCGATATCACCATTGACGGCGCGCGCGGCGTGTTGTTCAATGTTACAGGCGGCCCGAATATGACCTTGTTCGAGGTCAATCAGGCGGCAGCAATTATCCGCGAGACCGCTCACCCGGATGTGAATATGATTTTCGGCGCAGTGATCGATCCAAATATGGGCGACGAAATTCGAATTACGGTCATCGCTACGGGCTTTGAACGGGCCGGTGTGCCGCGCCGCATTATTGAGCGCCCCACCCCAGGCCGGGTGGAGATTGCCGCGCCTCGTCCAACTGTGGGCATATCGGTTCAGCGCCCGGCAGAAATGGCAACCGTCAGCCATTCATCCTCGCAATCTACACCGTCTCTGCCTGCTCAACCTGCGCCCCAAACCTCGGCCCCTCAGCAGCCAGAGTTTAAGCCGCAGACAACCTACCAGGAAGACCTTGATATTCCAACCTTCTTGCGCAATCGACGCTAAAGATAGCCGGGAATGGTCTTTGAGCCGTAAAAGTATCCTTGCAGAATGGATATTTTTACCTGTTTTAGTTTTGATGGATGTTTTGGTTTTCCAGTTTACTGAAAGCCAATTCTTTCGTTGTCTTGTTCTTTTACACCCCGATCTCCTGGGTAGATAAAAAAGACGCGCCTGCGGGGGCGCGTCTTTTTTATCCAAACCGTGTTTTTTAGGGGGTTGATGTAAACGTGGGTGAGGGGGTTTCAGTGGCCATGGCGCTGGGTGTTGCTGTGGCCGCGGGCGGGGTCAAAGTTAGGGTCGATGTCGATGTGAAGGTCGCGGTGGGAGATGGAACAGTGGCCGAAGGCGTAGCGCTGGGCAGGCTGGTTGAAGTGGAAGTAGGAACCACCACAATGGCAGTTGCCGTAGCGCTCACGCTGGTACGCACAATGCGCGGGGCTACCCATTGGGCACGGTCGCCGCTAGCAGAGCCATTGGAAAGAATAGTCAAAATAAATTTGACGTCTTTCCCCGCCAAAGCGCTCAGGTCCAGATCGGCATTGTAGACATAGCCTTCGTAACGCTCATTGAACGTCCAGAAATTTTGAGTGGGCTGCGACCCAATCTGATAATCCAACCGAAACCCGACATAGCATTCGCTCGCGCCGTATTCGCAACCAATCGTCGCCTGGAAGCGATCGCCGGTTTCGACGCGGAAGGCCGGGTAAATGCCCTGAATGTAGGTGCTGGTTCCGGCCTGGGGCACAGTCAACAGGCCAGGGCGTGTATCCGTCGCCCCGGTTTCGAGGCGGGGAGCACTGGCAATCAGCGCAAATCCTTTTGCGTCACCATTTGCGCCAGGGCAGGGTAAAACTCCGGCACCGCTGACCCACTGGGCCGAGCAAGCATTGGCAACAAAGTCATAAGCGCCCGCCCCCGGCACAGGCGTTGGAATAATCGCAGTCGCCGTAGGAGTACCTGGGGTGGCAGTTGCGCCGCTGACAACCTTAATTTCTACCCAAAAGGGCTTATTTGCGCCAGACCCAATGCCGAACAATTGGCCGCTGGCATTCTTCAAAATCCAATAACCGCGATAAGTTCCGGCGTTGACAGGAGAAATCATATTGACGGTAATATCGATGGTTTGACCGGGGGCTACACTGCGCGCGAAAGCTACCGCTTCGGTTGTGCCCATCTTTTCGCCGCTCTGATAGACCGCGCTATAAGCGGTGCTCCAGGTGCAGGTTCCAACATTTTTTAGCCGCCAGGTTTTAACAAAAGCAGTATTGGGATTCAGGATCGTGCCATCCGGGATGGTCACATCGGCTACAAAAGTGGCTTTGTCACAACTGGCATTGGGGGTTGGGGTAAGTGTGGCCGTACCGGGAGTGACTGTCGCTGTAATGGGAGTTGCGGTAATGGTAACTCCGCTGCGGGTGAGGCGGGCGGCTCCCCACACAGAACGGTCTCCGGCGGCAGAACCAGCGGCGCTGGTTCGTAGGATAAATTTCACATCCTGCCCGGCCAACCCATCCAGGTTTATACTGGCGCGGTAGACTTGGCCCTCATATTTTTCATTGAAAGACCATAGGGTTTGAGGGGCGGCTGTGCCAATTTGATAATCGAGCCGAAGATTAACGTAGCAGGCGGTTGCGCCATATTCACAGCCAACGGTGGCTTCGAAACGGTCCCCTTTGGCAACGCGGTAGGCCGGGTATTGACCTTGAATATAGCCGTTAGTTGCGTTTTGCGGAACCAATAACAATCCAGGCAGGCTGTCAGTTACGCCAGTTTCCAATTTCGGCGCATCCAATTTGAGGGCAAGCCCATTGGCATTGCCTTCGGCGCCAGGAAAAGTTAACGTTCCTGCGGCGCTGCTCCAGGCGGCAGAGGCGGCATTCGCCACAAAATCATACCCGGCGCTGGTGACAACGCTGGCAACTTTGATTTCAACCCAAAAAGATTTATTGGCACTGGAACCAATACCAAACTGAGTACCAGATGCGTTTTTCAACTGCCAGTAGCCGCGATAGGTTCCGGCGTTGGCGGGAGCCGTCATCGCCACGCTGACATCGACTGTTTGGCCGGGCGCAGTGGAAGTGGGCAATTTGACCGAGGTCGGTGCGCCAAGCTGGTCGCCGCTGACAAAGACCACGCTGTAATCCGTCGTCCAGGTGCAGGTTCCAACATTTTTGAGCCGCCAGGTTTTATTGAAAGCGGCCCCAGCGCTAAGGCTGGTTCCATCAGGGATGCTGACATCGGCCACAAATTGGGCGGCATCGCAGGCTGCTGCGGCTGCGTGAAGTTGAGCCGGTGCAATAGCAATTGCCAGAAGCGCTACGAGCAACACTGTGGCGAAAAGTTTATACAGTTTCATAAAGTCCTCCTGAACCATTTGGGTTCGAGCATAGACGCTGGTAAATTGAGCCAGGTTCCCTACTAATAATAAGCATTTTGATTTTTTTGCCACTCACGAAAGAACGTTTCAGCTATTTTAAGAATACTTTCGACTGTTTTACGATTTGTGGGATCGTTGTTTCAGTAAAACTACCAAATATCTGATTATTGAACCCTCCGTATCGTTTGTAGTCTAAAAACCTGGAGGGCGCGGTTTTACAAGCAAATCGGGTATAAAATGGCGCTTTTCGTACATGAACGGGCGCTTATCCGGCAAACACATCAAAACCGCTAGCAACTTAAAACCTTACAAAGTATAGCCTAGATTGCGTTACACGAATATCGCAAATCCGTTACGATATTTATTCAAAGACATCAATGACGGTCCATTTGTTGCAATGGTTTCGATTTTCGTTATTTTTTAAACCAGTTGAGTGTAAATGGTCGGTGATAAGCCGGTGTGCCTAAATCAGCTTTCCTGGCCAGGCTTGAGAAAAATTATGCTGGTAGATGGGTGCTTGGGCGCATTTTAAGATTTCTTTTCTGGCGTCCACCTGGTCTGGCAGGGTATCTGTTACCGCCTCGATTGCCAATATTTCTTTGGGTGGAAAATGACTATTTTCTACCTGACCGGGCGACCTGTACCGGGTTAGTGTGGAAATCATTGCCAAGCGGCCTCGCCGAGTTGTAAAGGGAAAAAGGATCAAATCGGAGCGTTTGGGTGGCTGTGAGTTAAAAAGTGCCCGAACGAAACTTGAGAGCCAAAGCTGGAAACTCAGGTTACTATTAAGAAATGATAAAACAATAACCCCGCCAGTTGAAAAAACGCTAAAAAGTGTTCTTTCAACTGGCGGGACATTTTTGACGCTGCATTTGAAGCATTTTTAGTGGCAAAACTTGGCCAAACCGCTGCGGTTGAGAACCACCAATTTCCCAGCGGCGGTGATAGAAACCAATTCTTGCTCGCGAAAAAAAACCATAACCTGATTAACCCGTTTGCGTGAAGCGCCTACCAGATCGGCTATATCACTTTGGGTCAGGTGAACGGGGATGAGCACCGACTCACCCTCGGCGTTTTCGCCGTATTTTTCGGCAAAAGCCAGCAGCTGACGCGCCACTCGTCCGTAGACATCCATCGTTGCCAGGGCCTGAATCAGCTCGTTGTCGAGTCGCACCCGCGCCGAGAGAATCCGAATCAGGTTGAGGGCCACAGGCGGAAACTCTTTTAGCATTTGTTGAAAAGCTACCTTATCCATCCAGAGTAAGAGTGAATCTTCGAGGCTAATGGCGCTGGCCGAGCGTCCGGCGCTGTCGAGCAGGCTCATTTCTCCCAGTGTATCTCCTGCGCCGAGAATGGAGAGGATTACGTCGCGCCCATCGGACTGCTCGATGTGAATTTTGACTGTGCCATGCAAAATAATATAAACCGCCTCGCCAGGTTGTTCGGCGGTGATAATATCTTTCCCGGAAGTGAACAGGCGGCGATGAGCGCGTGAGGCAATCCAATTTAACTCGGTTTGCCCCAGCCCCTCAAAGAGCGGGATGAAGGAAAGCAGGTTGCGGGTATCGTCTGAACGGGTCTCAAGCATACGTAGCATTATTTTACATCCTTTCTGCGTAGTGTGACTCTGCCCATGCCAACCCGCTTGCTGTGATAAGAGAGATTTCTAGTCCTTCGCGGGCTGAAAATGCCGCCGGAAAGATGGCCTGAGCCTGGGCTTCCAGAGCGTACAGCGTTTCATCTGTGTAGGATGGGTCGTGGTGAAAGAGTGCCAGTTGTCTAACTCCGGCGGCCTGCGCCAGTTCGCAAGCCATTTGGGGGGTGGAGTGACCGTAACCCTGGGTAGATGCCAACCCTGCCAATTGACCGCAATAGTGGGGCTCAGAGTACTGCGCATCGTGAATTAGCAGATCGGCGTTTTGCGCAAAAGCCACCAGCCGCCGGTCGCCGCCCACATAGCCTTCGATGTCGCTGGCGTAGACCAGGGTTTGACCGCGCCATTCGATGCGGTAGATGTAAACCCCGCCTGGGTGGGCATACGACTTCATTAAACGGATGACCACGCTTTCGGGGGCGGTTGCCTCGCCCCTTGTCAGCCGGACCTCGTTCTCGTTCAGGACAATCACATCGGGTTCCTGTAATGAACGAAATTCTTTGGCGGCATTCATATCGCGCAGGGTGATTGGGAAGGAAGGCGGTTGTTGATTGTGCTCCAGCAGGTTTTCCAGCGTTTTTTCGGAAGCGCCTGGGCCAAATAGGTGCAGGCGCGCGGCGGGATTGTAGGCTGGGCCAAAGAATGGAAAGCCCTGGGTATGGTCGTGGTGCAAGTGGCTGAAGAGCAAAACGGCCCTGACGGCTGTTTTTTCCTGGGCAGCGCGCCGCGTCAATTCACGCCCGAGTGGAATGATGCCCGTCCCGGCATCAATAATGAGGGTGTGCTGCCCGGCGCGCACTTCGACACAGGCGGTATTGCCGCCAAAGGCGACGGTATCCAGGCCGGGGGTTGGGTAACTCCCGCGGACACCCCAAAATTTGACCGTAACGTTTTCTTTCATCGCAGCCTCCAGTCCTTTTTCTACGTTGATTATCGGTTGGGTGGGCTGTCTTCACAAGGAAACATGGAGCAGGCAATCTGTGAAATATTTCCCAGCGCCAGGGTCTATGCCTGGCCTGGGTTATAATCGGTCGAACTATTCTATGAAACTTCTAACTGTCCTCACTTACTATCGCCCGCATACTTCCGGGCTGACTATTTATGCCGAGCGCCTGGCCGAAGCCTTTGCCCGGCGTGGTCATCAGGTCACGATTCTGACTTCGCATTTTGACAAGAGCACGCCGCGCGAGGAAATGCGCAATGGGGTGCGAATTGTGCGCGCGCCGGTGGCCTTTCGCATCAGCAAAGGCGTCATTATGCCCACCTTTGGCTGGCTGGCCTGGAAATATGTGGCCGAAAACGACGTGGTGCAGATGCACCTGCCTCAGTTCGATGCGCCTGGGTTTGCCGCCCGCGCTCGATTGATGGGCAAGCTGGCAATTTTGACCTACCATTGCGATTTATTATTGCCTGCTGGCTTTTTTAATCGCATTGTCAATGGTGTGGTCGATTTTCAAAACCACATGGCGGCCCAATTGGCGCATAATGTCGTGACGTATACCCAGGATTACGCCGATCACTCGCCGTTTCTTTCACGTTACACCGCCAAACTAACGCCAATTCTGCCGCCGGTTCAGCTACCTCCTGCTGCGACGGGCGCAGTGGAGGCTTTTGGGCAAACCCACCTCACCCGTGAACGTCACCCGGTGATTGGCATGGCAACCCGCTTCGCCGCCGAAAAGGGTGTAGAGATTTTGCTGGAAGCGTTGCCCGTCATTTTGAAACAATATCCGCAGGCTCAGGTTTTGTTTGCTGGTCAGCATCTCAATGTGATGGGCGAACAAGGCTACTTCAGCCGCCTGGCTCCCATCATCAAAAAACAGGAAGAAACCGGCCACTGGACATTTCTCGGCAACCTGAATCCGCAGCAAATGGCGGCCTATTACCCCAATCTGGATGTGTTGGTTGTGCCCAGCCTGAATTCTACCGAGGCATTTGGCCTGGTGCAAATTGAAGCTATGCTGAATAATACGCCTTGCGTGGCATCGGCCCTGCCGGGGGTTCGCCGCCCGGTGCAAATGACCGGCATGGGCAAAGTGACCCCGATTGGCGATGCGGCGGCATTGGCGGAAGCCATCCTACAAATTTTGGCCGAGCCCGGAAAATATCGCCGCGACCCTTGCCAGATTGCCCTGCCGTACGATCCCGATCATGTTGCCGCTGAATACGAAAAACTTTTTGAAAAACTCAAAAAGTCTTAATCCGCGCCTCTAAAACTTATTCTTTTGGAACCTTGTGATGATGAAACCAGCCTCTGTTAACCAACCCCAGAAAGACTTCTTGTACTTGCACATTCGCAGCCTGCCCTATTTTCGCGGGTTACTGCGCGCGGTTGAATCGCGTTTCTATACCGGGCTTGACCTGCCCTCTCCCACCCTCGATGTGGGCTGTGGAGACGGTCACTTTGCCAGCCTGACTTTTGATCGTCCGCTGGAGGTGGGTCTCGACCCCTGGCATGATCCCATTCACGAAGCCAGGCAGTATAACGCCTATCAGCTTTTGGTTGAAGCCGATGGCGGCAAAATGCCCTACCAGGATGGACAATTTGCCAGCGCGGTGAGCAATTCGGTGCTAGAGCATATCCCGCATTTGGATGTGGTTTTGGCCGAAACTGCGCGCGTACTTCAGCCAGGCGCGCCGTTTATCTTTTGCGTTCCCAATCATAATTTCTTGCCTAACCTTTCAGTTGCCCGTTTTTTGGATTCTATTGGGCTGAAACCCCTGGCTTCGGCCTACCGCGCCTTTTTTAATAAAATTTCGCGTCACCACCATTGTGATGACCCGCAAACTTGGGAAAAACGCCTGGAAAAAGCGGGTTTCAAAATTGAAAAATACTGGCATTACTTTTCCCCGGCGGCGCTGGCGGTGTTGGAATGGGGCCATTACTTTGGTCTACCTGCGTTGATTACAAAAAAACTATTTGGTAAGTGGCTACTTAGCCCATCCCGCTGGAATTTGGCCTTACTGCTGAGCTTTTTGCAACGTTATTACGCAGAACCTGTGCCGCAAGAAAAAGGCGCTTATACCTTTTACATTACCCGGCGCGTGGGCTGATCGGCCCCCGCCGCCCTGGCAGGAGAAGAATTGACGCATGGAAGAGCCGAGTGTTTTAGATTATCTTAAGTCCAAGCTAAATCCCTGGTCGCGAGGAAAAATTGACCTGCCTGAAGTGATTCTCCCTGAAGCGACACAATTACCCCCAGCCTTACCCGCCTTTTCAGCTTCGTTGTCTGCCAATTTGGGGCGGCTGCCCTGGCGTTCTTTGCTGGCGCTGGCGCTGGCGCTTACCGGGCAATCGCTTTTGGAGCCGCCGAACCCTCAGCACACTCTGGCAGTGGCGTTTTACCTGGCTGCGCTGATTTTCTTTGCCTGGGCCGTTTGGCAAGCCGAATGGGTGCTACCCGAATTGCGCCAGGAATTTCCCAGCCTGGATAGCGGTGTTTTTAAGCGAAAAAGCCTGATTGCGGCCCTGGCATTTGGTGTTTTGGCGCTCTGGTCTCTTGGTGACAACCTCTTCACCCCGTTTAATGTTAGCTTGTGGTTCTTCTCCATCGGATTGCTTGTTTCTGCGCTCTGGGTGCAAAAAACTTCCTGGGCGCAGCGTTGGGATCAGGTCAGAAATTTTTTAAGCCAGAATTTTTGGCAGGTAAAAATTACACCCTGGCTAATTTTGTTATTCCTGGTTTTTGGCTTGGCGGCTTTTTATCGGTTTTCCAACCTGGCTGGCATTCCGGCAGAGCCATTTAGCGATCATGCCGAAAAATTACTGGATGTGTACGACATCACTCAGGGCCATACATTCATCTTCTTTCCGCGCAATACTGGCCGTGAGTTTTTCCAAATGTATCTAACGGTGGCCGTCGCCGCTATTTTTAATACCGGTCTATCCTTTTTAAGCCTCAAACTGGGAACCGCCCTGGCCGGATTTTTCACCCTGCCGTATGTGTACTTGCTTGGCAAAGAACTATTCAATAAACGCGTGGCGTTTTTTGCGCTTGTTTTCACGGCAGTGGCCTATTGGCCGAATGTCATTAGCCGGGTTGGGCTGCGCTTTCCTTTATATCCGCTATTTGTTGCGCCGGTACTTTTCTACCTTTTGCGTGGCCTGCGAAGGCAAGATCGCAATGATTTCATTCTCTCCGGGCTGTTTTTAGGGTTGGGCCTACATGGTTATAGCCCCTTTCGATTTACACCCATTGTCGTAGTGATCGTCGTCTTGCTTTACTTGCTCCATCCCCGCAGCGCTGAACTGCGCAAGCAGACATTGACCCTTTCTGCGATCTTGGTTTTAACTTCGTTTTTTGTCTTTTTACCGTTACTGCGCTATGGGCTTGAGTATCCCGACGTGGTTGCCTTCCGCTCGCTTACCCGCCTGGCTGAATTAGAGCGGCCCCTGCCAGGCGAACCGCTGCCCATTTTTTTTGATAATCTAAAAAACGCTATGCTGGTGTTTAACCTGAACAACGGCAATACCTGGACCAACTCCGTCATGAATCGTCCGGCGCTCGACCTGGTTTCCGCGGCTTTTTTTGTGTTTGGCACCCTGGTTTTGTTTGTTCGCTACCTTCGTCAGCGGGATTGGCGGGATTTATTCTTGGTGCTCTCTGTGCCCCTCTTGATGATGCCTTCGATTCTTTCATTGGCCTTCCCTCAAGAGAATCCATCCCTGAACCGCGCGGGTGGCGCTTACATTACCGTTTTTATCATCGTCGCCTTTGCCTTGGATGGATTGCTTCAGGGGTTGCAACGCTTGGGCTGGCGTAAAAGCGCCCTGGCGCTGATCACTTTTCTGCTGGCCTGGTCGGCCATGCTCAACTATGACTTGCTCTTTCGTCAGTATGCCTCCCAGTTCCGCTATAGCGCCTGGAACATCTCTGACATTGGGCGCGTTACCCAATCTTTTGTCCTATCTGGCAACCCCGCTAAAAATGCCTGGGTAATTGCCTACCCCTATTGGGTTGATACTCGTCTGGTTGGAACCTGGCTGGGCGACCCGCTCTACAACCCGGTGCTATGGCCCGAATCCATCCCGGATACACTTGCCGTAACCGGCAACAAACTCTTCTTCATCAAAGACAATGACATCGAAAGCCTGAATTTATTGCGCCAGACTTACCCGCAAGGGTCTCTCAGCTACTTCAAGGCCAACGCCGAACTCACCGGAAAAGATTTCTGGGTCTTTTCGGTTCCTTCCTCTGAAATTACACTGCCCTAATCCTATGCAAACTTCGCGTCGTTCCTTTTCCTGGTTGTCAGATATTGCCTTAATCTTGGTCTTGTTATTGGGAGCCTACTTCCGACTGATCGGCCCCGATTGGACGCTGGGCCAGGTCTGGCAGGCCATTAGCGCACCCGATAAAAATGCCTTCCCCAGTCTGATTTCAGATTGGGATCAAAGCCAACACCTGCACCCGGATGAACGCTTCCTCACGATGGTGGCCTCTTCCATTTCGCCGGTGCTGGGCTGTGACACTCCCAACCTCAGCCTCGAAGAATGCCCAAATTCCGAAAAACAGTGGATTTCATTTTCAGACTATTTTGATACGGCCACATCGCCGCTCAACCCCAATAATCGTGGCTACGGTTTTTACGTTTATGGCACACTGCCCCTTTTCATTGTCCGATACGTAGGTGAACTAACCGGCATGGCTGGCTACGACCAAATCAACCTGGTTGGGCGGCAAATGTCTGCTCTAATCGACCTGGCCTCCGTTTTTGTGCTCTACCTGCTGGTTTCGCGTCGTTATGGACGCAAAGTTGCCCTGCTGGCCGCTACCTTCTCGGCCCTGGCCGTCATGCAAATTCAGCAATCCCACTTCTTCACCGTCGATAACTTCCCGACCTTTTTCATGCTCCTTTCGGCCTACTTCGCCCTCGAAGTTTCCCTGGCCCCGCCCCTGCACCACAATCTAAATGAATCCAGGCCCAATGCCTGGTGGATTTCCATTTTTACTTCAGGGTTATTCTGGTCTTCCCTTTTTTTTGGTCTGGCAACCGGCATGGCGATGGCCTCCAAACTCAACGCGGCCCCCATCGCAGCCCTGCTGCCGGGGGCGCTCTTACTCCATTTCTGGCGCAACCGCGCCAAAATCCCGCAGCCTCGTCAGGTGGATTATTTGTGGACGTTGACCGGGCTGTTGGTCTTGGGCGCATTTTTGACCCTATTCTCGTTCCGCATTTTCCAACCCTACGCCTTTAGCGGCCCCGGTTTACTGGGAGTCAGCCCCAACCCGGCCTGGATTCAGACCATCAGCGAGCAACGCTCACAAGCCGCTGGCGATGTCGATTTTCCTCCGGCCTTACAATGGGCGCGCCGCGCAAAAACCTTCTCGCTTGAGAACATTGTTCTGTGGGGCCTCGGCTGGCCGCTTGGTATTTTGGCCTGGGTGGGCTATCTTTATATGGGCTGGCGCATTCTGCGTGGCGATTGGCAAGATCACCTGTTGCTCTGGGGTTGGACAGGCGCTTATTTCGTCTGGCAATCCTTTGAATGGAATCCCACCATGCGCTACCAGCTTCCCATCTACCCCTTGCTGGCAATGATGGCCGGTTGGTTCCTGTTGCATGGCCCGCGCTGGCCCGCCCCAAACGGCCCAAAATTGAGACCATTTGTAGCAGGCTTCTATCTCTTACTTGGATTTTCGGTGCTGGCGGCCACCTTTGGCTGGGCCTACGCCTTTACGCGCATCTATACCCGCGAACATACTCGTGTTCAGGCCACCCGCTGGATTTATCAAAACGTCCCCGGCCCCATCAACCTTCAGATCGAAAGCAATGGTGTGCTTCGGCAGCAGCCTCTCACCTATGCGCGTGATTTTGTCATCAGCCCGGCAACCCCGCTTGTGACCCAATTCAACGCCAATTACGCCGGGACTCTGCGCCAATTGACTTTTGCCTACGCCCTTGACTCGCAGAACGGTGGCCCCCAAACCGTCAAAGCCAGCATCTCCAGCGATTTTGGTTTTGCTCCCGAAACGATCCTCGCCAGTAGCCAAACTCAGGCCGATTTTGCCGCCCAAAGCGACCCGCGCGGTCAGCCCTTTACCCTGCTGTTGGATACGCCGCTCGTCATGCAAGTAGATCAACTATACTACCTGCGCCTCGAAACCAGCGGCCAATTGACCTTTGCTGGCTCTGCTCCGATTAATGAAACTGACTGGGACGATGGCCTGCCCCTGCGCATGGACGGCTACGACGGCTACGGCGGCATCTATCGGGGCGATTTAAACTTCCAAATGTATTGGGACGACAACCAAGAGAAACTGAACATTTTCTTGAACAACCTCGATCAGGGTGATTACATTTTCATTTCATCCAATCGCCAATGGGGAACCACCACCCGCGTCCCAGAGCGTTATCCACTGACGAGCGCGCTTTACCGCGCCTTATTGGGTTGCCCCGATGGGGAAGATTTGCTGTGGTGTTACAGTGTGGCCCGCCCCGAGATGTTTCAAGGTCAATTGGGTTACGAGTTGATTCAAGTCTTTGAATCGTACCCCACCCTCGACCTGGGTTCACTCGGCTTTTGGGAAATCAATACCCAATTTGCCGAAGAAGCCTTCACTGTTTATGACCACCCCAAAGTTCTTTTGTTCAAAAAGCAAGCCAGTTATAGCCCATTGGCGGCGCGTGCCATCCTTCAAGCGGTAGACCTGACGCGCGTCGTCCATCTTACACCGCGTAAGGCCAGTTCCTACCGGGGCGCACCCTCTGGCGAAATGTGGCCGCGTACCTGCTTTGGCATTCCGGGGATTTGTGAGACCCTTGGCGCGTCTGCCGCTGCGCCGCTGGTCAACACCAATTTGACGATTCTTTCCAACGGAATGCAGCTTTCAGCAGAACGGAATGCTGTGCAACAAGCGGGTGGTACTTGGTCGGACTTGTTCTCGTATCAAGCGGTGCAAAATTACTACCCGCTGGTTGGCCTGCTAATCTGGTACATCTTTCTGGCTGTGTTGGGATTGTTGACCTATCCCTTGTTGCGCCTGCTTTTGCCGGGTCTTAGCGATGGTGGCTACCCCTTTGCGCGCCTGGTTGGCCTGATTTTCCTGGCCTGGCTGGCCTGGCTCCCGGCCTCGCTGGGCGGAGTCTATACCCGCCCCACCATTGCCATTAGCTTGGGGCTAATTGCGCTGGCGGGGCTGGGCGCTGCCTGGCTGCAACGCGAAGCGCTCCGCGCCGAAATCCGCGCCCGAGGCCGTTACTTTCTGCTAGTCGAAGCCATTTTTCTGGCCTTTTTTATCATCGACTTGCTCATTCGGGTAGGCAACCCCGATTTGTGGCATCCAGCCAAAGGTGGCGAGCGCCCAATGGATTTTGCGTACTTCAACGCCGTCTTAAAGAGCACCACCTTCCCGCCCTATGACCCCTGGTTTGCGGGTGGCTATATCAATTATTACTATTACGGGTTTGTCTTGGTCGGAACACCGGTCAAACTGCTTGCCATTGTGCCAGCCATTGCTTATAACTTTATTTTGCCAAGTCTGTTTGCCATGTTGGCCCTGGGCGGCTTTTCTTTGGCCTGGAATTTTTACGCACTCTGGAAAAAAGATTCCAAAATAGACCAATTGACCCGGGTTCGGCTTTTTGACAGCCGTCTTCTGGCGGGCATTTCTGCTGCGGTTGGGCTGGTTCTACTGGGCAACCTGGGTGTCATCCAATTGGTTTTTCAGCATTTGCAAAAACAAGCCGTTGCATACGAAATATTTGCCAGCCGCGATGTTTGGATGGTTGAACGAATTGTCTGGGCCGCACAGGGCTTTTTCAAAACGCTCCAGGGTCAGGCCGGAGGTATTCCGCTCGATCAATGGTACTGGAATCCCAGCCGGGTGATGCCGCCAGGCGATGTTGCCATCACCGAATTTCCGCTTTTCACTTTTCTATACAGCGATTTGCACGCCCACATGATTGCTCTGCCGCTAACGGTGTTGGCGCTGGCTTGGGCGCTTTCCACTCTTTTTGCCCGCAACCTGAAACCAATGCACTGGCTGGCAACCCTGGCCTTTGGCGGGCTGGCTTTGGGCGCATTACGTCCCACCAACACCTGGGACTTACCCACCTACCTCGTATTTGCTGTTTTGGTAACTGGCTACGCTATTTTTCGCTATGTTGAGGTTGGTCAGCAAAAACGATACGGATTGTCCCCCACCTTACAACGGGCTGGTTTGGCCCTGGCAGGCATGGTTGCCCTGGTGGCCTTTGCGCTACTCTTTTATCAGCCTTATTCCCGTTGGTTTGGCCTGGGTTACACCGAAGTCAAACTCTGGGAAAACGAAAAAACCCCGATCTGGTCCTATTGGACTCAATTTGGGCTATTCCTGTTTGTCATTTTCTTCTGGATGACCTGGGAAACCCGCCAATGGCTGGCGCAAACCCCGCTTTCGGCGCTCGCCAAGCTGAAACCCTACCAACTGCTCATTGAATTAGCCCTGATTTTGCTGATTGGCGCAGTACTGCTGCTTGTTTTTGGCACCAAAACCAGCATCGCCTGGTTCTGCCTGCCCCTCGCCGCCTGGGCGCTGATTCTGATGCTGCGGCCAGGGCTATCCGACTCCAAGCGCATGGCGCTCTTTATGGTTGGCACCGCTCTGGCTGTTTCACTCGGAGTCGATGTCGTTGTCCTGGCTGGCGACCGAATGAACACCGTCTTCAAATTCTATATGCAAGCCTGGGTGCTTTTTGCCATCAGCGCCTCCGCCGCCCTGGCCTGGACTTTGGCCGAATTTGACGAATGGCACTCCATCTGGCGCAAAATCTGGCAGACCGGCTTCTTTTTACTCAGTGGCGGCGCGTTACTCTTCACATTTACAGCCACCAACGCCAAAATTCAAGATCGCATGGGGGTCAACTTGCCCAATGGCCTGGACAGCATGGAATACATGGCCCACGTCACTTACTGGGATCAAACAGACATGGACCTGAGCCAGGATTACCGCGCCATCCTCTGGATGCAAGCTAATATCAAAGGATCGCCGGTAGTCCTGGAAGGCGCGCCCGCTGGAGTGCAATACACCTGGTTCTCGCGCTACACCGTTTACACCGGCCTGCCCACCGTCGTCGGCTGGCAATGGCATCAGGAACAACAACGTCGCCTTGCGCCTGCCGGTATAGTGGCCCGGCGCGGGCTGGAAGTCCAAAACTTCTACAACACCTCCGACATCCCAGCCGCGCAGGAGTTCATCAAAAAATACGACGTGCGCTACATCGTTGTGGGGCAAGTGGAACGTATTCACTACACACCCGGCGGCCTGCTCAAATTTGAAAGCCAAAACGGCCTCCTCTGGCGTGAAGTCTATCGTGACCTGCAAACCGTCATCTACGAGGTGCTCCAATGACCCATCCCAACCGCATTTACCACATCGTCGCCCGCAACGATTGGCAGCCCGGCCAGGCTTATCGGGCCGCGTCACTTTCCAAAGAAGGCTTTATCCACCTTTCGCGTGCCGACCAGGTTTTGCAAGTAGCAAACGCTTTCTATCTTGGACAAAGCGGGCTGATTTTGCTGGCCATAGACGTTTCCTGTTTAACCGCCGAATTGCGCTGGGAGGCTCCCTCCCACCCTGCTACGCCCGTCGGAACACCCCCACCCGTCAGCCCGTTCCCGCATCTCTACGGGCCGCTCAACCCTGAAGCTGTCACCGCCGCCCACCCCTTCGAGCCGCGCGCCGACGGGACGTTTAAACTGCCTTTCCTGGACTAACCTCTATGCTTAACCTCATCTTCTGGTACATCCTCGTCAGCCTGTTGGGTTTGCTCACATTTCCGCTGGCCTACCGCCTGCTGCCCGCCCTGCCCGACCGGGGCTATGCCCTCAGCCGCGCCCTCGGCCTGTTACTGTGGGGATTTCTCTTTTGGCAGGCCGTTTCACTGGGATTGGCGCGGAATGATTTGGGCGGACTATTTGCAACCTGGCTGGCTTTTGGCGTTTTTTCGGTCTGGTGGGGCACAAAAGAGACCGGTTCACGGCCTGTTTGGGGCTGGCTCAAAGCCCATTGGGGCTACACCCTATTGGTGGAAGCGCTTTTCCTGTTGGCGTTTGCCGGGCTGGCTTTTGCGCGCGCGAATGCGCCCGAAGCCCTGGGCACTGAAAAACCAATGGAACTGGCATTTATCAATGCTGTCTTGCGCTCTGAAACGTTTCCGCCTAACGACCCCTGGCTGGCTGGCTATGGAATTTCTTATTATTACTTTGGCTATGTGCTCACCGGCATGATTGCCAAGTTGACGGCCACTTCTGGCGGCGTGGCCTTCAACCTGATGATTTCCCTGGTCTTTGGCCTTAGCGCAATTGGGGCCTACGGTATTTTATATAACCTGCTTGCAGTTTACCGCAAGTCTTCGGCCCATTTTCAGGCCCTGCTTGGCCCATTTTTCTTACTCATTATCAGCAACTTGGAAGGTTTTTTGGAACTTGTGCATCGGCGCGGCCTGGGCTGGACTTTTGCTGCAGATGGTTCGGCTTCTGGCACGTTTTGGGCCTGGTTGGATATGAAAGACCTCAGCTTGCCGCCCACGCTGCCGCTGGGATGGACGCCTGAGCGCTTTTGGTGGTGGTGGCGCGCCGCGCGAGTTTTGCATGATTACGATTTGACCCACGCTTTCACCGAAGTCATTGATGAATTTCCCTTTTTCTCCTACTTGCTGGCCGATTTGCACCCGCATGTGCTGGCTATGCCTTTTGGCCTGCTCTCGTTGGCGCTGGCATTTCACCTCTACTTGGGAGGCTGGCAAGGCGAAATTAACCTGCGCTGGTTCAAATTACCGCTTGCCCCACGCGGATTTGTCGTTTTAGCTGTCACCCTGGGCGGGCTGGCCTTTCTCAACACCTGGGATTTGCCGGTTTTCCTGGCGCTGACCGGGCTGGGGTTGATCTTACAGCGCGTTCAGCGCTTGGGCTGGAATTGGAAAAGGCTGGAAGAACTGGTCGCTTTTGGCGCTACACTTGGGCTGGCCGCGATTTTGCTCTATTTCCCGTTCTATATCAGTTTTTCGTCACAAGCCGGTGGAGTTTTGCCAAATATTGTTTTTGCCACGCGCGGCACCTACTTGTGGATTATGTTTGGCTCACTATTTGTGCCTTTATTCCTGTTTCTCTGGCAGCTACGCGGCAAGATTACGTCTAATTTGCGCCTGGGCTTTAGCCTGATTTTAGGATTGACGCTTGGGCTTTGGCTGTTCTCGCTGACGCTGGGCGTTTTATTGGCAAACACCCCGGTTGGGCAGCAATTTATTACTTCACAGGGCGCAACAGGCATCCTCGAAGTGTTGACCGCAGCCACTCAGCGCCGCTTTCAGTTTTTTGGCGGATTGCTGACGCTGTTGCTGCTCATCGGCGGAGCGGCGGCTTATTTAGCGGCGACCCGGCTTACGGTGGCGGACGCAGCGCTGCAAGCCACAGATACGGTATCGTCGGATCAGGCCGGGCCAGCTTCTGAAGAGCAAGCAGGGCCCCTGCTTTTCTCGCTTTTGATGATTTTGCTGGGCGGCTTGTTGGTGCTGGCTCCTGAGTTCGTTTTTTTGCGTGATGGTTTTGGCAACCGGATGAATACGGTCTTTAAGTTTTATTACCAGGCCTGGATGTTGTGGTCGCTGGCTGCGGCATTTGCTTTTGTGATTATTTTTAGCGAAGCGCGTCGATTTTGGGGCTGGCTGGCGCGAATTGTGCTACTGCTGGTTGTAGGTATGGGGCTGGCCTATCCGATTTTGAGTCTGCCCAATCGGGCCAATGATTTTAAAACCCAGTTTCGTACCCTGGATGCTGGGGCGTACCTTGCTTTATACTCGCCAGACGACGCGGCGGCGGTGGAATTTTTGCGTGAACAGCCGTTTGGGGTGGTGGCCGAGGCGGTGGGTGGAAGTTATAGTGAGTATGCCCGTATGGCGACGCATAGCGGCTTACAAAGCGTGCTGGGGTGGGCCTGGCACGAGTGGCAGTGGCGTGGCAGTGACCAGGCCTATGCCGGGCGTGAGAATGATTTGCGTCATTTGTATGAAACGCCTTCCTGGGTAGATGCGGCGGAGATTCTGAAGCGCTACAACGTTCGCTATGTGGTGCTTGGGAATTTGGAAAGGCATACGTATGCCGTGAATGAAACGAAATTTGAGAATGCGGTGGAAGTTTTTCGGGCAGGCAGTACGGTGATTTACCTTGTGCCAGATATACCCTGAGAGGGGTTTATGGAATCAAAAAGAGACCGAAAGCGGCTTGCTTCCGGTCTCTTTTTGATTTTGGTTTTACTGCCCAAGCTCGGTCAGAATTGTGTTTATTTCTTTTTGGAAGCCGTCGATGGGGTAAGCGCCAGGTAAAACAACCTGTTTTTCTTCACCATTGAGGGTGTAGGTGATGAAGAAGGTGGGCGTACCTTCAACTCCGAGCGCTGCGCCGTCGATGCCGTCTTGTTTGGCTAGTTCGTTATATTTTCCAGAAGAGAGACAGGCGTTAAAGCTATCTGGGTCGAGGCCGAGTTCGTTGGCCCAACGGGTCATTTGAGCATTGTTGAAGGTGGTGGCCTGGTTCAAAAAGACAATATCGTGAAATTCCCAGAATTTGTTTTCGTCTCCCGCGCAGTATGAGGCTTCAATCGCAACCAGAGATTCTGGGGTAATCCAATCTGCCATGGAGCGGTAGATAAAATAGACTTTGCCGGTTTCGATGTACTCTTTCACCAGTTCGGGTTCTGTTTCCAATGTAAAATCGCCACAGTGGCTGCATTTGTAATCAGAATACTCGGTAATGGTGATAGGGGCATTCGGGTCGCCCATAGCGTTAAAGTTGGCCTGAGGCCGGGATTTTGGCTCAAATGGAACGCTGGCCTGAGTGTTCAGGCTGGGCAGGATGAATGCCAGGGCTACCAGTAAGGCCCCCAATAAAACAATTGACCCAATCACGATGCGTTGTGTTTGCTGCTGCTTTTGACGCTTTTCGCGCATTTCTTGACGTTTACTCATGTAGAAACTTTCTCCTTTCAAATAGGTTGGCCGATTCTGCCATGTTCGCCTAAATTTGTCCAGTATAAAATCTGACTCTGGCAGGGCTTTCTTAAAGTTGGGAGATAGCATGAGCCTTGCGAAGGAACAAATAGCGGTAATCGATAATTCGATGCTGGTTGTTTGGCGGAGGGATAGTATTCCCCGCTATTTTTTAGCTCTAATAAAACCAAGCTCTTCCCAGATTCGTGGGGAAAGCCCAAGAGAAAAGTCAGATAGAATTGGATCATCTTGTATACGGATGAGATGGCTTGCCTGAATAGATATGGAAAAGCGCATTTTTTAGGTTTTAAAACTCGAGTAAATCTGACTAGGCGCTAAAATGGTTGGGTAGATTTACGCTTTGGCTTCTCCCACCTCAAAGCGGCAGTATTCGTCGCCTTTGGCTATGCAGTGGGTTTCGATAATTTCGTGTTCAACGCCAGCGGCCCAGAGCACGGCTTCGCCAATGGAGCCGAGGTAGAGATGGCAGATGGGGGTGGGGCTAGTGCGGCCCCAGCAGATTGCGCAGGTTTTTTCAATGTAGGCCAGGCTGCCGTCTTTTTCTTCAACCCAGGCATCTACTTCTGGGTTGCTTTTTTTGAGGGCGTTGACCATGCCATTGAGAATAAATTTAATACGTTGTTTTTCTGGCAGGAGTTTTATGGCGGCCCCAGCCAGGCCAAGCAGGGCGGCTTGTTCGCGCAGACCATATTGGAAGGAGGCTTTGCCAACCCGACGTAACATACCGCGTCCACCGCGCCCGTAGAACTCTTCAATGGCCTGGTTGAGGTGGGCGTAGTCGGATGTTTTAATGGCGGGATTCATGTCGTTGGGCGGCAGGTTGTCGATGTAGCGTTCCAACCCGGAGGCGCGTAAAACGGCGTGCAGGCCATTCGTGCCCAAAACTTCTTCTGCCGAGACAAGCGCCTGGCGGACGAGTCCATTGACGATAACAGAATCAGGTCGAGGCATTGTTGTATCTCCTATGAAGATGTTTGAGAGCCAAATAGATAGACCGGGTATTGTTCACCCGTGAGTTGGAAGCCTTGCTGGTGGTAAAGCGCAAGCGAGGCCTGATTGTTGGATTGGGTATTGACGGTGATGCGATGGTAGCCCTGTTTTTGGGCCTGATAGAGCAGGTCTTGGATGAGTATGCGGCCATAGCCCTGGCCCTGGGCGCTGGGGCTAACTGCCAGGCGGGCCAGATGAACGCCAAAGGGGTTTTTGGTGCTGATTTGATAGGCAAGCGGTTGGCCGGGTTGGGCCTCGATGATGGTGGCATGACCGGCCTGGGCAAAGGCCATTTCGAGTGATGATGCTGAATTTTGCCAGAGGCTTTCAAAGGCCTGGTTGTCAATTTGGGCTACGGCGGGCAGATCGTGGCTGGTCATAGGGCGCAGGCTGGCCTGGCTGGTGTGGATGGGCACCAGTTTTTCGAGCAAGTTATGTTCGAGGATGACAATATTTTGGTGTAGCTGAAAGCCGCTTTCTTTAAGTAATTTTTCGAACCAGGGTTGCAGGGTGATGG